>JBDZUN010000292.1:0-3869 GCA_040255145.1 Hyphomicrobiales bacterium | reverse complement strand
TGCAGATCGAGCCGGACGACCGCATCGCGCTGCTGGGCGCCAACGGCAACGGCAAGTCGACCCTGGCGAAGCTTCTGGCCGGCCGGCTCCAGCCGATGGCGGGCGAATATGCACGCCACCCCAAGCTGCGGGTCGGCTATTTCGCGCAGCACCAGTTGGACGAGTTGGTGCCCGACGATTCCGCCTATCGTCACATGGCTGCGCGCATGCCCCGCGCGCTGGAGCCGCAGGTGCGCGCGCAACTCGGCCGCTTCGGCTTCTCGCAGGAACGCGCCGACGTCGCGGTGCGCAGCCTGTCGGGCGGCGAGAAGGCGCGGCTGACGCTCGCGCTGATCACCCACGATGCGCCCCACGTCCTGATCCTGGATGAGCCGACCAACCACCTCGACATCGAGACACGCGAGGCGCTGATCGCCGCGATCAACGCCTATCCGGGCGTCGTGGTCCTGATCAGCCACGATCGGCACCTGCTCGACCTGACCGCGGACGAATTGTGGCTGGTCGTCGGCGGCACGGTCCGGCGCTATGACGGCGACCTCGATTCCTATCGGGCGGAACTGGGGCAGGGTGGCGGCGCCACGGTTCGCGCGGCCGGGAACGCTGGCACGGGCGACGCGCGCAAGGATGCGCGACGCCAGGCGGCGGATGCGCGGCTGCGCTTGGCGCCCCTACGCAGGGTCGCCAGGGAGGCGGAGGCGCTGGTCGCGCGGCTTGCGGCCGAGAAGGCGACGTTCGAGGCCCAGCTTGCCGATCCGGCGCTCTATTCCGGACCGCCGGCGCGGCTGACGGCGCTGACGCGCCAGCGCGCGGAGCTCGACCGCCGCATCGCCGAGGCGGAAACGCGCTGGCTGGAGGCGGAAGAGGCGTTGGAGGAGGAGGCGTCTTAGGCGGTTCGGCGTCTATGCGGTCTCTCACCACGTATCGACGAACTGGCGGCGCTTGCCTTCGTGCGGCGCCTGCGGCGGCAGCGAGCGAAGCCCGCGCATGAGCCAGCGCCTGGTGTCGGTCGGATCGATCACGTCGTCGATCTCGTGGAAGGCAGCGACGTTGATGCCCTTGCCTTCCTCATACATTTTGTCGACCAGCTTGCGGAACAGGGCCTCGCGCGCCTCGTGGTCGGGCTCGGCCTCCAGCTCGCGGCGGTAGCCCAGGCGCACCGCGCCTTCGAGGCCCATCGGCCCGAATTCGCCGGTCGGCCAGGCGACGGTGAAGAACGGCGCCAGCGTGCCGCCGGCCAGCATGCCCTGCGCGCCGAGGCCATAGCCCTTGCGCAGCACCACGGCGAACATCGGCACGTCCATGTTGGCGGCGGTGACGAACATGCGGCTGACGTGGCGGACCTGGGCCTGCTTCTCGACCTCCGGCCCGACCATGAAGCCAGGCGTGTCGCACAGGGACAGGACGGGTAGGCCAAAGGCGTCGCACAATTGCAGGAAGCGCGCCGCCTTGTCGCCCGCCGGCGCGTCGATCGCGCCGCCCAGGTGGAACGGGTTGTTGGCGATCAGGCCCATCGGCCGGCCCTCGATGCGGATCAGCGCGGTGATGATGCCGATGCCGAATTCGGCGCGCAGCTCCAGGACCGAGCCAGTGTCGGCCAGCAGGTGGATGACGTTGCGCACGTCATAGGCGCGCAGGCGGTTCTCGGGGATCGCGCGACGCAGCAGGCGCTGGTCCGCACATGTCCATTCCGCGACCGGCCCCTGGAAATAGGACAGATACTGCTTGGCGACCTGGGTCGCCTCCTCCTCGTCGGCGACGCGCACGTCGACCACGCCATTCGGCGCCTGCACGTCGATCGGCCCGACCTCCTCGGGCGTGAACACGCCGAGGCCGCCGCCCTCGATCATGGCTGGGCCGCCCATGCCGATATTGGCGTTCTCGGTCGCGATGATCACGTCGCAGCAGCCGAGCAGCGCGGCGTTGCCGGCGAAGCAACGACCCGACACCACGCCGATCACCGGCACCAAACCGCTCAGCCGGGCGAAGTGGATGAAGCTCGGTGTGTCGAGCCAGGCCGCCGACATCAGCGCGTCCGATTCGCCCGGCCGCCCGCCGCCGCCCTCCGCGTAGAGGACCAGCGGCAGCTTCCACTGATAGGCCAGTGAAAACATTCGGTCCTTTTTCTTGTGGTTCATATAGCCCTGGGTACCGGCGAACACCGTGAAGTCGTAGGCGATCACCATGCAGCGCGCCTTGTCGGGCCCGAACAGATCGCCATTGACGGTGCCGATGCCGGAGACCATGCCGTCCGCCGGGCTCATCTTGAGCAGCTCGTCCAGGCTGCGGCGCCGGCGCTGGGCGGCCAGGATCAGCGCGCCATACTCGATGAAGCTGTCCGGATCGCACAGGTCGTCGATGTTCTCGCGCGCGGTGCGCTGATGCCGGTTGCGCCGGCGCGCCACGGCATCGGGCCGCGCCGCGTCCAGGGTGATGCGGTGCCGTTCGATCACCTCGGCCAGGTCGGGACGGATATGGTCGAGGTCGAGCTCCTCCGTCTCGTCCGCCTGCGCCTCGTCGATCGCCTGCTCTTCGACGAACAGGACTGGGAAACCTTCGGGCAGAACCTCGCCCTGGGTGGCCGCTACCTGCCGCACCACGCCGCTGACCTGGGCGGTGACGACGTGCTCCATCTTCATCGCTTCCAGGATCGCGACCGGCTTGCCGCGCAGCACCGTGTCGCCCTCGGCCACGTCGACCGAGACCACGGTGCCGTTCATCGGCGCGGGAATCGCCACCGTGCCGGCCGGCCCGGTCGCCGATCGGCTCGGCGCCGCCGGCGTGTCACCCTGGGCCGCAGCGGCGCTGGGGAACAGCGGCCGGTGGGCGTTGGCCGCGGTGTCGAGCAGGTCGGCCAGCCGTTCCTCGACAAACCGGGTATGGACGCGGTTCGCGGTGACATCGGGGTCGGTCAGCAGCGCGTGCAGCAGCGGGATGTTGGTCGCCGGCCCCTCGATCCGGAATTCGCGCAACGCCCGCGCGGTCTTGGCCGCGGCCTCGGCGAAGCGCGAACCGTGACTGTGGACGATCACCTTGGCCAACAGGGAATCGAAGCGCGGATTGGTGTGGTAGCCGCTATAGCCGAACGTATCGACGCGGACGCCGGGACCGGACGGCGCCTCGAAGGCCAGCAGGGTCCCGCCTGACGGATGGATGCCGCCGGCGGCATCCAGCACTTCCATGTTGACGCGGGCCTGGATGGCGAAGCCGCACGGGGCGGGGATCGACGCCTGGTCGATGCCAAGCCCGCGCAGGTCCGCGCCGCCGGCGATGGCGATCTGGCTACGGACGAGGTCGATGCCGGTGACGGCCTCGGTCACCGTGTGCTCGACCTGGAGGCGCGGGTTGGCCTCGATGAAATAGAACGTGCCGGCCGCGTCGTCGACCAGGAACTCGAACGTGCCGAGCGAGACGTAGCGCACGGCGCGGGCGAGGCGCAGCGCCGCTTCGATGATCTGCGTGCGCAGCGCGTCATCGAGCGACGGGCTGGGCGCGATCTCGATCAGCTTCTGATTGCGGCGCTGGAGGGTGCATTCGCGCTCCCACAGATGAATCACGTCCTGGCCGTCACCGACGACCTGGACTTCGATATGCCGGGCACGCGCGATCAATTGCTCGGCATAAAGCGCGCCGTTGCCAAAGGCGGCGCGCGCTTCCGATTCGCAGCGGGCGAAGGCCTGTTCCAGCTCGGCCGCGTCATGGACCGGCCGCATGCCGCGGCCGCCGCCGCCGGCCAGCGCCTTGACCATCACGCCGCTGCCTCCCGGCAGCGAGCGCAGGAACGCCTTTGCCTGATCCAGCGTTGCCGCGCCGGCGGTGCCGGCCAGCACCGGCACGTCGTGCTCCGCCGCCAGTGCACGGGCGCGCGCCTT
>JBDZUN010000291.1:0-3874 GCA_040255145.1 Hyphomicrobiales bacterium | reverse complement strand
GAGCACCGGCCCGCGCCGAAGCAGGAGCCGGAGCGCCGGCGTGCCGTGTCGTGACCGCCGACCTGTCAGGCCTGCGCATCCTGATCGTCGAGGACGAGTTCCTCGTCGCGTTGGAGATCGAGCGCATGCTGCTGGATTTCCGCTGCGACGTGGTCGGGCCGGTCGCCGACCTCGACACTGCGCTCGGCCTGGCGCGGGACGCGCCGATCGACGGCGCCGTGCTCGACGTCAATGTCGGCGGCCGCAAGATCGACCCCGTGGCGTTCGCGTTGGCCGAACGGGGCATCCCGTTCATCCTGTCGACCGGCTATACTTCGGAAGGCATCACGGTCGCGCTGCGCGCGCGGCCGAGGCTGAACAAGCCGTTCGGCGATCTGCAGATGGCCGAACTGATGTCGGATGTGTTCGGGCGGCGATGACCCATGATCTATGTGTGTTCCTTACGTGAGATGCCGCGTCACGCCGCGGCGCTGCGGCCGAGCCATATCGTTTCGCTGATCGACCATGGTTACCAGCCGCCGACGCCGGCCGGCTTTCCGCCCGCGCGCCACCATCGGGTCCAGGTGCACGATATCAGCGACCCGGTCGAGGGCATGGTCTGCCCGGTCGAGGCCGATGTCGCGCGGCTGATCGAATTCCTCGGCCAGTGGGACGGGCGCGCGCCGCTGCTGGTCCACTGCTATGCCGGCATCAGCCGGTCGATGGCCGCGGCGCTGGTCGCCCTGGTCGTCGGCGCACCGGGGCGCGAGGCGGAGGCGGCGTCGGCGATGCGCCGCGTCGCGCCGCACGCGCAGCCCAACCGCCGCATCGTCGCCCTGGCCGATGCGATTCTCGGCCGCGACGGCCGGCTGATCGCCGCCTGCGAACGGATGGGCCCGGCCCGGCTCCTGCCCGAGGGACCGCTGGTCCGTCTCGACCGCCTGCTTTAGGATCGGCCGGTGGAATCGGACGGCCGGGGGGCAGCCCCCGGCGTGCTCCGGTCCGGTGGTTTTTCGTTTAACGAATTTTGGTGTCTGACGACGGATGGACGCGATCGATTCGAACGGCAACCTCGAAGCTTCCGGCCACCCTGCGCACGCCGGTTTCGTCCATCTCCGGCTGCATACGGCCTATTCGCTGCTTGAGGGCGCGATCCCGGTCAAGAAGGTGCCGCAACTGTGCCGCCGCCACCGCATGCCGGCGGCCGCGATCACCGACACCGGCAGCATGTTCGGCGCGCTCGAATTCTCCGAGGCGATGGCCGCCGCCGGCATCCAGCCGATCATCGGGTCGAGCATCGCGCTGGCCCTGCCCGACCGCGCCAATGGCGGGGCGGGCGCCGGCAACGGCCGCGGCGCGCGCGGCCCCCGCCCGGCGCGGCTCGCGCTGCTGGCGCAGGACGAGGCGGGCTATCGCAACCTGCTCAAGCTGTCGTCGCGCTCGCACCTCGATTCGGCCGCGCCCGACGCGGCGGCGATCCGGCTCGAAGACCTGGAGGCCCGGTCGGACGGCCTGATCCTGCTGACCGGCGGCGCGGAGGGGCCGGTCGGCCAATTGCTGCATGCCGGCCAGCGTGACGCGGCGGAGCGCCTGCTGCTCCAGCTCGCGGCGATCTTCCCGCAGCGGCTCTATGTCGAAATCCAGCGGCACGGCCTGCCCGAGGAGGCGGCGACGGAGCCGGCCTTCCTCGACCTTGCCTATGCACACGGCCTGCCGATCGTCGCGACCAACGAGCCCTACTTCGCCGACGCCGACATGTTTCGGGCGCACGACGCGCTGATCTGCGTCGCTGAAAGCAGCTACTTGTCCGAGGCGCAAAGGCGGCGCCTGACCCCGGAACACCGCTTCAAGTCGGCCGAGGAAATGGCGGCGGTCTTCGTCGACCTGCCCGAGGCGATCGCGTCGACGATCGAGATCGCGCAGCGCTGCGCGTTCCGGCCGGTGTTCCGCGACCCGATCCTGCCCAATTTTCCGCTCGCGGACGGAAGCGACGAGGCGCGTGAGCTGCGCCGCCTCGCCGCGGAGGGACTGGCCGCACGCCTGGCGTCGGCGCTCCCCGCGGCCCCGGTGGCGGCGTATGAGGAGCGGCTGCGCCACGAGCTCGACATCATCGAGAGCATGCAGTTCCCCGGCTACTTCCTGATCGTCGCGGATTTCATCCGCTGGGCGAAGCAGCAGGGCATCCCGGTCGGGCCGGGGCGCGGCTCCGGTGCCGGTTCGGTGGTGGCCTGGGCATTGACCATCACCGATCTCGACCCGATCCGGCTCAACCTGCTGTTCGAGCGATTCCTCAACCCCGAGCGCGTGTCGATGCCGGATTTCGACGTCGACTTCTGCCAGGAGCGGCGGGACGAGGTGATCCGCTACGTCCAGGACCGCTACGGGCATGAGCGCGTGGCCCAGATCATCACCTTCGGCAAGCTGCAGGCGCGCGCGGTGCTGCGCGATGTCGGCCGCGTGCTGCAGATGCCCTATGGCCAGGTCGACCGGCTGTGCAAGCTGGTGCCCAACAATCCGGCCCATCCGGTGACCTTGGAGCAGGCGATCGCGATCGAGCCGCGCCTCCAGCAGGCGCGCGACGCCGAGGAATCCGTCGCCACCCTTCTCGACATCGGCCTCAGGTTGGAGGGGTTGTACCGCCACGCCTCGACCCACGCCGCCGGCCTGGTGATCGGCGACAGGCCGCTGGACGAGCTGGTCCCACTCTACCGTGACCCGCGCTCCAACATGCCGGTCACGCAATTCAACATGAAGTGGGTCGAGCCTGCGGGTCTGGTGAAGTTCGACTTCCTCGGCCTCAAGACCCTGACCGTGATCGACCGCGCCCGGCGGATGCTGGCCGAGGCAGGCATCGCCTTCGACCCGGCGCACCTGCCGCTGGACGACCGGCCGACCTATGCGCTGCTGGCCTCGGGCGACACCGGCGGGGTGTTCCAGTTCGAAGGCTCGGGCATGCGCGACGTGATGCGGCGCATGAAGCCGGACGCCTTCGGCGACATCATCGCCGCCGTCGCGCTGTTCCGGCCCGGGCCGATGGACAACATCCCGAAATTCATCGGCTGCAAGCACGGGCTGGAGGAGCCGGACTACCTCCACCCCTGGCTCGAGCCGATCCTGAAGGAGACCTACGGCGTCATCGTCTATCAGGAACAGGTGATGCAGATCGCCCAGGTGCTGTCGGGCTACAGCCTGGGCGAGGCCGACCTGCTGCGCCGCGCCATGGGCAAGAAGATCCGCAGTGAGATGGCGCAGCAGAAGGAGCGTTTCGTCGAGGGCGCGGTGGCCAAGGGCGTCGGCCGCGGCCAGGCAAGCGGCATCTTCGAGCTGGTCGCGAAATTCGCCGAGTACGGCTTCAACAAGAGCCACGCGGCGGCCTATGCCCTGGTCGCCTACCAGACCGCCTATCTGAAGGCCAACCATCCGCTGCACTTCATGGCGGCGTCGATGAGCCTCGATATCGGCAATACCGACAAGCTGGCGATGCAGCGTCAGGAATGCCGCCGGCTAGGCCTGCGGCTCGATCCGCCCGACGTCAACCGCTCGGAGGTCGAGTTTGCCGTGGTCGACGACGGCATCGCCTATGCCCTGGGCGCGGTGCGCAATGTCGGGCGTCTCGCTGCGGAGTCGATCGTGGAGGAACGCCGGCGCAACGGCCCGTACCGGAACGTATGGGATTTCGCCGAACGGCTCGACCCGCGCAGCGTCAACCGGCGGGCGCTGGAGAATTTGGTCCGTTCGGGCGCGTTCGACGCGCTGGAGCCGAACCGCGCCCGGCTGCTGGCCGGACTCGACACCGTGATCGCCTACGCCAACATCGCGGCCGAGGCGCGCGAGTCTCAACAGACCAGCCTGTTCGGCGGCGACGGTGCGGGCGGCCTGGAGCGGCCGGGCCTCG
>JBDZUN010000290.1:3063-3880 GCA_040255145.1 Hyphomicrobiales bacterium | reverse complement strand
CGATCGAGGCGCGGCACGAGAACCCGGCTTTCCTGCCCGGCGTCGCGCCGGAGCCCGCCTTGCGCGCCACCGGCGACCTGGCCGAGGCGGCCGAGGCTGACGCGATCCTGCTGGTGGTGCCGGCCCAGCACCTCAGCGGTGTGGCGCGCGGCATGGCCGGCGTGGTGCGGCCGGGCACGCCGGTGCTGTTGTGCGCCAAGGGGGTCGAACAGGGCTCGCTGCGCCTGATGAGCGAGGTGCTGGCCGAGGCGGTTCCCGAATGCGTTCCCGCCGTGTTGTCGGGGCCGAGCTTCGCGGCCGATGTGGCGCGCGGCCTGCCGACGGCCGTGACGCTGGCGGTGGCCGAACCGGGCCTCGGCGCGGTGCTGGCCGGCGCGCTCGGCAGCCGCGCGTTCCGACCCTATTGGTCGCCCGACGTGGTCGGCGCCCAGATCGGCGGCGCGGTCAAGAACGTGATCGCCATCGCCTGCGGCATCGTGATCGGCCATGGCCTGGGCGAATCGGCGCGCGCGGCGCTGATGACCCGCGGCTTCGCCGAGATGGCGCGGCTCGGCCGCGCGTTGGGCGCGCAGGCCGAGACCCTGATGGGCCTGTCGGGATTCGGCGACCTGGCGCTGACCTGCACCAGCCTGCAATCGCGCAATTTCTCGTTCGGCCGCGCGCTCGGCGCGGGCGGGGTCGTGGCCGAGGCGCTGGCGGCCAAGGGCACGGTCGAGGGCGTCGCCACCGCCGGCGCGGTGGTCGCGCTGGCCGGGCGCCACGGCGTCGAGATGCCGATTTCGGCGGCGGTCGCGGAGATTGTCGCCGGCGGGTCGAT
>JBDZUN010000290.1:0-3053 GCA_040255145.1 Hyphomicrobiales bacterium | reverse complement strand
ATCGCCGACGCGATCGAGGCGCTGCTGACCCGTCCCTTCCGCAGCGAGGCGGAGTAGAATGGCCGCACAATAACCGAGCGCGACTCGATCAACGGACGGGGGAAGCCACCATGCGGCGCAGCGACGAGCGGATACTCACCACCCATGTCGGCAGCCTGCCGCGCGACCGCCGGCTGGCCGACCTCTTGATCGCCGACGAGAACGGCGAGCCGGTCGACCGCGCCGAACTCGACCGCCTGGCGGCCGAGGGCGTCGCCCATTGCGTGCGCAAGCAGGTCGAATCCGGCATTGACATCGTCAATGACGGCGAACAGCCGCGCGTCGGCTTCCAGACCTATGTCGGCCAGCGGCTGGAGGGCTTCGACGGCGTCACCCAGCGCGTCAGCTTCGCCGACTTCGCCGCCTATCCCGATTTCATCGAGCTGTGGCGCAAGCGCGGCATGAAGATGTCGAAGGTCTACGACGCGCCGGCCGCGACCGCCGAGCTGCGCTATACCGACCTCGGCCCCGCCAAGCGCGAATACGACATGTTCGACGCCGCGCTGAAGGCGACCGGCGGTGCGGTCGACCGCTTCATGACGGCGGCCTCGCCGGGTATCGTCTGCACCACGCTCGGCAACCACCACTACGATTCGCACCAGGCCTATGTCCGCGCCGTCGCCCGCGAGATGCGCAAGGAATACGAGCTGATCAACAGCCGTGGCTATGTGCTGCAGCTCGATTCGCCGGATCTCGCCATGGAACGGCACGGCATGTGGAAGGACGATTCGGTCAAGACCTTCCAGACCGCGATCGAGGGCCATATCGCGGCGGTCAACGAGGCCTGCGCCAACATCCCGAGGGAGCAGATCCGGCTCCACGTCTGCTGGGGCAATTACGACGGCCCGCACGATTGCGACGTGGCGATGGCCGACATCCTGCCGATCATATACGAGGCGAAGGTCGGCGCGTTCTCGATGGAATTCGCCAATCCGCGCCATCAGCACGAATACGCCGCGCTCAAGGCCAATCCCCTGCCCAAGGACGCGATCCTGATCCCCGGCGTGATCGATTCGACGGTGAATTATGTCGAGCACCCGCACGTCGTGCGCAACCGCATCCTGGAGGCGGTCGAGGTGGTCGGCGACCGCGAGCGGGTGATCGCCGGCGGCGATTGCGGCTTCGGCACCTTCGCCGGCTGGGAGATGGTCGCGCCGTCCGTCGTCTGGGCCAAGTTCGCCGCGATGGCCGAAGGGGCGCGGCTTGCCTCCGAGGTCCTTTGGGGCCGCAAGTCCTAGGCGCGCGCCCGGCCGCCTCCGCTGCCATACTAAGGGAGAAAACCATGCCCAACCTGGACGGACGTGTCGCCCTCGTGACCGGCGGCACCGGCGCGCTCGGCCGCGCGGTGTGCAAGGCGCTGCTCGAGGCCGGCGCCCGCGCGGTGGTCGCGCCCTATATCGTGGCCGAGGAAGTCCCGCTCCTGGAACAGGCGGTCGGCGCGCACAAGGCGCGGATCGATAGTCCGCGTGCCGACATTCTGAAGACGGACGAAGTGACGGATCTGGTCGAGCAGGTGATGGCGAAGCACGGTCGGCTCGACATCCTGGTCAACCTGGCCGGCGGCTTCGCCATGGGCTCGGTCGAGGAGACGGCAGAGGCTGACTGGGACGGCATGATCGCGCTCAACCTGAAAAGCGCGTTCCTGTGCTGCAAGGCCGCGGTGCCGGCGATGAAGCGCAACAAATGGGGCCGCATCCTGTGCATCGCCTCGCGCCCCGGCGCGCTCGGGCTCGGCGGGCTCGCGGCCTATTCCGTCGCCAAGGGCGGCATCATCACGCTGGTGCGCGTACTGGCCGATGAGGTGCGCGAAGACGACATCACCGTCAACGCGGTCGCCCCCAGCGTGATCGACACGCCGGCCAACCGCGGCGCGATGCCGGATGCCGACTTCACGCGCTGGGTGACGCCGGAGGATATCGCCAACGTCCTGGTCTTCCTGGCCAGCGAACAGGCGCGCGCGGTCAGCGGCGCGATGATCCCGGTCTACGGCAAGGCGTGAGCGGCGCGCTGGCCCGATCTCAGCCGTAGCCCGGATGGAGCGGAGCGCAATCCGGGACCGGCCGGAGGACAGGCCCCACGCAATCCCGGAACCCGCGTCGATGCAGCCCCGGATTTCATCCGGGCCGCGCTTGCTCCGCCGCCGCCTTTCGGCGCGGCAGGTCGGCCATCACTGTGGCGCGCTCGTCGTCGGTCATCCGCCGCCACCGGCCGATCTCCTTCAGGCTGCGGAAGCAGCCCTCGCACAGGCCGGTGCGCCCGCTGACCTGGCAGACGGCGATGCACGGCGTGGCGATCTTGTCGCGCGCGGGCGGGGCTGGGGATCGCGTCTCGGTCATTGCATGGGCTCCAATGCCTGAAATAGCATTCCAACGGGGCGTTTCAAACCGACGCGTCGCGGCGGCGGCCGAATCGGGAGGACGGCGATGGACCTGACCTTCACAGCGGAGGAGCTCGCGTTCCGCGACACGGTGCGCCGCTTTATCCGCGAAAATTATCCCGATGACCTGCGCGACAAGGTGGCGCGCGACGCCGAAATCAGGCGCGAGGACTATCTGCGGTGGCACCGCATCCTGCACAAGCAAGGCTGGATCGCGCCGGCATGGCCCAAGGAATATGGCGGCACCGGCTGGAACCCGGTGCAGCGCTATTTCTTTCAGGAGGAGCTGGCGGCGGCCGACACCCTGCGTATCGTGCCGTTCGGCGTCGGCATGGTCGGGCCGGTGATTTACACCTTCGCGACGCCTGAGCAGAAGGAGCGTTTCCTGCCGCGCATCCTGTCGGGCGAGGACTGGTGGTGCCAGGGCTATTCCGAGCCGGGCTCGGGCTCCGATCTCGCCAGCTTGCGCACGCGGGCGGTGCGCAAGGGCGACCGCTACGTCGTCAACGGCAGCAAGACGTGGACGACCTATGCCCACTTCGCCGACTGGATGTTCTGCCTGGTGCGCACCGACCCGGCGGTGAAGAAGCAGGAGGGCATCTCCTTCCTGCTGATCGACATGAAGACGCCGGGCATC
>JBDZUN010000289.1:0-3891 GCA_040255145.1 Hyphomicrobiales bacterium | reverse complement strand
GGCAATTGGGCCGACAGCACCACCTGGCTCAGCACCAGCAGGCCGGGTCCGATTTAGCCTTTCCCAGTCGCTCACTCTACGTTGAGAGCCTGCCGGTCGGAACTGAGGCCTTTCCTCTGCATCAGCAGGTGGCGAACGCGCAACGCGGCACTGGTTAGATCAACCCGTCTGCAAAGCGCCGAGCGAGTCGCCGGGCTACCTTCTGAAGATAAGAGGGTCTTAGCCCTTAATTCCACTGAGCTGCTACCCGTCTTTGGACCATCTGGCTGGGCGTCATTCAGCTTGTGCCGGCCACGGCGGGCCATTACCGCTGGCCGGTTCACCTGATTGCACTGTCGCTCTCGAACTGAGCGGTTCTCGCTGGATAATTGGCGCGCTCCCGCCGCAAAACACGAAGGTGTCGGTCGGCGCGGTCGCGGAAGGTGATACCGAGCGGCTGATGATGCATTTGAGCAAAGTCAAGGCTCGGCTGACGCAGGAATTTGGCCAGCCGGTCGAGCTCAAGCTCTGCTAAGAGGCTCGCTCGACTGTGCTGACGCCGGAGGAGACGATCATCGCCGCCTTCCGCCGCCGAACGCCTGGCCACCGACGGGTCACGGCGTCAGCCATGGACGACCGCCAGGACGCCGCCGCCGGGCACGAAACCGGGATGCCGCACATGGTTGCGGCGGCAGATCTCCGCGCCGCGGCCGCGTCCTCGTACAGGTCCTAGGCCAGTGCCAGCGCCGGCCGGGTGCGCGCGACCGGTGCGCGGGTCAGGCAATCGAGCAACGGAATGCGCGCCGCGACATCGTGGACGATCGCTGCGCAGCGGATGGCGACCGCCTGGCCGCTCGCAGGCGTAACGGGTCGCCATAGTCCGGGTGGCCAACGTCGAATCCGGTGAATTGACGTTTGTCCTTAAGGGTTGAGTCAGGGATTTATGGGACTGTGGCGGGGTGCAAATCCCATTGGCCGACCCACGATGACCCTGGTATCCCTACTCCGCGCATTCGTTCGCCGACAGGAGGGCACGCTCACCGTCGTCGCAGCCCTCGTATTTCCGGTGCTGATCGGGATCGTCGGCCTGGTCGGCGAATACGGCTATGGGCTCGTCACCAAGGCGGAAGCGCAGCGCGCCTCCGATATTTCGGCCTATGCCGGAGCGCTCGCCTACAACGCCAAGAGCACCACGGCCGCGATGCAATCGGCGGCGACCTATGTGGCGAGCCTCAACGGCATCGGGCCCGCCCACGTCTCGGCCAGCTTCGGCACATCGCCCCGTCTCAGCGCCAGCAGCGCGGTCCAGGTCAATATCGGCGCGACCCGTCCGCTGATGCTCGCGCCCGTGATCGGCGGCCCGGATTCCCTGACGGTCAACTCGAACGCCTACGCCCAGATCACGCAGTCGAGCTCTGCGTGCATCATCGCACTCAGCGGGAGCGGCACCGGCATCACACTTTCCGGCGGCACTCTCGTCACCGCGCAAGATTGCGCCGTATCATCGAACGTCAGCGTCTCGGTGCCGTGCGGCACCACGGTCAGCGCGAAGAACCTCACCTATAACGGCGCGCTGCCGAGCCAGCCGTGCAACGGCATCACGACCACGTCGGGCATGGCCAAGAAGCCGGTAACCGATCCGTTGGCCAGCGAGCCGGCGGTGGCCGCCGCGATCAGCCGGATCAGCACCGTCACCGCGCTGACCTCGCCGAGCGCACCCGTCATTACCGGCGCGGATATCACGTTCCCGTATTGGGGCGACCCAAGCTTTTCCATACCCGGCTGCAGTTCGACCTATGCCAGCAGTACGTGGACGGTGAGTTGCTCCGGAAGCACGTTGAACTTCGGCAACATCACGATCAATGGCCCCGTGAAATTCAACGTCGGCACCACAAAAACGTACAACATAAAGAGCATTACGGTCGGAGGCGGCTCAAACGGCGCTTTTGGCGCGGGCACGTTCAACATCGGAAAATCGACGAACACCTGCAGCGGCAACACGACCAGCAGCACAGGTAACAGCATATGCAACACCGCGACGCTTACATTCGATGGCCCGAGCACGTTCGTCCTCGCTGGCGGCATCTACAATAGCGGCGGCGCAAGCCTGACGCTGGGTAGCGGTACGACCAACAGCTTCAAGATCGGTGTCGCAAGCGACGGCAATTCGCTCAATCTGGGCGGCGGGGCAACGACCAAGTTCGCCGATGCGACCGGGTCATCAGGCGCGTTTCAACTGGCCGGCAACGCGATCACCCTCGGCGGCTCATGCACCGTCCTGAGCGCCGCGAGCCAGCACGACATCAAGGGCTTCCTGTCGGGCGCCGGTGCGATGATCTTGGGTTCGGGTGTCTATACGGTGAACGGCTACATCGCGTTCGGCGCCAATGGCGGCGGCAACTCTCCGTGTAACGGGTCGTCCATGGGCGTCAGCGGCACCGGCGTTACGCTGGTCACGGCGGGGGCCTCGACTTCAACCGGTAGTTCATGCTCCGGCAAGGCATTCTGCGTCGGCGCCGGTTATAGCAACGTCGACATCACCGCGCCGACTTCCGGTGCCACGGCGCAGCTGGTCGTCGTCGGCCCGACCGCGACGTCCAACACTGCAGGCGCCACGTTCGCCGAGGGCGCGAGCGGGAACAGCCTATCGGGCGCCTTCTACTTTCCGAACGGTCCGATCTCGCTCAGCGGCGGCGCCAGCCTTGGCGACGTTCCCGGCGGTTGTCTTCAGCTGATCGGCAGCAGCGTCTCGCTCGCCGGCGGCACGGCCGCGGCGTCGAGCTGCTTCAGCTCCAGTGCCGCGAGCGCCGTGGTCCTGGTGCAGTGACCTTGAAGCGGATCAAAACCTTGTTCGGCCTCGCACTGCGGCTCGTCGCCCTCCGCGCACTGCGCGAGCAGACCGGCGCCGCGGCGCTCGAATTCGCGCTGATCCTGCCCCTCTTCGGCATCATCTTTGCCGGGGCCGCCGATTTCGGCGCGATCATCTGCACCAAGTTGAGCCTGGAGAGCACCGTCTCGTCCGCGTCGAACTACGCTCTGGTGAATGCGGCGAACGTTGCGCCGGCCACCGCGACGAGCCTGGCGACATCCATCGCGGCGATCGCATCGGGTGACTGGGCCGACGCCACCGTCACGGTCAATGCCGGCCCGACACAGACCAAGACGCCGACGGCGGGCGCGTCGTCGGGCACCACCGCTCCGGTCGGCAGCTGCTATTGCCCGAGCGTCGTGTCCAACGCCGTGGTCTGGGGCAGCGTGGTGACGTGCGCGTCGACCTGCCCCGGCGGCGGCCTGGCGGGCAAGTTCGTCACGATCTCGGCGAGCCGCGCCTATAAGCCGCTTTTCATCGGCTACGGACTGGTCTCCCAGGGGCAGATTTCGGTGCGGGCGGTGGTCCAGGCCCAATGACGTCGCGCCGTCCGCGGGCATTCCTGCGCGATGGCGGTGGCGCCACCGCCGTCGAATTCGCGCTGGTCGCACTGCCGCTGCTGCTGATTCTGTTCGGCGGCATCGAGTGCGGCCGCGCCTTCTGGACGCGCGAGGCAATGCAGAATATCGCCAATACCGGCGCGCGCTGCATGGGCGTCGGCAACAGCGCCTGCGCCTCCGCCGGCGTCTATAATGCGACGCGCACCACCGCCTATCTTCTCGGCCTTGCCCGGAATTCCATTGTTCCGATCACGGCGGCCGACCTGGCGCTGAGCCACAACGCAACGTGCTCGGGCGTGACCGGGTTCTCCAAGGTCACGGTGACCTACACGTTCCAGACCGCGGTACCGGCGCTGATCACACCGTTCACCGACGGCATCAATCTGAGCGCCAGCGCCTGCTTCCCCAATCAGAGCTGAATCGCGGCTCCGTCCTTTACAGAAGGACCCGGCGCTCCAGCCTCTCCAGCAGCGATGCCAGCCG
>JBDZUN010000288.1:0-3911 GCA_040255145.1 Hyphomicrobiales bacterium | reverse complement strand
GCGAACGCTGGCGCCGACACGGTAGGGCCCGATCGTTTCGCAAGCGGCGTGAACAGCGCTTCCTGTGATAGAGGCGAGTCGAATTTCGGGCCTGCCTCCTCAGAGGCCGGCTTTGCGCTCTATCGCCGCGCGGTACGACCATGGCAGCCTCTGCCAGCAGGCGACCGGGCAAGGCTTGGATTCATCGCGAACTCCTCGTCACCGACGTACCGCGGCCCCCAGGCCGCCCCGGAGACCAAGCAACCTTCGTGCCAACGACGTTCCACCGCGGGGTGACGCATCGTCCCGGCGTGTCGTGCCCATCCTTTAGGCCGTGCTGCACTGCAGCGAGGCAACACCAAGTGCATCGGTGGGAGACAAACAGCGGTTTCGGGGCGGTCGCGCGGCCCGATAGTGGTGGCACGGCGCTTGCGTGATGCGCGTTGTCATGAAAAGCGTGTTCCTCAAGGCTGGCCATTTCCCGACCCTGGTCGCTTGCCTTCTCTATTTCGACCTGAGCTTCGCGGTGTGGGTGCTGCTCGGGCCGCTTGCCGTTTTCATCGCCGACGACCTGCACCTGAATGCGGGCGAAAAGGGCCTGATGGTGGCGACGCCGGTGCTGGCCGGCGCCGCCTTGCGCATCGTCAACGGCGTCCTGGTCGGCCAGTGGCGGGCGCGGCGGGTCGGCATCGCCATGCAGTTGGTCGTCATCGCCGGGTTGCTCGCGGCCTGGGCCCACGGCCTGCATACCCTGCCCCAGGTCCTGGCATTCGGCGCGGTGCTGGGCGTCGCCGGCGCGTCCTTCGCGATCGCGCTGCCGATGGTCTCCTACTGGTATCCGGCCGAGCATCAGGGCATGGCGCTGGGCCTGGCCGGCGCCGGCAATTCGGGCACGGTGTTCGCGGCGCTGTTCGCACCGGCGCTGGCCGTGGCGTTCGGCTGGCGCGATGTGCTCGGCTTGGCGGCGCTGCCGCTCGTCGTCATCCTTCTGTTCTTTGTCCTGGTCGCCAAGGACAGCCCCACCAGCCCGCCGCGCAAGACATGGTCCGATTACGGACGGCTTCTGCGCTCCGGCGACGCCTGGTGGCTGATGTTCTTCTACAGCGTCAGTTTCGGCGGCTTTGTCGGCCTTTCGTCCTCCCTGCCGATCTATTTCCACGATCAGTACGGCCTGTCCGCGGTGACGGCCGGATATTTCACCGCCGCTTGCGTCTTCGCCGGCTCGTTCGCCCGGCCGGTCGGCGGCGCCCTGGCGGATCGCATCGGCGGCACGCGGACATTGTCCGGCGTCTACGTTGCGGTCGCCGCCGTCTCGATGGTCTGCGCCGAGGGCATCTTGCCGATCCGGGCAGCGCTCAGCGCCTTCATCGTCGTCATGATCGCGCTCGGTATGGGCAACGGCGCGGTGTTCCAGCTCGTGCCGCAGCGCTTCCGCCGCGACGTCGGCCTGATGACCGGACTGGTCGGCATGACCGGCGGCGTCGGCGGCTTCTACCTCGCAGCGAGCCTCGGCTACGCCCGGCAATTCACCGGCAGCTACGCGCTCGGCCTGGGTGTGTTTGCGGCGTTGGCGCTGGCGGCCTGGGTCGGCATCGCAATGGTCAAGCTGCGCTGGCGGCGGGACGCGGCATTGCCGGCCGGTATCCGCATCTGAGGGAGCGAACGATGACCATGCACGCCGATCCGCGCGAACACTTGGTCGTCGTCGGCAACGGCATGGCCGGCATGCGCACGGTCGAGGAACTGCTCAAGCACGAGGCAGGGCAGCGCCTGCGGATCACCGTGTTCGGCGCCGAGCCGCACGTCAACTACAACCGGATCATGCTGTCCAGCGTGCTGGCCGGCGACAAGAGCCTGGACGAGATCGTCATCCACCCCCGCGACTGGTACGAGGCCAACGGTATCCGCCTGTTCGCCGGCGACGCGGTGGTCGCGATCGACCGCGCGGCGAAGACGGTCACCGCGGCGAGCGGCCGCCGCATCCGCTACGACCGCCTTTTAATCGCCACCGGCTCCCGCCCGCTGGCGCCGCCGCTTCCGGGCTTAGCGTTGCCCGGCGTCTGCGCGTTCCGCGATATCGCCGATGTCGACAAGATGCTGGACGCAGCGCGGCGCCACAAACGCGCCGTGGTGATCGGCGGCGGACTGCTCGGCCTGGAGGCGGCATGGGGCCTGAAGCAGCGCGGCATGGCGGTCGCGCTGGTGCACTTGATGCCGACGCTGATGGAACGCCAGCTCGACGCCGCGGCCGGCCAGTTGCTGCAGCGCGACCTCGACCGCCGCGGCATCGCGTTCTTCACCGACGGCCAGACCGAAGAGATCCTTGGTACCGAGCGCGCCGAGGGCGTGCAGCTCGCCGACGGCCGCACAGTGCCCGCCGACCTGGTGGTTCTGGCCATCGGCATCCGGCCGAACATCGACCTGGCGCGCGACGCCGGGCTCGAGGTCAACCGCGGCGTCGTCGTATTCGACGACATGCGCACCAGCGATCCCGACATCTTCGCGGTCGGCGAATGCGTGGAGCATCGCGGCCAGGTGTTCGGCCTGGTCGCGCCGTTATGGGACCAGGCCAGGGTGTGCGCCGCGCGGCTGGCCGGCGATGGGGACGCGGTCTTCGCCAGCGGCGCGCTGTCGACCAGCCTCAAGATCACCGGGATCGACGTGTTCTCGGCCGGCGCGCTGATGGCGGCCGACGAGGCCGACGACGAGATCACGCTGCGCGACGACAGCCGCGGCGTCTACAAGAAGATCGTGCTGCGCGACGGCAGGCTGGTCGGCGCCGTCCTCTACGGCGAGGTGGCGGACGGCCAATGGTACCTGCAGCTGATGCGCGACAAGGCGGACGTGGCGGCGTTGCGCGAGCGCCTGGTATTCGGCCGCGCGCTGGCTGAAGCTGCGGCGGGTGAGATTGCCGGCCCCGACTTCGCAGCGATGCCTGACGACGCGCAGATTTGCGGATGCAACGGCGTCTCCAAGGGCGCCATCGTTTGCGCCATCCGCGCCAAGGGCCTGGGATCGCTTGCGGAGGTGCGCGCCCACACCAAGGCGTCCGCGTCCTGTGGCCAGTGCACCGGCCTGGTCGAGGGACTGCTCGCCTTCGCCGGCATCGCGACCGAACCCGCGGCAGAGACACTGTGCCCCTGCACCGATGCCGGCCACGACGCGATCCGGCGGGCGATCGTCGCGCAGGAACTCAAGACCATGGACGCGGTGCGCGCCGCCTTCGGCTGGAAGCATCCGGACGGCTGCCGCAAATGCCGGCCGGCGCTGAACTACTACCTGCTGTGCGCCTGGCCGGGGGAATATCGCGACGATTCCACCTCTCGCTTCGTCAACGAGCGCGTCCACGCCAACATCCAGAAGGACGGCACCTATTCCGTGGTGCCGCGCATGTGGGGCGGGCTGACCAGCCCGGCGGAGCTGCGCGCCATCGCCGACGTGGCCGAGAAGTTCGCCATCCCGACGGTCAAGGTCACGGGCGGCCAGCGCGTCGACCTGCTCGGCGTCAGGAAGGAAGACCTGCCTGCGGTGTGGGCCGACCTCGGCGCGGCCGGCCTCGTCTCCGGCCACGCCTACGGCAAGGCGTTGCGCACGGTGAAAACCTGCGTCGGCAGTGAATGGTGCCGGTTCGGCACGCAGGATTCGACCGGGCTCGGCGTCAGGCTGGAGAAGATGTGCTGGGGGTCGTGGACGCCGCACAAGGTGAAGTTGGCCGTATCGGGCTGCCCGCGCAATTGCGCCGAGGCGACGATCAAGGATCTCGGCGTCGTCTGCGTCGAGGCCGGCTACGACATCCTGGTCGGCGGCAATGGCGGGATCACGGTACGCGTCACCGATCCGCTGGTCCGGGTCGCGACCGAGGACGAGGTGCTCGAATATACCGGCGCGTTCCTCCAGCTTTACCGCGAGGAGGCGCACTACTTGGAACGCAC
>JBDZUN010000287.1:0-3951 GCA_040255145.1 Hyphomicrobiales bacterium | reverse complement strand
GCGACCTTCTCGAACTGGTCCAGCTCACCGGGCTGGAGGCGCGCTTTCCCGCCCAGTTGTCGGGCGGCCAGATGCAGCGCGTCGCGCTGGCGCGCGCGCTGGCGATCGAGCCGCGCATCCTGCTCCTGGACGAGCCGTTCGGTGCCCTGGACGCCAAGGTGCGCAAGGAGCTTCGGCGCGGCTTGCGCGACATCCACGAGAAGACCGGCCACACCACCGTCTTCGTGACCCACGACCAGGAGGAGGCGCTGGAGCTTGCCGACCGGGTCGTCGTGATGAATGCCGGCCGGGTCGAGCAGATCGGCGCGCCGGACGAGGTTTATGCCAACCCCGCTTCGCCGTTCGTGTTCGGTTTCCTCGGCGAATCGAACATGCTGCCGGTCCAGGTCGTGGACGGGCGGATATTGTTTGAAGGCCGGTCCCTCGGGACGGCGCCGAGGGACGCGGCCACCGCTCCCGCCCAGCTCTATTTCCGGCCGCACGACGTCGCGATCGGTGCGGCGGGCGAGGACGGCATCGCCGCGCACGTCGTCGGCGTCCGCCGCCACGGCGGTCGGCATCGTTTCGACCTCGAAGTGGGCGGGGCCCGACATCCGATGGAGGTCGAGCTTGCGGCGGACGACAGTCGGCCGGTTTCCGACCGGATAGTCGTCAGGCCACTGCGCTGGCGACTCTATTCCGTAGACAAATAGGATCGCCGGCCGCGGCGCCGCGCGCCGCCGCGATCCATATTCCGTCATCGCGCGCGCCAAAGCTGCGTGCGTCGGACCTCGCTCTCCGTCATTGCGAGCCGAAGGCGAAGCAATCCACCTTTGCAGTACCTTAAGCCTGTGCTTCGTCGCATTCGCTCCTCGCAATGACGGGTTTGTTCGGTCGGCGACCCTGTGACGCCGGAATCCGCCCGCCGCTTGCCCTTGCGCACGCGTTCCCGCGTTCCGCCCGGCGCACGTCCCGACGCGATTTAGATTCCCACTTGACCCATAATGTCGATCATGTTGATAGTGATTATATTGAATCGCGAAGGGGGCGTTATGACCATCAGAAATGCGGGCCTTGCGGCCGCGCTCACAATCCTGCTGACACCGGGGCTGGCATCGGCTTACGAGGTGATCGGCAAACAGTTGGAAATCTATGGAGTCGGCCACGTTTCGCTCGACTATCAGGATTCCGATACACGCCACAGCGTTTCGGGAACCCGCGGCCGAACCACCAGCGGCGGCGAATTCGGCGTTTCCAGCAACTCGACCCGGCTGGGCTTCAAGGGGGTGATCCCGCTGGGCACCTCGCCCGCATTGTCGGCGCTGTTTCAGTTCGAGCAGGAGATCGCGGTCGACCGCGGCGGCGGCGACACCTTCGCGACGCGCAACAGCTTTATCGGCCTGGGCACGCAGTGGGGCGACCTGCTGTTCGGCTATTACGACACCGCGTTCAAGATCATCGGCACGGACTTCACCATCTGGGGCGATACGATTGCCGAGCGGCGTGATATCCTGGGCTCGTCGCCGTTCAACGGCAATCGGATGGATGTCCGGTACAAGAACCTCGCCATGTATCGGTTCAAGAGCGATACGCTGCAGCTATTCGCTCAATACAGCGCCGACCAGCAGACTCAGAACGCGCACGACGTCGACCTGAATAACAACAATTCCTATAGCCTGGGCGCGGAATACACCTATGGGATATTCTCGGTCGGCGCCGCATATCAGTGGGATCGCTATGACCTGGCGGCGGGCACACATGTCGGCGGCCGGAAGACCGACCCCACCTGGGGCGTGCGCCTGGGCGCGGCCGTCGACCTGGACCCCGTCAAGGTGTCGGCGATCTACGAACACGTGGACACCGGCAACCGCGCCCAGGTCGACGCCTCCGGGCGCCCGACCAACGCGCTGGGCACGCTGGACCGCGACGCCTTCGGCGGCAGCGTGCAATACTTCCTGACCAAGCAGCTCTCGCTCGGCACCCAGGTCCTGCACGCTACCAAGGCGTCCGGCACCAAGGCGACGGAGGCGACGATGTATTCGGTCGGCGCCTGGTACGACCTCACCAAGTTCGCCAGCGTCTATCTGATCGGTGCGCTGACGGACAACGCGCGCAACGCGCGTTACGCTCTCGGCGACGGCGGCCATGGCGACCGCATCTCGACGGATTTCGGCAAGGATCCCCGCTCCGTTTCCGCGGGCCTGGTCTTCAAGTTCTAGCCGTCCGGCAACAACGATTTACGGAGCATCCTTCCATGGACAATGCCATTACCCGCAGGACCTTTTCGCTCGCCGCCGCCTCGGCGCTGCTGACGCTCGGCGTCGTCCGCCCCGCCGCCGCTGCCGGCACGCTGCTCAACGTCAGTTATGACCCGACGCGCGAGTTGTACGAGGCGTACAATCCGCTATTCGAGGCCTATTGGAAGCAGAAGACCGGCCAGACGATCCGGGCGCGCACGTCGAACGGTGGGTCGGGCAAGCAGGCCCGCGCGGTTATCGACGGGCTGAAGGCCGATGTCGTCACCCTGGCGCTGGAGGCCGACGTCGACGCGATCGCGGAAAAGACGGGCAAGATTCCGGCCGACTGGAAAAGCCGGCTGCCGAATTCCAGCGCGCCCTACACCTCGACCATCGTCTTCCTGGTGCGCAAGGGGAACCCCAAGGGGATCAAGGATTGGGACGATCTGGTCCGTCCCGGAATCCAGGTCGTCACGCCGAATCCGAAGACGTCGGGGGGCGCGCGCTGGAACTACCTGGCGGCGTGGGCCTATGCCGACCGGAAGTTCGGCGGCGACCAGGCCAAGGTCAAGGAGTTCATGGCGGCGCTGTTCCACAATGTGCCGGGGCTCGACACGGGCGCGCGGGGCGCGACGACGACGTTCGCGGAGCGTGGCATCGGCGACGTGCTGCTGGCCTGGGAGAACGAGGCGTTCCTGGCCCTGAACAAGATCGGCCGCAACGACTTCGCGATCGTGGTGCCATCGATCTCGATCCTGGCACAGCCCTCGGTGGCGGTCGTCGACGGCAACGCCAAGGCGAACGGCAATCTCGAAGTGGCGCGCGCCTACCTCGAATACCTCTATTCGCCTGCGGGCCAGCGACTGATCGCCAAGAACTACTACCGGCCGTCCGAGCCGGCGCTGGCCGATCCCGCGGACCTGAAGCGGTTCCCGCAGGTGCAGCTGGTGAATATCGACGATCCCCTCTTCGGCGGCTGGAAGAATGCCCAGCGTGTCCATTTCGCCGAAGGCGGTACGTTCGACCAGATCTACAAGCCGGGGAATTGACGCGGCGGGTGCCGCATCGGTATCGCGGCGGCAGAAGGGCTTGTTGCGATGGTTTGCTCATCAATCCGTGGGGGGAGTACGAGCGATAGATCATCTGTATACGGTGCGTAGGAGAGTGTCATGGCGGATCTTCGTTTCGCGTTCTGGATACCCCAGGAATCGGTGGTGCCGCGCTGGTCGCACGCGCCGGCCGGGGCGGCGGATCGGTTCGAGTATGTGAAATGGCTGACGCAGCTCGCTGAGGAGCGGGGCTTCGATTACGCCTTCGCCCCCGCGCGAAGTGCTGTCGGCGCCTTCGCCTGGCTCGACGCGCTGGCCGTGACGTCGGCGCTGGCCGGGGTGACGCGGCGGATCGGGCTGATCCCGACCCTGCGGCCCTACCTGCGCCAGCCGCGCCTGACTGCCAAGACGATCCACAGCATCGACGCGATCAGCGGCGGGCGCGCCGGCGTGAACATCCTCGCCACCTCGGCCGGCGACGACCTCACCAGCTATGGCGAGATGCTGGACCATGACGAGCAATCTCGCCGCATCGCGGAATTCGTGCGTGTGCTGCGCGCCGTCTGGCAGGAGGAGGCCGCCGCGGCAGGGGCGTCGGCGCCGCTGGTCTCGCGCCCGATCGGCGGCGGCCTGCCAATCTTCCAGAACGGCAACGCCCAGGGCGCCCGCGAGCTGGCGGGCAGCGT
>JBDZUN010000286.1:0-3954 GCA_040255145.1 Hyphomicrobiales bacterium | reverse complement strand
CGGCGGTGTGCCCGCGATGGTCTGGCAGGTGCTGGAATCGCCCGACTTCGGCAAGCGCGATCTCTCCAGCGTGCGCAGCGTCTTCTATGGCGGCGCGCCGGCGGCGCCCGAGCTGGTGCAGCGGGTACGCGAGGCATTCCCGCTCAGCTCGCTGACCAACGGCTATGGCCTGACCGAGACCTCGGCCGTCACCTCGATGAACGGCGGCGCCGATTACCGGCGCAAGCCGGACAGCGTCGGCATGCCGGTCGCGGTGGTGGACCTGCGTGTGATTGACGGGGACGGCAACGACGTTCCGCCCGGCGCGGTCGGCGAGTTGTGGATTCGCGGCCCTAACGTCGTGAAGGGCTATTGGAACAAGCCGGAGGCGACGGCCGAGGCGATCACCGATGGCTGGCTCCATTCCGGCGATCTCGCGCGTATCGACGACGAGGGCTTCGTTACCATCGTCGACCGGGCCAAGGACATGGTGATCCGCGGCGGCGAGAACGTCTATTCGATCGAGGTCGAGGACGCGCTCTACAGTCACCCGGCGGTGATGGACGCAGCCGTGATCGGCCTGCCCCACCGCATCCTGGGCGAGGAGGTCGGCGCGGTGGTCCAGCTTCGCCCCGGCGCCGCGGTGACGGAGCAGGCATTGAAGGATCACGTTGCCGCGCGCATCGCCGCGTTCAAGGTGCCGGTGCGCATCGTCTTTCGCGATACGCCGCTGCCGCGCAACGCCAACGGCAAGATCCTGAAGCGCGTCCTGCGCGACGAGGTGCTGGCCGACACGGCCTGAACCGGTCCCCCACTTGCCGGCCGGATTGACGCAGCGGGCGGGCACGCGCATCGTTTCATCAAAACGCGCCGAGCCCGGAGGCACCGTCATGAAATTCGTCTGGTTCCACCTGATGCCGTGGCCGCATCTGTCGGACACCTTCCGCCGCGACCACCACTCGGTCTGGGTCGACATCCCGAACCAGCTTTATGATCCCGCGCGCGGGCACGACGCCTATCACCTCTATCTCGACCAGCTCGAACATGCCGAGACGCTGGGCTTCGACGGCCTCGGCGTCAACGAGCACCATCAGAACGCCTACGGCATGATGCCGTCGCCCAACATCATGGCCGCGACCCTGACCCGGCGCACCAGCAAGGCGGCGCTGGTCGTGCTCGGCAATTCCATCGCGCTCTACAACCCGCCGGTGCGGGTGGCCGAGGAATTCGCGATGCTCGACGTAATGTCGAAGGGCCGCCTGGTCGCGGGCTTCCCGGTCGGCTCGTCGATGGACACCAATTACTGCTATGGCCAGATCCCGGCGCTGACCCGCGAGAAATACGCGGAAGCGCACGACATGATCGTCCGCGCCTGGACGGAGAAGGAGCCGTTCGCCTTCAACGGCCGCTACAACAAGCTGCGCTACGTCAACATCTGGCCCCGCCCGATCCAGCAGCCGCACCCGCCGGTGCACATTCCCGGCGGAGGCTCGGTCGAGACGTACGACTTCTGCATCCAGAACGACTATTCCTATTCCTACCTGTCCTATACCGGCTACCTGCGCGCGCACGCCCTGATGCAGGGCTACTGGAACCGCGTCGAGCAGATGGGCGGCGACGACAACCCCTATCGCGCCGGCTTCGCCCAGGTCATCTGCGTCGCCGATACCGACAAGGAGGCCAAGGAGCTCTACTGGCCGCACATCAATTATTTCTACAACCGCTGCCTGCACGTCCATACCGGCTTCGCCGACGCGCCGGGCTATCGCACGGTCAACACGATCAAGGCCGGCGCCCTGTCGCAGTTCATGCCGCAGACCTTCGACAAGATCGGCACGCTGTCGTGGGAGCAACTGGTCGAGGACCGCTACATCGTCGCTGGTTCGCCCGACACGGTGCGCCAGCAGATGGAGGAATTGATCAAGAACCTCCGCGTCGGCTTCGTCTATTGCCTGCTGCATATCGGCGACATGCCGGACGAGAAGGTGCGCCATTCCTCGCGCCTGTTCGCGGAGAAGGTGGCGCCGCACCTCAAGGGCATCTGGAAGGACTATCACGCCGACCAGCGGTTCTGGATCCAGGACCAGGGCCAGCAGTCGTCGGCGCAACCCGGTGCCGCGCCAGCCCGCGCGCCGGAGCTTATCCCCGCGAAATAAAGGATTATTTTTCTCGGTATATTAAAAAAGCTGCTGGTGATATGAAGTTACGTATCTAAAAGGCGTTGCTACTGCTTTGCGTCGTTTTAAAGCTGAGCCGACATTAAGACTGATGCCCGCTGCCAGTCCTGTCGCGATGGACGGCACAAGAGGCAGTCCAGCCACACAAGCTGAAAGCACAGCTTTTCCGATTGTTACAAGATTAAGTTCTGCGCTTATGTCAGCCAAGCGAAGCCGCAATTTCGATTCATGAGAGACTTTTATGTGGTCAGAAATTGAGCATTGAAGGGCATCAATTTCAGTGTGCCATGCCAAAGGACCATCACCTGCACTAATAATACGCTGATAAACCGATTCTAAATGCACCCTAAAAGCGGTCATCTCATCCTTCCGTTTGCTACGGAACTCTAGAATGTCCGCTAGCGGCACGCTTTTGTCCGGGACCGGGATCGCATTGTAGAGACGTACAAGAGCACCTCTTCCTACATCCAGATCGCCATCATTGAAGGACATGGAATGTGCTCCGGTAGCGAGACTCCACAAGCCCGGCTCATTCTTTTCAAGAAAAGAGAATGCTGCGAGATGAGCGTTTCGTAAGGCCGTAGCTCCATCCCAGGAGCCAGTGAGAGTAACGTGTGTCCTTTGAAGAACGCCGGATTTTAGTAGGAATTCAGAGTCTTCGCTAAGACCAAAGTGAATCATATTTTGATCAGGAAAGTCTAATTTATCCCAAAACAAAAGATTTGATCTGACTTCCTGTGGATCGAGATCGGTGGATTTGATATGGATCGCCCTTTCATTGATTTCGATGGAAGGTGATACCACCAAGCTGCGCACCGATTGTCTATGATCGTCGACGGCAGCTTTGCGGCGTTTCGCTTCACCCATTTCTAAAAATTCTCCGATCGCGCGATAGGCTACACAGCTTGAGATTCGACACTCTACAAGTGGCCTACTTACCAGTTAAGGATGATCAATGGAATTTGCTCGATTGTAGATTCAGATGTGACATAGGCCGACTCGGATACAAGGCATAATCCAGCCGGTTGCGGGCGGCCGGGCGCGCCTGTAGGTTTTGCCCCGGCCGCCGGGCCTATTTCTGCGACTTTGGGAGCGTCATGGCGATCGACCGGGACACCGTGCGCCGCATCGCGCGGCTTGCGCGCATTGCCGTCCGCGACGACGAACTCGACCATCTGTCGGGCGAGATCGGCCGCATCATCGACTGGGTGGAGCAGCTCGATGGGCTCGACACCGCGTCGGTTCCGCCGATGACCAGCGCGGTGCGCGCCAAGCTGCCGATGCGCGAGGACGCCGTCACCGATGGCGGCTATGCCGACAAGCTGCTGGCCAACGCGCCGGCCCAGGAGGCGGGCTTCTTCGTCGTGCCGAAGGTGGTGGAATGAGCGCGGCGGACCTGACCGGGCTCGGCCTGGCCGAGGCGCGCGACAGGCTGGCCGCGCGCGCGGTCTCGGCGGTCGAGCTGACGGAAGCGCATCTGGCGGCGATCGGACAGGCGCGCGTCCTGAACGCCTATGTGACGGAGACGGCGGACCGGGCGCTGGCCGCGGCGCGCGAATCCGACGCGCGCATCGGCCGGGGCGAGGCGCGGCCGCTGGAGGGCCTGCCGCTCGGCATCAAGGACCTGTTCTGCACTGAGGGCGTGCCGACCGCTGCAGGCAGCAACATCCTGCGCGGCTTCACGCCGCCCTATGAATCGACGGTGACGGCGCAGCTCTGGCGCGACGGCGCGGTCATGCTGGGCAAGCTCAACCTCGACGAATTCGCGATGGGCTCGTCAAACGAGACCAGCGCCTTC
>JBDZUN010000285.1:0-3958 GCA_040255145.1 Hyphomicrobiales bacterium | reverse complement strand
GCCGATCAGGCTGGGCCCGACCTTTAGCTGGGCCGCGATGACGGCGGACAGCCCCCAATCGTCGCGCGCGTCCGACTGTCCGGTATGTTGGTAGGTGCCGACCACCACCCCGTCGACCTGCCACGCATTGCCGTCATCGGCCGCCAGCGCCGGCCCGCTCCACCATCCGACGAGCGCCACGCCGGCCGCAGTCGCGCGCCTTGCCGCCACGCGGCCTGGAATCTTCCGCATCATGTTCGCCCCCGGCCCGATGAATATCAGTTACGTTATAACATCCAACACAGCGCAGCAATGCGGCGCGGCTGTGAATCGGCTTTACATGCAATCGTTTCGCATCCGCAAGAATTTCGCAACCGCGTCGCAGATGCAGATAGGCGCGAGCGGCGCAGCATCGCCCGCTGCGGTTGAACGAGCCGACTATCCCCGGTTGTGGGCCGGGGGACCCCGCGATGCACGAAGGCTTTAGATCAGGCCGGAAAGCGGCGAAGATGGGTCGGCATAGCGCTTCTTGGGCATGCGCCCGGCGCGATAGGCCAGCCGCCCGGCCGTGACCGCTTGACGCATGGCCTTCGCCATCAGGACCGGGTGCGTGGCATGCGCGATGGCCGAGTTCATCAGTACGCCGTCACAGCCGAGCTCCATGGCGATCGCCGCATCCGAGGCGGTGCCGACGCCGGCATCGACGATCACCGGCACCTTGGACTGCTCGACGATCATGCGGATGTTCACCGGGTTCTGGATGCCGAGCCCGGAGCCGATCGGCGCCGCGAGCGGCATGATCGCGCAGCAGCCGATCTCCTCCAGCCGCTGGCACAGCAGCGGATCGTCCGAGCAATAGACCATCACCTGGAAACCGTCGGCGATCAGCATCTCAGCCGCCTTCAGCGTCTCCATCATGTCGGGATAGAGCGTCTTGCGGTCGCCCAGCACCTCCAGCTTGACCAGGTCCCAGCCGCCCGCCTCGCGCGCCAGGCGCAGGGTGCGGACCGCATCCGCCCCGGTGAAGCAGCCGGCGGTGTTGGGCAGGTAGACGTAGCGTCGCGGATCGACGAAATCGACCAGCATCGGCTGGTCGGGATCGGTGACGTTGACCCGGCGCACGGCGACCGTGACCATGTCGGCGCCCGACGCCTCGATCGCCGCCGCCGTCTCTGCGAAATCCTTGTACTTGCCGGTGCCGACGATCAGCCGAGAGCGCAGCCTGCGCCCGGCGACGACCAGCACGTCGTCATCCGCCTCCGAATCCGCAGCCTCGGCTTCGACCAGGCCGCTGCCGCCACCGATGAAATGGACAATCTCGATCCGGTCGCCGTCGCCGACCAGAGTGGAGGCATAGGTCGAGCGGGTCACAATCTCCAGGTTGCGCTCGACCGCGATCTTGCGCGGATCGAGGTTCAGTTCGCGCAGCAGCTCGGCAACGCAAAGCGGCCCCGGCCAGACACGGTCTTCGCCATTGATCGTCACGCGCATATCGGATGTCCTCTCGTCGGGCGACGGCCGGAATATGCGTTCCGGCCGAGAACGCTTCAACCGGAACGCCGCCATCCGGTATATAAGGGCGCCCGCGCCGGGAATCGGCGCCCGATCCCAGGATGGCGATGCCTTCTCCCATTTTCGTGCTCAACGGCCCCAACCTCAATCTGCTCGGCACGCGGGAGCCGGAGGTCTACGGGACTGCCACCCTGGCCGAGATCGAGGGCCGGGTGCGGGACAAGGCCCAGGTGCTGGGCTTCGCCATCGACTTCCGGCAATCGAATCACGAGGGGGTGCTGGTCGACTGGGTCCAGGAGGCACGGACCGCCGCGTCCGGGGTCATCGTCAATGCGGGGGCGTATAGTCACACCTCGGTCGCGCTGTTCGACGCGCTGACCGCGCTGGACCGGCCGATCGTCGAGGTCCATCTGTCGAACCTCTTCAAGCGGGAGCCATTCCGCCACCATTCCTATATCAGCGGGGTCGCCGTCGGCCTGATCTGCGGCTTCGGCGCGCACGGCTATCTGCTCGCGCTGGACGCGATGGCGGACCGGCTGCGCGCGACCGACCGCGCCTAACAGGAGACGCCATGAGCGCGACCGACATCGACCTCGACGAGATTCGCGCGCTGGCGCAATTGCTCGACGACGCCGAATTGACAGAGATCGAGGTCAAGATCGGCGACAAGCGCATCCGGCTCTCACGCCAGGCCGTCGCCGTCGCCCAGCCGGTCGCGACGCCCATGATGCCGGCAACGGCCATGTCCGCCGCGGCGCCGGGCGCCCCCATCGCCGCCGAGGCGGCGCTCCACGCCGGCGCGGTGACCTCGCCGATGGTCGGCACCGTCTATGTCGCGTCCGAACCGGGCGCCGCGCCCTTCGTCCAGGTCGGCGACACCGTCGCCGAGGGCCAGACCCTGCTGATTGTCGAGGCAATGAAGACCATGAACCCGATTCCGGCGCCGCGCGCCGGACGGATCGCCAGCATCCTGGTTGGCGACGCACAGCCCGTCGAGTTCGGCGAGCCGCTCCTGGTCATCGAGTAGGCAATCGGCATCGCCGGCCCCGCAATGTTCACCAAGGTCCTGATCGCCAATCGCGGCGAAATCGCCCTGCGCATCCACCGCGCCTGCCAGGAGATGGGCCTCAAGACGGTCGCGGTGCATTCGACCGCCGATTCCGAGGCGATGCACGTCCGCCTGGCCGACGAGAGCGTCTGCCTCGGCCCGCCGCCGGCGGCGCGCAGCTATCTGCACATCCCGTCGCTGGTCGCCGCGTGCGAGATCACGGGTGCGGACGCGGTTCACCCCGGCTATGGCTTCCTGGCCGAGAACGCCCGCTTCGCCGAGATCCTCGCCGCCCACGACATCGCCTTCATCGGGCCGCGGCCGGAGCACATCAAGCTGATGGGCGACAAGATCACGGCCAAGGACGCAATGCGCGGCCTGGGCGTGCCGGTCACGCCGGGCTCGGCCGGCGCCATTACGGACGACGCCGAGGCCGCCGGGATTGCGGCGGAGATCGGCTATCCGATCCTGGTCAAGGCCGCGGCGGGCGGCGGCGGCAAGGGCATGAAGGTGGCCCATACCCAGCAGGAGCTTGCCGGCGCGCTCGCCACCGCCCGCGCCGAGGCGCGCGCCGCCTTCGGCGACGACGCCGTCTTCCTCGAGAAATATCTCGAACGCCCACGCCATATCGAGGTGCAGGTCGCCGCCGACAGCCACGGTGCGGTCATCCATCTGGGTGAGCGCGACTGTTCGCTCCAGCGCCGGCACCAGAAGGTGCTGGAGGAGGCGCCCTCCCCCGCCCTCGACAGAAACCAGCGCGCCGAGATCGGCGCGCGCGTAACCTCGGCGCTGGGGGAGCTCGGTTATCTCGGCCTCGGCACCATCGAATTTCTGTACGAAGACGGACAATTCTATTTCATCGAGATGAACACGCGACTCCAGGTCGAGCATCCGGTCACGGAGATGGTGACCGGCCTGGACCTGGTGCGCGAGCAGATCCGCATCGCGCAGGGCGAACGCCTGGGCATCCGCCAGCAGGACGTCCACTTCAACGGCCACGCGATCGAATGCCGGATCAACGCCGAACATCCGCAGACCTTCGTGCCGTCGCCGGGACGGGTGACGCAGTTCCACACGCCGGGCGGTCCCGGGGTGCGGATGGATTCGGCGGTGTTCGCCGGCTATACCATCCCGCCCTATTACGACAGCATGATCGGTAAACTGATCGTCCATGCCGAGGACCGGCCCACCGCCATCCGGCGCATGCGGCGCGCGCTGCGCGAGTTGGTGGTCGAGGGCGTCCAGACGACGATCCCGCTGCACCTGAAAATCCTGGATGACCCGGCGTTCCAGGCCGGCGACTATCACATCCATTGGCTGGAAGAGCGGCTCGCCTCGTCCGTAACTTGATCTTAGTGTCGGTTTGATTCCGAAGTTCGCTCAGAGCGCGATATCGAAGTAGCGCGGATGACCGAAATC
>JBDZUN010000284.1:0-3962 GCA_040255145.1 Hyphomicrobiales bacterium | reverse complement strand
GGCGTCGGCGTCGGCGGCGCGACGGCCCGGTTCGTCCGGGAACGGGATCAGCAGAAAGTTCGCGACCCCCGGCACCGGCGCCAGGCCGGCCTCGGCCAGCGCCTCGGCCAGCCAGTCGCGCCAGACCTCGTTATGCGCGATGGACGCATCCAGGAACGCGGTGTCGCGCAACGCCGCGGCGGCGGCCACCTGGCCCGGCGCGTTGACGTTGAACGGCGCGCGGATGCGGTTCAGCACGTCGGCGATCGCGGGCGGGCAGTCGCCCCAGCCGATGCGCAGGCCGGCCAGGCCATAGACCTTGGAGAAGGTGCGGGTGACCACGATGTTATCGGCCGTGCGCGCCAGGTCGTGCCCGGCCTCGTAGTCGTTGCGGCGGACGAATTCGCAATAGGCGGCGTCCAGCACCAGCAGCACGTGCTCCGGCAGGCCGGCGCGCAGGCGCGCGATCTCCTCGCGCGACAGATAGGTTCCGGTCGGGTTGTTGGGATTGGCGATGAAGACCATCTTGGTCCGCGGCCCGACCGCCGCCAGCAGCGCATCGACGTCGGCGGTCAGCGCGCGTTCGGGCGCCCAGTCGGCGACCCCGCCGGCCACGATTGCCGCGATCTTGTAGATCAGGAAACCATGGCGGCTGTAGAGGATGTGATCGCCCGGCTCCAGATAGGCGTGGCACAGCAGCTGGATGATGTCGTCTGAGCCGGCGCCGCACACGATGCGCTCGCGCGGGATGCCCAGCCGCTCGACGATCGCGTCCTTCAGGATTTCGGCGCCGCCGTTCGGGTAGCGGTGCAGGTTGCCGGCCGCGGCGCGGTAGGCCGCCAACGCCGCCGGGCTGGGGCCGAACGCGCCTTCGTTGGACGAAAGCTTGGTCGGCCGCGCGATGCCCGCGATGCTGGACGCGCCGCCGACATAAGGCGCGAGTTTGAGAAGGCCGGAACGCGGCTTCGGCGGGGCCATCGGCGGACGCGCGGGCTCAGGAGGCGGCCGCGGCCGCTTCGGCGACCGGACGTTCGGGGTCGAGCGGATCGGCGTAGGAGCCGATCACGCTGACGGTGCGCACCGCCGGCCGGAGGCCGAGCACCAGCCGTTCCAGCCGCGGGTCGTCGCGGGTCAGGAACCCGGCCGCCTTCATCAGGTGAAGCCGGCCCGATTGCGCCGGGTCGTCGTGGCTGTCCACCACATGGCCGGACAGGCCGGCCTCGGTCGCCCGATGGACCAGCGTTCCCCGGCTGACGCTGGCGTCGGCGGCCACGATCAGGAGGGTCGAATCGGCGCCGCTCGGCTCACGCGCCAGCGCGCCGACCAGCACCGCGTCGCGTCCGGCGGCCGGGCGCAGGAACGGCAGGCGCGCGACGATCGCCGGCCCGTGCTCGCCCGCGTCCAACAGATAGGGCCACCACGGCGGCCCGTCCTTCTGGGTTTCGAGCGGCAGCACGCCCAGCACCCCGCGATCCTCGCCGACCGCGCGCAGCACCTGGTTCGCCGATTGATAGAGCACCATCGGCGTCGCCGGGCCGAAATGGGCCCGCGCCAAATCCCAGTACACCACCGGCTCGGCGCCGCCGAACACCGCGATCTCGAGCGGCGCCTGCAATCCGGTCATTGCCGCGATCAGCGCGCGCCAGATACCGATCAGGGTCTCGAGCGGAAGCGCGCCCTCGTGCCGGGCGGCCAGCCGGCGCAGGATCTGCGCCTCCCGGCCGGGCCGCATCGGATGAGGCTGTGGGCCGCCGCCCGTCGCCTCGCGCGCCTTCGCCGTCACGATCGTCTGGACCAGCGCCGCGCGGTGCTGAAGCAGATCCTGCAGCGCGTCGTCGATCGCGTCGATCTGGCCACGGAGCTCTTGAAGGGATTGGGCGTCTGTCATGGATTCTCATCGGGCGCCGCGGGCCGGAAACCGGGCGCAGGCCCACATGCGCGGGCGCTATTCATAAGCCGCGCGGCCTTGCGACGCAAAGCAAAACCGGCCCGGCGCGGCGGCCTCACGGCCGCGCCGGCGGCGGTTGCGTCGTCGCGCGCGCCGGATTTCCACGGTGTTGCGGTCCGGCCACACACGCCACGCCGGGCCGCAGCCCCGGCAGGATCGGCACCGGCTTCCGGATCGGATGGCGAACCAGGCGGCGCGGGCGCACCGCATAGATCTGCTTCGTCGCCTCGACCATCAGGATGCCGCCGAAGCGGGGCCACCAGCGGTCGCCGAGCCGCTCCCACGCGGAGGCCCAGCGCAGCACCAGCCCGGCCTCGACCGGCGGGATGTGCAGGCCCGAGGCCCAGCGCACCGGCGACAGCATCGCGTCGGCCAGGAGGCGGCTGAGCTGGCGCTGCGAGAACGGCTGGCCCTGGCCGAACGGGGTCGTCTCCCGTCGCGCCCACAGGCCGCGCCGGTTCGGCACCACGATCAGCACGCGCCCGGCCGGGGCCAGCACGCGCCACACTTCGCGCAGCATCTCGTCGGTATCGGCGCAGTTCTCCAGCTCGTGGACCAGCAGGATGCGCTCGACGCTCTCGTCCGGCAGCGGCAGCATGCCGTCCTCGGCCAGCGCGGTCTGGCACGGGCCCTCGCCCGGCCAGCGGCTCACCCCCTGGCCGGCCGGCATGAAGGCCAGCACGCGCGCGGCCTCGTCCCGGAACGGCCGCAGATACGGCACGGCATAGCCGAGGCCGAGCACGGCGAGCCCGGACACGTCCGGCCAGGACAGCCGGATATGCCGACGGATCATCCGCCGCGCGGTCTGTCCGAGCGGGCCGAGATAGAATTCCTGCAGATCAACCACATCGAGATGCATCGCCGGGTCATGCTACAACACCGCCGCGCAATCGGTCGCGGGGACCGAACCACCGGGGGGATATCGATATGGCGAGGCTTTGGCCTTCTGGAAGATCGTGGACCGTGCGGGCGGCCGCCTGCGCGATGGTCGCCGTACTGGCCGGGTGCGCCGGCCATCAGAACCGCATGGCCAGTTCGGCGCGGGAGGCGCCGCCGCCGGCGGCCGACCCGGTCCCGGCGACCTATTATGTGTTTTTCGAACGATGGAGCGCCGACCTCTCGCCCGACGCGCGGGGCGTCATCGCCGGCGCGGCGCGGGATGCGAAGCGCGTTTCGGCGCGTCACGTGCGCATCGTCGGCTATACCGACTCGAAGGGCGACCGCGCGGCCAACGAGAAGCTGGCGAAGGAGCGCGCGCAGCGGGTGGCGACGGCCCTGGTCGCCGAAGGCGTCGCCCCGGTGGCGTTGCAGCTTGCGGAACATCCGGAGGTCGAGGACGTCAAGACGTCACAGGGCGGGCGGCGCGTGCGCATTACGCTGAAGTGATTTCGGCGGGCGGGACGGCAGGTATCGTTCAGTCGCCCTCGAAGGCGCAGAGCGTCATCACCGTCTGGCCCATCGCCTCCAGCCGGCGGCGTCCGCCGAGGTCGGGCAGGTCGATCACGAAGCTGCAGCCGATGACGCGGGCGCCGGCGCGCTCCAGAAGCTTGATCGTCGCCTCGGCGGTGCCGCCGGTCGCGATCAGGTCGTCGATCAGCAGGATATGGTCGCCGGGCCGCACCGCATCCTCGTGGATCTCCACCTCGTCCGTGCCGTATTCCAGTTCGTAGACTTGGCCTATCGTCCGCCACGGCAGCTTGCCCTTCTTGCGCACGGGCACGAAGCTGGTCGAGAGCTGATGGGCCACCGCGCCGCCCAGGATGAAGCCGCGTGCTTCGATGCCGGCGACCTTGTCGATGCGCACGCCGGCATGCGGCTGCACCATCTCGTCGATCGCGCGGCGGAAGGCGCGCGCATTGCCCAGCAGCGTCGTGATGTCGCGGAACTGGACCCCCGGCTTGGGATAGCCGGGGATCGTGCGGATGCAGTCCTTGATGTCCATCGCCGGGCCTTAATCAGCGTGTGTCGCCAGAACGCGCGCGGCGATCGCGTCGACCATGCGCAGCGCCGCGCTGTCGCGCATCGTGGGCGCGGT
>JBDZUN010000283.1:0-3996 GCA_040255145.1 Hyphomicrobiales bacterium | reverse complement strand
GGCGCGCGATCGGCAGTCCCCTCAACCATCCGGGTCCGGCAACCTATTCGGCAGCCTTGCGCACCTTGGCGTCGCCGCCGGCGATCTCGGCCAGCACCGGCGCCAAGTACTTCTTGAACACCACTGGGTTCTCGGACATCGGGAAGTGCCCGATCTCCTCCATGATGATGCATTTGGCGTTCTTGACGCGCGCCGCGGTCTTTTCGGTCATCTCCGGCGTACAGGCGAAGTCGTAGACCCCGGTCATGAAATAGAGCGGTATGGTGCCGGGGATCTTCTCGCACAATTCGCGGAAATCGTGGTCGACGCTGTAGAAGTACAGGTCGCCCTTGAACACGCCGGGGCCGCCCTGGCTGTAGTACCACCAGGTTTCCCAGCGATAGTCCTCCGGGCTCTGCGGCGCCATCAGGCCCCAGATCGCGGTGGCGCAGGTCTCGCCGCCATGGACGTGCGGGTGGTGCAGCCAGCTCAGGTGCCAGCCCGGCGAATAGTCGCACGCCTCGATCGGGATCAGTGCGCGGAAGCGGTCGGAGAAGTTGAGCGCCAGCGGGAGGCAGACGTTGCCGCCCATCGAGCTGCCCATGATCACCGGCTTGTCGAGGCCGAGCGCGTCGCAGAACGCGACCACGAATTCCGAATAGAAGCGCGAGGTCAGCCGGTATTCCTGCTTCTCGAACCCGGCCGGCGGGATCGACTTGCCATGCCAGGGCAAGTCCAGCGCGATCACGCGATAGTTCTTGGTGATATCGGGATCGCAAAGCTGGTGGCGCCATTCGCGCGAATCGGTGCCGGCGGTGTGCAGGCACACCATCGGGATGCCGCTGCCCGCTTCCTCGTAGAACACCCGATATTCGTATCCGCCGTAGGGGACATAGATATAACCGCCCTTGATGGGCTCACGCCGTGCTTCCATGGCCATCTCCAGAAATCCGTTGGCTGACGAAAAGGCTCAGGCGGCCTTCTCGACGGCCGAAACCTCCCGCATCCGCTCCAGCATCCAGGTCAGCGCCCGCAGGTTCTGCCAGAACATCTTGGTGTTCCCCTCGATCCGCACCTTGCCGTGCAGCGGGTGCGACATCGCAATGATGTCGTTGAAGAACGGCGGCGGAACCCGCTGCGCGAACTTCGCCCAGGATTCCTCCGGGCCGCGCAACGCGAAGTCGGACGGCGTCTCGGTCGTGATCTGGTTCGTGACGTTCTCGATCCGGCCGTTGCGCACCGACACCATGTATTCCTTGTTGCCGAATCCAAACAGGATATTCGCCTCGAAATACTTGCCGATCAGCGCGAATGTCGGGTCTTTGTTGACCACATTTTGCCAAGCGCCCACCCAGCCGGAATCGAACACTTCAACCTCCCTTGTTCGTGGACAAACGGTATTGCCGCAATGCGCGGCGCGCCTCGCCGATTCATAGCACAGACCCGGTGGTTGACACAGGGGAGGGGCGGTCAATCCGGTGGGAGGTGACGGCCCGCGCATCATCACCTACAAGAATGCGTCACGCTGCTCTAGACTGCGCCGCCATGCGCCGATTGTTCCATCTGCCGCTGTCGCCGTTCTGCCGGAAGACGCGGATGCTGCTCTCCGAGCTCGACCTCGAATTCGAGCTGCAGATCGAGCGGGTGTGGGACCGCCGGGAGGAATTCCTGGCCCTGAACCCGGCTGGCAAGGTGCCCCTGCTGGTCGAGCCCGACGGCACGGTGCTGAGCGACAGCCAGGCGATCTGCGAGTTCCTGGAGGAGGTCTACGACGCCCAGCGCCTGCTGGGGCGCGATCCCCAGGGACGCGCCGAGGTGCGGCGCCTAGTCAACTGGTTCGACGACAAGTTCCATGAAGAAGTCACCGCGCTGATCCTGTACGAAAAGGTGAACAAGCGGCTGATGGGGCATGGCACGCCGGATTCGACCGCGATCCGGGCCGGCTTGAGCAACATCACCTATCACCTCGATTACATTGCGTTCCTGACCGATCGGCGGAATTATCTGGCCGGCGACACGTTCAGCCTTGCTGACATGGCGGCGGCGGCGCACTTGTCCTGTCTGGACTACATCGACGCGGTGCCATGGCATCACAACGAACTGGCGAAGGAATGGTACGCGCGGGTGAAGTCGCGACGGAGCTTCCGGCCGATGCTGGGCGACCAGCTGCCGGGAATCGCGCCGCCCGCCCACTACGCCAATCTGGACTTTTGACGGCGCGCGCGGCGATCCGCGCCCGCGCCCTCGACCTCGGCTTCGACACGGTGGGTTTTGCCCGGCCCGACACGGTCGCGGCGGCCGGCGCGCGCCTGCGCCAGTTCCTGGCGCTGGGCCGCCACGGCGGCATGGCATGGCTGGCCGACAAGGCCGACCGGCGCGGCGACCCGGCCGCGTTGTGGCCCGAGGCGCGGTCGGTCGTGGTACTCGGCCTCAATTATGGTCCGGCCGACGATCCGCTGCACCTGCTGGCCCTGCCGGAACGCGGCTCTGTCTCCTGCTACGCGCGGAATCGCGACTATCACGACCTGGTGAAGGGGCGGCTGAAGCAGCTTGCCGGCTGGCTCGCCGCCCGGTTCGACGCCCAGGTCAAGGTCTTCGTCGATACCGCCCCCGTCCTGGAAAAGCCGCTGGCGCAGGCGGCGGGGCTCGGCTGGCAGGGCAAGCACACCAACCTGGTGTCGCGCACCCACGGCTCGTGGCTGTTCCTCGGCAGCGTGTTCACCGACCTGGCGCTGCCGCCCGATGCGGCGGAGCCGGACCGTTGCGGCACCTGCCGCGCCTGCCTCGATGCCTGCCCGACGAATGCGTTTCCCGCACCCTATCAGCTCGACGCGCGGCGCTGCATCTCCTACCTGACCATCGAGCTTCACGGCCCGATCCCGCGGGAATTCCGCGCCGCGACCGGCAATCGCATCTATGGCTGCGACGATTGCCTGACCGTCTGTCCGTGGAACAAGTTCGCCGCCGCCAGCCGCGAAATGGCGTTCCTGCCCCGGGTCGAACTGACGGCGCCGCTGCTGGCCGACCTCGTGGGCCTGGACGACGCGGATTTCCGCGCGGTGTTCTCAGGTTCGCCGGTCAAGCGGATCGGCCGCGCCCGCTTCGTGCGCAACGTCCTGATCGCGATCGGCAATAGCGGCGATCCGGCCTTGGTGGCGTGCGCCCGCGCCCGGCTCGACGATGCCGAGCCGGTGGTGCGCGGCGCCGCAATCTGGGCGCTTGGCCGGCTTTTACCGCCGGCCGACTTCGCCGCTTTGCGCGATGCGCGCCTGCCGGCCGAGCCCGACGCGGAGGTGCGGGAGGAGTGGCGGGCCGAAGCGTGACGGCGCTACTTCACGCTGCCCAGGTGGAAGCCGCCGTCGATCATCAGCGTCTCGCCGGTGACCAGCCGGCTGCCGCCGATCAACCCGACGATCACCTCGGCCACGTCCTCCGGCTCGCACACCGCCTTCAGGGCCGCGGCCGCGGAATAATCCGCCAGCAGCTTCTCGTAGCGCTCCGTTCCGTACAGGGTTTCGAGCCAGCGCGAACGGATTGCGCCGGGGCACACGGCGTTGACCCGGATGTCCGGTCCCAGCGCGCGCGCCAGCGACTTGGTCATCAGGTTCAGCGCGCCCTTCGACGCGGCATAGGCGATCGAGCTGCCGACGCCCAGCACGCCGGCGATCGAGGAGACGTTGACGACGCTGCCGCCGCCGCTCTGGCGCATGAATGGTGCGATGGCGCGCGTCATCTGGTAGGCGCCGATGACGTTGACGGCGTAGATGCGCTGGAAGTCCTCGGCCGACAGCCCGTCTAGGTCGCGGTGGTCGACCTGCTTGGTCGTGCCGGCATTGTTGACCAGGCCGTCGAGGCGGTCCCACTTGGCCGCCGTCTCCTCGGCCATGCGCCGGCAGTCGGCGTCCTGCGAGATGTCGGCCCGGCACAGCAGCGTCTCGCCGCCGGCCTTCTCGGTCGCGGCCGCGGTCTCGCGCGCCTCCTTCTCGCTCTTGGTGTAGTTGATCACGACGCGCGCGC
>JBDZUN010000282.1:0-3998 GCA_040255145.1 Hyphomicrobiales bacterium | reverse complement strand
GCGCCGAGCAGACGGCCACGGCGCCCGCAGGCGCGCGCCGGCGGCGGATGGTCACGCTTGCGGTCATGGCGCTGGCGGTGCCGGCGGTCGCTGGCGTGCTCTATGCCTGGCTGGGCGCGCCGGTCGCGAGCGGCGTCCTGCCGTGGGCGCCGAGCCCCCAGCAGCGCGAACTGGCCGATTTTGACAACCTGCTGCAGCGCCTGGAGAGCAAGGTGCAGTCGGAGCCGAACCGGGTCGAAGGCTGGGTGCTGCTCGGGCGCATGTACGACGCGGCGCGGCGCTTCGACGATGCCGGCCAGGCCTTCGATCGCGCCGCCGGGCTGAGGCCGGACAGCCCCGACATCGCGGTTGCGGCAGCGGAAAGCCGCATCCTGGCCGCCAACGGCACGGTCACGCCCGATGCGGCGACGCGGATCGACCAGGCGCTGGCCCTCGACCCGCATCATCCGGGCGCACGCTATTTCAAGGCGTTGGCGCAGTGGCAGGCGGGCCAACGCAAAGCGGCCTATGCGGCCTGGAATGACCTGCTGCGCGATTCGCCGGCCGATGCGCCCTGGCTGCCGCAACTGCGCGCCCGCCTGACCGACGCGGCCGAGGCGCTGGGCCTGCCGCCGCCCAAGCAGGCAGCGGCGGCGGCTCCCGCCGCCCGGCCCGGCCCGAGCGCCGAGGACATGGCTCGTGCCGCGCAGATGACCCCGGCACAGCGCCAGGCGATGATCCGTTCGATGGTGGCATCGCTGGCCGCGCGGCTGAAGGCGGAGCCGAACGACCTCGACGGCTGGATGCGGCTCGGCCGGGCCTACGGCGTGCTGGGTCAGCACGCCGAGGCGGTCAATGCGTTCGAGCGGGCGCGCAAGCTGGCGCCGCAGGATCCCGACGTGCTGGTCGGGCTGGGGCAGGCGCGCGCCGAGGCCGGCGACCGGGCAGGCGCGCTGGCGGCTTTGCGCGAGGCGCAGGGACGGCTTGCCCCCGACGATCCCCGGCGCGACCAGGTCGAGCAGACCATCCGCGCTTTCCAGCCTGCCGCGCCGAAGCCGCGTTAACCGAAGCGCAATCCCCCCGGCGGCATAGAGGGCGCGACGCTCACAATCCTGTCCGCCATGCCTTCGATTTCCGGCCTTTCGCTGCTGGCCGTCCAGACCTACGCGACCCAGACCGCCGCCTCGGCCCGGCCTTCCGGCTCGCCCGAACGCACGGCGGCGACGGCGCGCGCCGAGGCCGGCGCGGCTTTTTCGGTCGCCTTGTCGGACGCGGCGGCGAAGGCGGTGGCCGCCGCGCCCCCGCCGGACGCGGGCTTTCGCCCGTTCGTCTCGGCCGCGGATATGGGCGCGCGGCCGGCCGCGCCCGGCGCCACGACAACGGCGGCCGATGCCCGGTTCACGGCGGATGCGCGGAATGGCTTCGCAAGCCCCGCGGGCGCCCCGGCGCGGCACCAGCGGCCGGGCACCTATCTCGACATCAAGGTCTGAGCGAAGCCTCGGGCGCGCTTACCGAAGCCCCATGCGCTAGAGCCGTTCACCGTTTCATGGAAACGTTGAACGATCTCTAAGCCCTTGATTTGTCGCGTTTCCGAACCGCAAAAGTGGCATCCACTTTTGCTGGAAACGCGCTAAACGCGCCGGGCTTCGGTATTACGCAGCATGCCGCGAAAGGACCAGGCGGCGATCTCGTCCGCGTCCGTGCGGTATCTATTTCATCGTCTTCGGCTTGCGGGCGGGCTTGGCGGCCGCCGTCTTCTTCGGCTTGGCGGCTGCCCTGGGCGCCTTGGTCGCGACAGGCGTCGCCGCCGCGGCGGCCGTCGCCCGTGTGCGGGCCGCCGGCGCTTTCCTGGCCGGGGCGGCCTTCGGCGCCGCGGCTGCCGCCTTGGGACGGCCGCGCGCGGCGGGCGCCTTACGCGCCGCGGGCTTCGCCACCACGGTTTTGGACGTTCCGGTCTGGGCCTTGGCTTTGGCGGCTGAGGCGGCGCGCTGGGCCGGTGCCGGCTTCGCCGCGGCCGCCGGCGCCGCCGGCGCGGGCTCATCCGCCTTGGCGATGATGCCGAGACTGTCCAGGAATGCGCCGCGCCGGGTTTCCGGCACCGTTTCCAGAAGCTTTTCCTCGGCGCGCGCGATGCGGGCCAGGGCGGTCTTCAGCGCCTTGCGGCCGCCGGCGGTGATCGTGACCGCGTTGGCGCGCTGGTCGCGCTCGGTCCGGCGGCGGCCCAGCATCTCGCGCTTGATCAGCCGGCTGATCATGTCGGCCAGCGTGGAGCGATCGATCCGGGTCCGGTTGACCAGGTCCGTCTGGGTCAGGCCCTCGTTCTCCTGGACCGCCAGCAGGACGACGAACTGGCGCGGGGTCAGCCCGCTGGCGCCGACCTCGCGGTTGAAGATTTCGAGCGCCCGTTGCTGTGCGCGCCGCAACAGGTGGATGGGCGAGCGCGTAAAGTCGAATTCCAACGAAGACGTGGCCGGAGAGGCGGACTTGCCCCTGGCTGGCTTCGGCTTGGCCTGTGTCGCCATATTGATCCTCCGCATCTCAGACAATGCTGCACTTATGACATCTAACGATGCCAATGACACTTGACGATGCCACCCGGATCAAAAAAAAGTGGTCAAGCATGGAAAATACGTGGCACCACAGTTCGTGGTCGGATGTATGCGGCGGTCTGGACGTTATCGGGGTGGAGTGACAGATTAGGCGCATGGCCCCCGACGATCCCAAAGATTCGTTGCTTGCCGAGGCGTTTTCCCGCCGCATTCCGGACGGAGACAATCGTCCGCGTTCCGTCTGTGACCGCTGTGGCTTCGTGCACTACACCAACCCTAAGATCGTGGTCGGGTCCGTCCCGATCTGGCGCGACACGGTGCTTCTATGCCGCCGGGCGATCGAACCGAGGCGGAATTTCTGGACGCTGCCTGCGGGATACCTGGAGGAGCACGAGACCACCGAGGCCGGCGCCCGCCGCGAGGCGGAGGAGGAGGCCTGCGCCGATATTGCCATCGAGGCCCTGCTGGCGGTGTACAACGTCCCGCGTATCAGCCAGGTGCAGTTGATCTACAAGGCGCGGCTGCGCAGCCCGGATGTCGCACCGGGGATCGAAAGCCTGGAGGTCGGCCTGTTCCGCTGGGACGAGATCCCGTGGGCGGAGCTTGCGTTCCCCAGCGTGCGCTGGGCGCTCGACCACTATCGTCAGGTCAAGGAGAAAGCCGTCTTCGCGCCGTTCACCAATCCGGAGGGGGAGACGGGCTCAATGACCGGCGCGGCGCCGACGGACTGACACCGCGTCGTTGAGCGTACGGATCGTCCGGTCAACGAGGAGTTTCGGCGCCCACCAGCGCGCGGGCAAAGCCGCGGGCGTCGAAGACCTGCAAATCCTCCGCCCGCTCGCCGACGCCGATCCAGAATACCGGCAGCGCGAAGCGGCGCGCGATCGCGACCAGGATGCCGCCGCGCGCGGTGCCGTCCAGCTTGGTCATCACCAGGCCGGAAATGCCGGCCATCTCGCGGAATGCCTCGACCTGCGCTATGGCGTTCTGGCCGGTGGTGGCGTCGAGCACCAGCACGGTGACGTGCGGCGCGTCCGGGTCGACCTTGCGCAGCACGCGGCGGATCTTGTCCAGCTCCGCCATCAGGCCGGCCTTGTTGTGCAGCCGGCCGGCGGTATCGATCAGCAGAAGCTCCGTCTCCTCCGCGCGCGCGCGGGTCAGCGCGTCGAAGGCGAGGCCGGCGGCGTCCGCGCCAGGCTTGGCCGCCACCACCGGCACGCCGGCGCGGCCGCCCCACACCGCAAGCTGGTCGATCGCCGCGGCGCGGAAGGTGTCGCAGGCCGCGACCATGACGCTGCGGCCCTCGCCGGCGAAGCGGGCGGCGAGCTTGCCGATCGTTGTGGTCTTGCCGGTGCCGTTGACGCCGACGAACAGCACCACGGTGGGGCGTCGGGCCGGGTCGATCGTGAACGGGGCCTGCATCGGCTCCAGCCGGCGGCCGATCTCCTCGGCCAGGACCGTGCGCACCTC
>JBDZUN010000281.1:0-4006 GCA_040255145.1 Hyphomicrobiales bacterium | reverse complement strand
TCCTTCTCCGGGGTGAAGCGGCGCTTCACCAGGACCGGCACCGTCGGCGGCATCGCGCGGCCGGGCGATCCGAACTATCAGTCTGGCGCTACCGCGCAGCCGAACCGTGCGTCTCCGTCCAATCGCGTCGGCGGGGTCGCGCGGCCCGGCGATCTGGGGGTCGGGGCGCCCGCGTCCCCCGGTCGCGCGCCTGCCGCCGGGGTGGCCGGCGGCGGCCCTTCGCCCATGCTGGCGCCGCAGGAAGCCGGCCCGACCACTCGGGGCCGCGCGACCGGCCTCGGCGCCGACCCGTTCGCCGGCGCCGGGAATGGGCCCGGCGGCCCGGCGCCGGCTCAGACGCCCCGCTGATCGGCGGCCTGCTCCCGCCGCATCTGCGCCCAGCGGTGCACGGGCCACATGTCCTGATCCTCGCCCCATGCGGTCTCACCGTCGATGTCCCAGCAGACCAGGCTGTTGATGTCGATAAAGCTGTGATGGTTCAGCACGATACGACTGACGGGTGTGCCTACGGCGTCGAGCAACCGGCCGTCCCGGTCATCGGCGCGGATTTCGATCCGGCTGACGAAGCCGGTTTTCGGATCGCGCATTACGCGGCGCTCGCCCTCGGCCAGGCCGACGGTGCGGCCGTCCCGGCGCAAGAAGCCGAAGGCGACGCGGTCGCCGTCAGGCCGCGTATTGGTGACGGCCAGGAAGCCGTGCTCGGGCGTCGCGATCCCGGTGACGTAGGCGGCCTGGCGCGGCCGGTCCTCGGGCCGGCGGCCCCAGGTGCGGTCACGCATCGCCAGGCAGTCGATGGCGATGCGCTCGCCATGCAGCACGATATGGCCGGTGACGCGCCCGAACTGGTCGAAATGGCGCGCGGCGCCATAGGTCGACCCGGTGCCCCCCATCGGCTCCGGCGGCATCACCGCATCGAAGCGCAACGACGCCTTCAGGCGGTCGCCGTCCTCAAAGCCCAGCGCATAGGTCATGCACGGCTCGATCACCCGGATCGAGACGCCGGTGGGCAGCCGGATGTCGCTCAAATCCTGGTCGCGCGGCAATGGCAGGGTGGCGTAATTGGCGGAATACGGGACTTCCCAGGGCAGCGCGGCACTGTCGTCCCAGATCCAGGCACCGCCGGCGACCGTGCCGATATTCGGGCGAACGATGGAATAGAGCCAGCCGCCCAGCCGCCGTTCGGGGTGGCAGAACGAGAACCATGCTGTCTCGGTCGCCCACCAGCCGTCGCCGAGCCGGTCGAAATGGAAGCCGTCGTCGCGCGCGGTGAATTTGGCGCGCGGGGTGAACTCGCCGTCCTGCCGCATCTGCCAACCATCCGTCCAGAACGGATCGGAAAGCAAGATCGACGGTCATGCGCGGGGGCAGGGCCGATCGACGCAGTTCGCGCCGACGAAGCCGACCCTGCGGTCGCGATCCGGCGGGAGGCGCGGTTCAATCCGATTTTGCGACGTGTTCCGGCTTTCCCTTCCGTTTGGCCGCGGCGAGTTCGTCGAGCTGTTTTTCGCTCATCGATTCATACATTTCCTTCGCGGCACCTTTGAGATTGCTCACCTTTTCCTCGCCGCGCTTGGCGGCAAGGGCGGCGCCGGCCGCTTTCTGTTGTGCCTTTGATTTCGCGGGCATCGGCCTGTTTCCCTTCCGATTCGACTGCGAATCATGAACGCGGCCGACGGCCGTTTGGCTCCCCGGCGTCCCAAACCGGGAGCCGGCAACACATCATGGCGTTTCGCATGAGGACAAGCTGAAAACCGGTTCGGCCTTTGATCACCGGTTGCTTCAAATTATTCCTCAGAACGGTAAGATTTGCATCGAATAGTCAAAATTAATATGATCGATCCCAAAAAAATGACGATCATAAATATTGGAATCATAATAGATGCAATAAGGTAGAGTTTCGTTGCAATATCATACTGCCTTACCATTTCATGAGAAATATCGACATTATCAGGCAGTGTGTAAAGTGATTTTTGATAAAAATAGATTAGTGGTTCCGACAGTGAGCGAGCTATATTTCCGTATGACCTTATTAAATCAACGAGATGATGGCTTATTAGATCCGTATGCTCAATGTAATATAAGTTTTGCGTCAAAAGAAAGTAGTTTATATAGTATTCTTCGATGCGTGCTGGATACCTAACATCGCCCAGGAATTGGGCCTTTATCTGGTTGCTCTCGTGGCGATAATAGAGGTTCATCAGATCGCGTGCGCTGAGCGCCTGCCCGTTATGCCAGAACCGGACGTGAAATGTCGGGTCCAAGAGCACCCATTTTTCGTTTAGTGCAACCTCAACAGTCACGTGGGTGTTGGCAGACGGCGCCGAACTGCTGGCGAAGTGGACTATCCGATTCGGGATGCCGGCTCGGTCAAGATAGCCATGATATAAATGGGCCATGCCGCCGCAGAGAACGCCGTGGGTTTTAACCCATTGACGCAGAGCGTTGAATTCGATCGGACGGAAGCCCCCTTCGATCTTGGATACGGAATTCATGGTGCGCGTCAAGATTGCCAACGCGCGTCTCTCAGTATCTGGCGGTGACGGCGGCGCGGTATCGGTGGGTGCCAGGGGCTGATATCGCGTTACGTATCCCGCCTTGTGGATTGTTAGCGAAGTCCAAGCCAGGAACACTTCGAAAGCAATCGCGATAATCACGATTGTGGCGCAAAACTTCCAAGATCGAACCATCAGGCGTGCGGAATTACAGCGATATTGAGGTTCACTGATTCCACCAAGGCGAGCATAAGTATCATTGGTGACTTGACGATTCGTGCAGAAAGCGATTCATGGTCGAACATGTTCCCCTGAATACTGTTTGGCGATAGATCCTCGATCTCAGATCTTGCCGCCGCATTCATGAAATCGGACAACCCCATGCCGTTCGGCATTGGTGAGACGAGCGCCCCTGCGGGAGCGTGGTTTCATCACAATGTTTAAAATCGACATTTGCAACCCCTAGTTTGTTGGCCAGCGTCTTCCTGTCGCGATATGCGCCTCAACAGTTCCGTTCCCTAAACGCCCTAAACGGCGCGTTCTCGGTGCTGCAGCAAAGCAACCGTTCTATCGCCCTAGCCCGAACTGAAGCCGTTGGTAGATTTATACTGAAGATCGGAAAGAGCATCGTGTCTACCCATGGAAAGAAAGATCAGCCATGGTGCTTTTGATGAGATGGATAATCACATATTTCAACGTGAATTCGTTTATTTAATTAAATGATTATTTCACAATCGAACTTATATTCTTTCCGAGAATAGTGTATAAACATAGTATCATATGTATTGAAGGTTGCCGATCGACGTTCCGGTCCGATTGTGGACCACCCGTCATTGCACCCTACGACGCATCGGGTACGGTATCGCCGTCGACGGCACGGTCGATGATGCCGACGTCGATCAGCGGCGCGGCGTCGATCTCGGTCGCGTCCAGAAGCTCGCCCAGCCGCTCCAGCGCCGCCAGGATCATTGCCCGTTCCCATGCCGGCAGGGTGCCGAAGCGGTTGCGGAAGTGTTCCTGGAGGAGATCGGGCGCGTTCGCAAGGAGATCGTGCCCCGCCGCCGTGACGTGGAGCAGCATGCGGCGCTTGTCGCTGCTGCTGCGCTTGCGGGTCGCGAGCCCCGCCGCCTCCAGCCGGTCGAGGATGTTGGTCACCGTCGCCTGGCCGAACTGAAGCGACGTGGCGATCGCGCCTGGCGTGGTCTCGCCGCGGCGATCGATTTCCTGCAGCACCAGGAGTTGCGACGGCGTCAGGCCGGTCGCTACCGCGAGCTTGCGTCCGCCCTGGTCGGCTGCGCGCAGGATCCGCCGGATCGCGCGCAGCGCGGCATTGGTGATCTGGTCCTCGGCCATGCCGATGAAACTATCGGGACGACGGAGCGTTGCCAATTCGCGAGATGATTCGGTAAATGAAGGAAATCACACGGTGAATCGCTTCGTAGCGGCTTGCGAGAGCGGTGCGTGAACCAGACCAAGGGTTGATCTATCATGGATATCGATATATCTCGGTTGCC
>JBDZUN010000031.1:0-22014 GCA_040255145.1 Hyphomicrobiales bacterium | reverse complement strand
CCTCCAGGGCGCTCTCCCGGTTCTGGAGCGGTAATCATGCCGACGCCAGCGGGCCGCAGGCTCGAATCCCTCTTTGTCGAGCACATCGAAGTCGGCACTCGTCATCGGGCAATCAATGCCGATGCGGTGGAGCGGCTCGCGGCATCCATGACTGCGCTCGGCCTCCGGACGCCCATTTCGGTTCGATATTACGAGGACCGACCGGAGTGGGCATCCGAGGGCGAGGCTGGCGATACCCTGATCCTCCTGACCGGGGCGCATCGCCTTGCGGCGGCGAAGCAACTCGGCTGGGAGCGCATTGATTGCTACGTCTATGACGAAGGCGATCGCATCGACGCCGAAATGTGGGAAATCGCGGAGAACCTGCATCGACTGGACCTGACCAAGGAGGAGCGCGATCGGCAGATACGGCGGTATGCGGAGCTTTTGGAAAGGCGAGACGGTCAATCGGCGCAAGATGCTCCGATTGAAAGCAAACGCGAGGATGGCCGTGGTCACCGGCCGCAAGGCATAGCCTCGAAAATCGCCGACGATACGGGCCTGAGCAAGGACACAGTCAAGCGCGCATTATCGGACACGCCTGAACGTAAGGCTCTCCGCGCTGAACAGCAGCGCGCGCGGGATGCCGACATTCGTGACCAGCGCATTGATGCCGAACGACAGGTAGCCTCCCTCCTCGCCGATCATATCCCTGCCGAACATTGGGATGGCTTGAAGGCGTCGCTGCATGCTGCGAAGTGCGGCCGGCTGGCCGAGGAATTCCAGCGGCTCGTCGGCGTGAGCGTGTTCGACAACACCGACGCCGGCCGGAGGGATGTCGCATGAACCGTCCGCACAAATTTAATGCGCGCCGCACCGAGGTCAACGGCATCTCCTTTGCCAGTGCTAAGGAAGGCCGGCGGTACGCGGAACTAAAGCTGCTCGAACGCGCCGGGCAAATCCGGAACCTCGAATTGCAGCCGCGTTTCGATCTGATCGTGAACGGCAAGAAGGTCTGCCGCTACATCGCGGACTTCGCCTTCTTCGAAGGCAACGAGCGGATCGTCCTCGACGTGAAGGGCTACGAGACTCGCGAATTCAAACTCAAACGCAAGCTGTTCGAGGCGCTGTTCCCCGGCCAGCGATTGGTGATCGAATGACTGATACGGCGAAAATCCTCGCCATCCTGCGAGATGCTGCGGAACGGGGCAATCCGTGCCCGGCTGATTGGCGAATGGGTGCGGCGGCCGGATTCAAGGAACAGGGCGCGCGCCTCGCAATCCAGCAATTGGTGCGCGATGGGCTTGTCGTTGTCGAGAAGCGCGGCCGTGACCGGCGTGCAGTGTTCCCGGACGGAGTGGCGACCGACTGGACGGATCGCACGCCGGGAGGATCGCGCTACGACCTCATTGTGCGGCCTGAGCCCGAGCCACTGCCGGTCATCCCGCCCGACACGCGCGACCTAACCAGCCGCATTTGTGGCGATTCCATGATCCAGCGAGAGCACGAGACCTGGACTCCAGTCTACACCGACGATCCCTACGCCAAGCCTGTGACGCTGCCACGCCTGTCGTTCCTCGACGGAGCGTCGGCATGACCCCTCATTCCCCCATCGCGCGCGTAGGTATGCGCGACGCGGCGCCAGCCGGAGGCCGTTCAGCCCCCCAAGCCCCTGGCCCCTCGACTGGCGCCGCACCCATTCCCACCGCGCCTGGTGGCGAGTCCGAGGCCCTTGGAGTGGGCATTCCTCCCCTGAAACTGGCCGAGCGCGTATCTGTATGCCCGGCCGACTTTTCGGAGATTGACGGGGAAGATTATGACGCCGGGCTCGACGCCTACCTGAGCTGGCAAGCGGCTATCGGGGCACTCCGCGAAGCCTATCTGCGCAACCCGGACGCGCCGGAATTGGGGAAGGGCCGATGGTGACGGGCTGGCCCTTCGATGGCCTTCACCGGGGCCGCTACGGCGCGATCCTGGCTGACCCGCCGTGGGGCTTCTTGACCTATGGCAAGCGCCATACGACGCCGCATCGCTGCGCGCAGGACCACTATACCACGATGACTGCCGATGATCTGCGCGGGCTGCCCGTTGCGGATCTTGCGGCCAAGGATTGTGCCCTGTTCATGTGGGTTGTGGACTCGCATTTGGACGAAGCCATCGCGCTCGGCACAGCATGGGGCTTCACCTACAAGACGCGCGCCTTCGTCTGGGTAAAGACCACGGCCGCCGGACTGCCCAAAATAGGCATGGGCTACTGGACTCGGAAGCAGACCGAGGAGTGCCTGCTGTTCACGCGCGGCAAGCCCCGTCGTCTCGACAAGGGCGTTCGCCAGCTTATCACCGCACCCCGTCGCGAACACAGTCGCAAGCCCGACGAGCAATACGAGCGGATCGAACGGCTGGTCTCCGGACCCTATGCCGAATTGTTCGCGCGCTCGCAATGGCCGGACTGGAACACCTGGGGCAACGAGACGAGCCGCTTTCGGCCCAGCGAGGCCGCGGCATGACCCTCACCCTCCACACCCGCACCAACACGGCCTGGGAGGCGGGACAGCGTAGCCGGACTTATCCACATTATCCGCCAGCATCCTTGCACGAAGAATAGCGGGGACAGATTCCCAGCGTCCATTCCTAGCGGTTATGCGAAGTGAGATAATCCGTCGTATGAACAACATCCCGCTTCCGCCAGCGCCCCAGAACATCGACGCCGAGCAGGCATTGCTTGGCGCGATCCTCGTCAACAACGACGCCTTCGTGTCGGTGTCCGGCTTTCTGCATGCCGATCATTTCTTCGATCCGGTCCACGCCCGCATCTATGCCGCATGCGCCAGCCTGATCGACAAACGCCAGCTTGCGTCGCCGGTGACATTGAAATCCTACTTCGGCCGCGACGACGGCTTAGCATCTGTTGGCGGCGCGGCGTATCTCGCGCGCCTTGCCGGGGCGTCCGCGCCGGTCTTGAACGCCGAGGATTACGGACGAGCCATATTCGACCTCGCCCTGCGCCGCGGCCTGCAGCAAATCTGCGAGGACGGGATTGCGCGGGCATCTGCGCCGGACCCGGGCGAGGCTCCTATTGAGATCGTCCAGGCCATCGAAACACAATTGTATGGCCTGACTGCGGTTGAGCATACCTCGGAACCGCGCCCGCTTTCCCACGCAATGGATTTGACGCTTGCGCGCCTCTCGTCCGACAAGAAGGCGATGGGCGTGCCGAGTGGCCTGGCCGATTTGGACCGGCACCTGGGCGGCTTCTATGCCCCCGGCCTTTTCATCATCGGCGGGCGGCCGAGCATGGGCAAAACCGCGCTCGCCACGACGATAGCATTCAACGCAGCGGCGCACGCGCCGGTCCTATTCGTGTCGCTCGAAATGAGCGCGGATGAGATCGCAACCCGCATCCTCGCGAGCCAGACCGGAGCGCCGGTCTACAAGATCAAATCCGGCAGCCTTTCGGATGCGGAGTGGCGCGCCATCTGTGAAGCCAAGATAGGTCTTGATGCGCGCCCCCTCTACATCGAGGAGCAGGGGGCGCTGTCGCTCTCCAACATTCGTCATCGTGCCCGGCGGCTTAAGGCAAAGCGCGGCCTGGGAATGGTGGTCATCGACTACCTTCAGCTCATTTCCGGTTCCGACAAGTACCGCGCCAACAAGGTCGCGGAGGTCACGGAAATCAGCATGGGACTAAAGGCGCTGGCGAAGGAGCTGAGCGTCCCCGTCGTCGCACTATCACAACTTTCTCGTGGTGTAGAGCAGCGCGACGACAAGCGGCCGAAGCTATCCGACCTACGCGAATCCGGCTCGATCGAGCAGGACGCCGACGTGGTCATGTTCGTCTATCGCGAGGAATACTACCTGCGCAACGCCGAGCCGACCAAGGGCGGCCCGGCCGAACTGATCGCCTGGGCCGACAAGATGTCCAAGGCCAAGGGCAAAGCCCAGATCATCTGCGAGAAGAACCGCAACGGCCCGGTGTGGACGGAGAACTTTCACTTCGACGGCGAACTGTGCCGGTTCGGGGATTTGCAGCCATGAGCGTGCAAGGGATCACCTGGGCATATAAGCAGGACGCGCGAGCCGGCCCGAAATTCGTGCTGGTCACACTGGCGAACGTGGCCGACAAAGACGGCGTTTGCTATCCGAGCCAGAAATGGTTGGCCGATGAAACTGGCCAGGGGGAGCGCAGCGTCCGCCGGCATCTCGATTGGCTGGAGAAGGCCGGGCTGATTTCCCGCGCTACGCGCCGCCGAGATGACGGATCAAAGCGCTCCGATATCTTCTATCTGAATTGGGCCGACACAGAGGCCAAACCGGGCACGGGCGACGAGCACCCGGGCGATCCGCATGCGGCCAAAATGGCCGGTTGCGAGGGCGATCAAGCGGCCAAATTGTCCGGGGGGCATGCGGCCAAAATGGCCGGTATCTATATAGACACGAAACAAGCTCTACACGAAAGCAAGGGAAATACCCCCGAATTCGAGGCTTGGTGGTCCGCGTACCCACGCTCTCCGAACATGTCGAAAGCCACTGCCTTCTCAGCCTTCCAGAAAGCGCGAAGGGATACGCCGTTGAGCATGCTCACGGACGGCCTTGCGGCATACAGGGTATACCTTGCCGCGCCCGAAAACCGCGATTGGCTTAAGCCGTGCCACGCCGCTACCTGGCTGAATCAGCGCCGCTGGGAAGGCTTTCTGCTCGATCCGCCTGACCCGGAATTGACCGAAGAACAGCGCCTCGAAATCAAACGCAATGCCGGGCTTATCGCAGCCTAATCGTCGCACCGCATAACGGAGGGATTGAACGGATGGTCGTTGGAAAGATCGAGCAGCTCACGACGGCGCATGACGCGAACGATTTGCGTGATCAATTGGGGCTTCCCGTCAACTGGCCGGAACTCGCCGCCCTCCGTGCGGAGAACAAGCGATTTCGCGAGGCGCTGCAAATCATCGCGGACGAGGACTGGATCAAGCACGGCGGCGTCAAGGTATATCAGCGGTGGGGCGGGATTGCGGCCAAGGCTCTCAAGGGCGAGCAACCTCGGTGAACCTCTTCTACGACCCCTCCGATCCCCGCAACCACCGCGTCGTGGTGCGCGTGCCGAAGCCGCTGAACGTCGAGCAAGGCGACGCGCTTTGGGATTTGGAGGATCGCTATCGGGGATTGGACGTGAGCTTCGACGGCGTGGGCGCTACGGAAATATTCCTGTCCGGCCTCGTCTGCCTGCCGTTCTGCCCGCCCAGTTGGGAGCCCAAGGTGGTTGATCTGCATCAGGAATGCCCGCAGGAGGCCACAGGATCGCGCAGGACTGGCGAAACGGGGTCTTCTGCTAGGGAGACACCAGAAATCCTGTTCCGGCAGCCTACGGCGCTCTCAGGCGGTTTTGTCGACCCCAGCGTGATCGAGATCGGAGGCGCGGATGGCGCGTAACGCCACACTGACCGAAGCTGACCTGACTGACTTGGCGCGGGCCGAGGACTTGGCGCGGGAACGACGGGAAGCGCGCCGGCAGGAACGCGAGGCCGCGGCCGCCTCGCCTGACGCCGCACGCCTGCCGGAGATCGTCTATCGCGAACGGTCGATGCACGAAGGCAAGGCACTCGTCGCGGTCAACGCGCGGGAATGCGAGCTGGAATGGTACTACCGACGCAAGCTGATCGGCATGATCGAGCACGAGGCCGGTCTTCGCTTCCGCACAGATTGGGAGATCGCGCAAATTAGCGCAGCGCGTGCGCTCGACATGGAGCGCGTGGCGGCTGGCAACTATCGCGGGCTAGCCGAGGCCCAAGCCGACGCAATCGACCGTGTGCGGCGCGCGCTGAGAGCCTTGGGGGCCATCGGGGCAACGCTGGTCGTGAACGTGTGCGGCGACGGCCGGTCGGTGGTCGAAATGGAGCGTCTGTTGGGCTGGCCGCAGCGGTATGCGATGCAGCGGTTCCGCGAAGCCTTGAACGATTTGGCGGAGCACTACGGGATGAAGACGCGGAGCGCGGTGGTTCGGTACGACAACCGGGCCTGATCCACACAGAGAGTCCGCACCGTGAATTTTCCGCTTGCATGCGAGTGTACAGTCACGGTAAGGTGTTCAGCGAAGGTGGTTTTTGCGCCCAGAAGCTACCCGACGCTGTCCGGACGCGACAGCGCTAAAGACCTCGATGGGCACGGGGCCGCCGGGGTTGATCGCCCGGCGCAGAGTTTCCAGCCCAGCGGCAACGCGGGGCGGTAAGAGTTCTGGCGGCCCGCGAATCTCGTCTGCCCTATCGGGCCAGAGATTTAAGTCGGCCCGCCAGATACCTCTATCCAAGCCGACAGAGAGAGGTCGGTAACGAGTAAGCCGGCGTAGCTCAGATGGAAGAGCAGTCGCCTTGTAAGCGGCAGGTCGCAGGTTCGATTCCATGCCGCCGGCTCCAGATTTAAGCGGGCGTAGCTCAACGGTAGAGCAGCAGCCTTCCAAGCTGAGGATATGGGTTCGATTCCCTTGGCCCGCTCCACGATACGGCAGCGGCGTGGAAAGCGCCATGAACTACAAGCGTAAGCGCCCGCGCACGAAATCTTCTGGTTCGCCGGGGCAAATGACTATCACGCCGGCTTGGTGGAACATACTGTTCAACGGTCGGCCTAAGCGGCGGCGCGATAAGCGGCACGAGCGTGAAGTGGTGAAGGGCGTGGACCCGGACGAAGTGGTCTGGGATTTGGGCAATTCCAAGCCGCACGCGTACTACTGGTAGCGCCCCGCTCTGCGAAAGCATCGAGCTTGATGGCGGTTCTCCTAACCGGGGAGCCGCCCTTTCTCGTTCCGTAGCACCTGGGCAATACCGAGTCCATGGTGGAGCATGTACGCCACGGCAATTTCGACTGGCCCGGGAATAGGTCGCCAAGTGCTGTTTTTCTCGGCTGTCTCGTAGCGCCGGATCGTCTGCGGCTTGACGCCTAGTAGGTAGGCGAGCCTGCTCTGCGTGAGATCGAGCCGCTCGCGAGCGGCTTTGAATTCCTGCGGGGTCATTTGCGGCGGCTCCTGTACCGGCGCTGGTATTCCCGCGCTCTGTCCGCGTCGCGCCCGTCAGCGCGTTTCGCGCCAGGTGGCAGGGTTTCGTGCGGGATCGTCATGGCGATTGCACGCTGTTTCTCGATATCGACTAGGGCGCGTGGAGAGCGTTCCGCGCCGTGCGCAGCCTGGGTGGCTCGCGGCAGGTGTTCGTAGGTCAGGTGGCCGTCATTGATCATCTGACGGACGCGGGCTGATTGCTGCTCAACCAAGTAGCGTCCCATGAGCTGGGCGGACTGTGGCAGGCCCCAACGGAGTTTGTATTCTCGACCCGTCATCCCGTGGACGCGCGGCAAGTGCGTGGCGAGGGATTTGAAGTGGCGTCCGCACTCCAGGCATTCGATCAGGTCGCGCGCCAGATAGGCGTCGATTTCCTCGCGGGTCGTAAATGATCGAGGACTCATTTTGGAGCGTCCTCGCGCTTGCCGCCCCTCAGCAGCCAGCGATATCGATTCACGGCGTCTGTCGAAACGCCCAATTTGTCGGCAATCCAGGCACGCGGGTTATTCGACAAAATCAATTCACGCTCCGCGCCCCGTTGCCACCAATATTCGGGGCGCCTGCGGCTCTTTGATATCTGGAGGAATCGCTCGCGCGCGTGGTCGACCTGGCGAGTAGACACCCGGTGGCGAACACAAAAATCGGAGACCGTCAGCGATTCCAGGTCGGCCAATCTCGCCCGCCACCAATTGTCGCGCTCCTGCCTCTGATCGTCGCCGCCGTGTCCAATAATTCGTCGAATTTTTCGGATTGTCGTGAGAGACAACGGCAGGTCTATGGCGGCTGCGATCTGGTGCCGGTTGGCAATTAGATAGTCGAGTAGCTGTTGCGATATGATTACGGACGGCTTCATCGGCCCAGTATACCCAACCGGCCGCCCCTCATAAATCTCAAACCCGTGATCCGTAGCCCGCGATTTCACCACGAACCAGCGATCTCCAAATGCGTCAACAATATATTTTCCCTTGTCGAGCCTCGGTTCGCGCGGCGCGAGATATTCCGACAAATCGACCGTGGCCGGATCGACATGTCGAACCGGCCCGGCCTTCGTGTGATCGGTCTTGCGCCGCGCCATTACGCAACCTGAGGCCGATCGATCACGTCACCCCAGTGCAGGGTGTCGGTCTCGGCGCCTGCCAGTCCCCACGCCCGCGCGATCACCTGGTCGGCCTCGTCGCCATTCTCCCAGATTTCCTGGGCACGCTCGGCATCGCCGGCGGCCAGTTCCAGGATCGCCTGCGCGATCTCGTCGCTGATCTCACGGGTGGACGCGAACTCGGTGATTTCCTGGCGGGTCACGTAGTGGGTCATCTCGGTCTCTCCTATGGAGCGGGCCATCGGCCCTGTTGACGAGACATAGATTAGCACCAATGGTGCTATTTGCAAGCGGTCAATATCAAAAATCTGTGGGTAACTCGGAGCATCCCATGCGGTACGACGCCGAGGAAGTGCGGAGCGCGTGATGACCGACAACGTCGTGATAGGCAATGTTGTCACACTCCTGGATGTTCCTGCGGAGCGTGTGCTGCTGCGAGCGCGAGAGGCCAGGTTGGAGAGCGTCGTAATTCTCGGCTACGACCCGGACGGCAACGAGTATTTCGCCAGCTCGGTCGCGGACGGCGCAACGGTGGTTTGGCTGATGGAGCGATGCAAGTTGCAGCTCCTGAGGACGGGAGAGGACTGACATGGCGAAGCTGACCAGTCGGGCGCGCAACAATCTGCCCCAGAGCGCGTTCGCTGGACCAGGGAGGAGTTTCCCGGTCGAAGATCGTTCGCACGCTGCGAATGCGAAAGCCCGTGCGACACAGGCCGTGAAGGCGGGCCGCATGTCCAGTTCCGAAGCCTCTCGCATCAAGGCGAAGGCGAACAAGGTCCTGAAGGGCAAGTGATTACCCCACAAGCGGTTGTGTGAATTAAATGGCTGGTCGTCCTCCTGCGCGGAAATGCCTGACTGACGCGCTTCGTATCGCGATGAACGCGCCTGGTGAGGACGGCGAACGCAAAGTCAAGCGGATTGCGGAAAAGCTGGTCACTCTGGCGCTGGATGGCGACCGCGAGGCGATCAAGCTGATCTTCGAACGGATGGAAGGCAAGGCTGTGCAGCCCATCGCTGGGGATGACGACAGCGCTCCGGTCAAGTTGGTGATTGAGTGGGCCGGACAGCAAGAGTCCTAATCCCGTACGAGCCGCGCGACCAGTTCCTGCCGTTCCACGCCCGCTCGCAGCGTTGGGCGGTGATCGTCGCGCATCGTCGTGCGGGCAAGACGGTGGCGTGCATCAACGACCTGCTGAAGCAGGCGCTGGTCTGTTCCAAGCCGGAGCCGCGTTTCGCCTACATCGCGCCATACTACGCCCAAGCTAAGGACGTGGCGTGGAGCTATCTGAAGCACTACGCGGCGCCGATTCCCGGCGTGCAGGCCAATGAGAGTGAGCTACGCATTGACCTGCCCAACGGCGGCCGTGTGAGGTTGTACGGGGCTGAGAATTACGACCGGCTGCGCGGCATCTATCTCGACGGAGTGGTGATGGACGAGCCGGCGGATATCGATCCGCGGGCATGGGCTGAGGTTGTGCGCCCGGCGCTATCGGATCGGCAGGGTTGGGCCGCCTTCATCGGCACCCCAAAGGGCAGGAATGCGTTCTGGTCGATCTATGACCAGGCGACGCGTGATGCGGCTTGGTACCACCTGATGCTCAAGGCAAGCGAGACCGGCATCCTGCCGCAATCTGAGTTGGACGACGCGCGCAAGAGCATGTCGCCGGATCAGTACGAGCAGGAATACGAATGCTCGTTCCAGGCGGCCATTCAGGGCGCGTATTACGGCCAAGAAATGATTCAGGCCGAGAAGGACAACAGGATCGGCCGTGTGCCGCACGACCCTGCCCTGCGCGTCGAGACGTGGTGGGATTTGGGCATCGGGGATTCGACGGCCATCTGGTTCGCCCAGCGCACCGGGCCTGAGGTTCGGATCATCGACTATTACGAGTCTTCCGGTGTCGGATTGGCGCATTACGCGCAAATGCTGGACGAGCGCGCCAAGGAGCGGAAGTACCTGTACGGACGGCACGTTGCCCCGCACGACATCGAGGTCAAGGAGCTGGGCACCGGGCAAAGCCGCAACGAGGTGGCGCGCTCGCTCGGCATCAATTTCGAGGTCGCCCGCAAGCTGCCGGTCGATGACGGGATTCAGGCGGTGCGCAGCCTGCTGCCGCGCTGCTGGTTCGACGCTGAGAAGTGCGCGCGCGGACTAGAGGCGCTGCGCCAATATCGGCGCGAATGGGACGACAAATTGCAGGCATTCAAGGCGCGGCCCCTCCACGATTGGACAAGCCACGCTGCTGATGCCGCACGGTATGGGGCGGTTGCGGGGCAAGCGATGGACGCAAGCAAATACCCGAAACCCAATTTGAAGTGGATCGTATAGACGCCCATGGCCCCTTCCTCCCCGGCCCGCCGCAGCAAAATGGACGTTGGCGAGCTGGCGGGGATCGTGCGCGCGCAGATTGAGGACGCGCTGGACTACGACAGCGAGGAATTGAGCAAGAAGCGCGCGAAGGCCCTGGAATACTACCGGGGCGAATTGAGAGACGCGCCGACGCGCGAGGGGCAATCCCGCGTCACGTCGCGCGACTTGTCCGACTCTATTGGCTGGATCCTGCCGGGCGTGATGCGGGTATTCGCGGCCAGCGACATGATCGTCCGCTACGAGCCCCAGAATCCCGACGATGAGCCGTTCGCCCAGCAGGCGACGGATTACGTCAACTACGTGTTCCTGCGCGAGTGCCAGGGCTACCGCATTCTCCGTGATGGATTCCAGGACGGCTTGCTGCACGGCAATGGGATCTGGAAGCACTGGTGGGATACCTCGAAGTGTTACGAACTCCAGCGGTATTCTGGGCTGGACGATGCGGCCTACACCGAGTTGGTTTCCGACGATTCCGTTGAGGTGCTGGAGCACACCGAGGTCACGCAGATCGAGGCGGTTCCCGATCCTGCAACGGGTCAGCCGGTCGAGCAGTCGAGTACGGTCCACGATCTCAAGATCAAGCGTCAGGTCAATCCGGACGGCCGGCTCACGGTCGCCTGCGTGCCGCCCGAGGAATTCCTGATCGACCGTGGCGCGACGAGCATCGAGGATGCGCGGTTCCTCTGCCACCGCTCCAACCGCACCAGACAGGACTTGATCGACGACGGCTACGACCGTGACACGGTCATGGCGCTCGGCAAGGATGATGACCTGGAGTCGACCGACGAGCGCGTCAGTCGATGGAACAAGACGGCCTCCGACCGCAATGGCGCGGTGACCGATCCGCTGATGGAGGAAGTCGAGGTCTTTGAATCGTACCTGCGGGTCGATTTCGACGGCGACGGGTACGCGGAGTGGCGCAGGGTCGTCCAGGCAGGCCAGGGCGGCGAGAAATCGATCCTGGCGAACGATGAGTGGTCGGACGAAAACCCGTTCTCTGACGCCGTTCCGATGCCCGAGCCGCATCGCTGGCAGGGGCGCAGTCTCCTGGACGAGATCGAGGATATCCAGCGCGTCAAGACGGTGCTGCTGCGCCGAACGCTGGACAACTTGTATCTCTCGAACACGCCCCAGCGCGTCGCGAACAAAAACCAGATCGACAACCCGGACGAACTGGTCAACCCGACGCCGGGCGGCATCGTCTGGACCAACGGCGATCCGAACGCGGTCACGCGGGAAATCTCGATCCCGTTCGTTGCCGAGCAGTCCTATGCGATGCTGGAATATCAGGACTCGCTGGCGGAGAAACGCACGGGTGTGTCGCGCACGTCGATGGCGTTGGACCCCGACGCTCTGCAAGATCAGACGGCCACGGGCCAGATGCTGGCGCAGTCGGCGGCCTACGCCAAGGTCGAGCTGTATGCCCGCAACATGGCGGAGCTGGGCCTCAAGCGCTTGTTCCGCTGCCTTCTCAAGCTGATTGTCGAGCACCAGGACAAGCCGAGGATGATCCGGCTGCGGGATCAGTGGGTCAAGATGGACCCGCGTTCCTGGAACGCCAACATGGACGCCAATGTGTCCGTCGGATTGGGCTCAGGCTCGCGCGACCGCGACACGGCGCTCCTGATGCAGATCGCCGGCAAGCAGGAAATGATCATGTTGCAACTCGGGCCGGTCAATCCGGTCTGCAACGTGCAGCAATACGCCAACACGCTGCGCAAGATGGTCGAATCGGCGGGGATGCGGACGCCGGACGAGTTCTTCTCGGAGGTCAATCCGCAGGCGCTCCAACAGCTCGCCTCGCAGCCCAAGCCCGACCCGAAGATGGCGGAGGTCCAGGGCAAGTTACAACTTCAGCAGCAGACCGCAGCCGCGCAATTGCAGCAATCTCAGATGCAGGCGCAGCAACAGGCGCAGTTGGACGCCCAGAAGGCCGAGGCCGAGCACCAGCGCAAGGTCATGGAGATCCAGTCCGAGGCGGACCTGAAACACAAGCAGATGGTCGCGGGCTTCGCGCTGAAACAATCGCAGTTGCAGGCCGAGATTGCCCTAAAGCAGCAGCAGCTTGAGGCGGAACTAGCGTTGAAGGCTGCGCAGACAAAGGCGCAGGAAGACCGGGCGGATCGCGTCGCGGACAATGCTGTGCAATTGGGTGGAGAACCTGGCTGATGTGGCCATTTCGAAAATATCGTCGCCATCGGTGGGCCGATCGCGAGGATTTGTACGACGCATTCACCGAGGCCCACCTAGCGGAAAATGAGCGCGGATTCGATATCAACCGGCAATTCTTCGCTGGCGTGTGCGCAGTCGTGGATGCGGCGCTGAAAGAGTGCGGAATTGATGCACAAGCCCACGAGAACATCGATCCGGCGGCTGTCAACGATGCTGCACGCCAGCTGATGGAGCATGTGCGTCGTCCTGATAGGGAGCACTGAACAATGGCGATCGACCTCACGAACGTCGGCCCCGGCTATTGGGGCGACATGCGCAAGAATCACGGTTCGTCCATCTCCGCGACCTCGCTGCAGATGATGAACGGCGGTCCGGATCATGTGGCCGACCTGCTCAAGGACCAGGCGTCCGTCACACTGACGATCTCCGGGACGCCGGTTACGACCGGCACCGAGGGCACAGCCTATGCGGGCTTCACGGCGACGGCGTCGGGCGGTGTCAAGCCTTATGCTTATGCCGCGGTCGGTACTTGGCCTGCCGGCATCACGGTCAATGCGACCACGGGTGCGGTGTCGGGCACGCCTAGCGCCAGCGGCACGTTCGATGATCTCTCGGTCAAGGCGACGGACGATATCGGCACCACGGCGGAACTCGACGCGTTCACCCTGACGGTAGGCGACTCGTGATAGCAGACGCCGAACTCGAATATCTGGCGGCGAGCGCCGAAGACGGCGCACTTGCCGACGTGTTCAAGAGTCTTGAGAGCGAGACCTTCGAGGAATTGCTTCGCCTGCCCTTCTGGGCGTCGCGCAAGCGCAAGGACGGCCTGGTCCACAGGGTTCAGGTCATAAGAGACCTTCGCCGGCGGATAAGGCTCCTGCGAGCCACCCGCAAGACGGAGCGCATGCCGGTCGTCTAGATCGGCACCTATGCCAGCGTCGTGAGACGCCGGCCTTCCCAGCGCGGCATAGCCGCCCGATGGAGTTACCATGACGGATAGCGACCCCCCGGACTCCGGGACCGCAGACGGCAGCGTCGAATCCGGCGCTGATGCGATTGCTTCGCTCCTGTTCCCCAGCGGCCAGGACGAGCAGACCGGCACGGATGCGCGCGACCCGAAAACGGATACCGCCGAAGCCGATGCCGAGGCCTCTGACGAGGTTGAGCCCGACGAGGGCGACGAGTCGGACACTGACAGCCAGGCCGACGAGGACGAACCGGAACCGAAATACCGTCTCGCTGACGGTACGGAGGTCACCCGCGACGAAATCGAGGAGTGGCGGAGGGGGTCCCTCCGGCAGGCCGACTACACCCGCAAGACCACGGAACTCGCTGACAGCCGCAAGGCGGTCGAGGCCAGTCGAGCGGAACTGACGCAGAAATCCGAGACCTTCAACCAGCGCATCGATCTCGCTACGGAGTTGCTGAAGGCCAATCTGCCGCAGGAACCGGACCTCGCTCTCCTCCAGAGCGACCCGATGGAATACGTGCAGCAGAAGGCCATCTTCGATCAACGCAGGGAGCAGTTGCAGCGCCTTATCGGCGCCAAGCAGCAGCACGAGGCGGAAATCGGGCAGCAACGGGCGGCGGAGCGCCAACAGTACCTGACGCAGGAAATGGAACGGCTCGGCCATGCTTGGCCGGAATTCGCCGATCCTGAAAAGCGCAAGGCTGTCAGCACCGATCTGGTCAACGGGCTCCAGACCTACGGCTTCACGCCGCAGGAGTTGGGCGACGTTGCCGATCATCGCATGCTGCTGGTGGCACGCGATGCCATCGCCTATCGCAAGTTGATGGCGAAAAAGCCCAAGGCCGATGCGAAGGCCAAGGACGCGCCGCCGGTGCAAAAACCCGGCCGCCGTCCTGGTCCGCAGGAAGCAGAAGGGCGTCCACGGAAGGAACGGATGGAGCGTCTGCGCAAATCGGGAAGCATCCAGGATGGAGCCGACGTGCTCGAAGACATCCTGGGGCTATCAACCACATAGCAGAGGCTAGAAAACGATGGCACAGGCCAGCGGCACGTTCGATACCTACAGCGCGGTCGGCAACCGCGAGGACCTCGAAGATCGGATCTATCAGATCACGCCGGAAGAAACCCCTCTGATCAGCCTGATCGGCTCGACCAAGGTGAGCGCGGTGCGCCACGACTGGCAGACCGACACGCTGGCAACGCCCAGCACGTCCAATGCGCAGGTGGAAGGCGACGAGTACACCTACGACGAGCCGGACCCGACCACGCGCCTGTCCAACTATACGCAGATTCTGCGTAAGTCGGTCGTGGTCTCGCAGACGCAGGACGCCGTGGACAAGGCCGGCCGCGCGAAAGAGCTGGCGTACCAGATGTCGAAGCGCAGCGTCGAGCTGAAGAAGGACATCGAGGCGACCTTCCTGAGCAATCAGGCATCGGTGGCCGGCAATTCGACCACGGCTCGGAAGCTCGGCGGTCTGCCTGCATGGCTGACCACCAATGCCGAGCGTGGCACTGGCGGAGCGGATGGCGGCTTTAGTGCGAACACCGGGCTTGTCGTGGCCGCGACCGACGGCACGCAGCGCGCCTTCACCAAGACCCTCCTGGACGATGCGTTGCAGTCGGTCTACGACGCCGGCGGCGCGCCCAAGATTGTCATGGTGAACCCGTACAACAAGCGCGTGTTCTCGACGTTCATGTCGGATGCGAATGTTGCCGCATTCCGTATGCCGGCGAGCGAGCGCAATCAGGGCACCATCATGGCCGCGGCGGATGCCTACATGTCCGATTGGGGCCTGATCGATATCCTGCCCAATCGCGTGATGAGCGCGTCGTCCGACCTGGGGCGCAACATCTTCGTGTTGCAACCCGACATGCTGGCGCGCGGCGTCCTGCGTCCGATCAACCAGGACATCCCGGCGAAGACCGGGGACGCCAACAAGCGCGTCTGGATCACCGAGCTGACCCTGGTGGTGAAGAACGAGGCCGCTTTGGGTGTGATCGCGGACGTTAACACCGCTGCGGCATAATCTGCCGTACACAGAGCGAGGGCCGTCCTGGGTGACTGGGGCGGCCCTTTTCTTTGGAGATTCCATGGACGACGAACCGATTAAACGTCCCGTCGGCAGACCGCGCGCAACGCTGCCCGTGAAGCTGCTGCGCGGCTACCAGCCCGAGGGCATGCGGAAGCAGCCGCTGGGCGCGGAACTGGAATTGCCAGCGGATGAAGCGCGCCGGATGGTCTCTCTCGGTATTGCGGAACGCAACGATGCGTTCTGACCATCCGGGTGGGGATTGGCGCCTGTGGAGCCACGATCCCGAAACCGGCGTCACGCGCTGGTATCTGGATATGGGGGATCGCTTCGTGATCCGCACCGACACGCCGGTTGACGCAATCCTGGCGGCGAACGCCGAAGACATGGCCGCGAGCCAGGGCAAGCGGTTCGGTGACGGTCAGGTGGTGGCCCGCATTCCCATGACGGTCTATCGGAAATTGGGGCTGATGGAGGCTGCGGCGAACGGCGACCGGAAGTTCGCGGCCAAGGTGCTGAATGACGCGGACTACAAGCGGTTTCGCACGTTCTCGGGGCGCATCTGATGGATAGGGCCGGCATGGCGCGGGCAATATGGCTGGACAATTTTCATCGATTGTGGAGGCCGGACGCCCCTGTGGTCCTGACCGACTGGGGACCGACCTACGTCTTCCCAATTGGTGAGTTTCTCGGTCGCGTGAAAATGAGCCGCCGCATGCGGAAGCGGGTGCGACGCGCAAACCCTCATGGGAAGCCAGAAGGCATGATGCCCAAGGGGATGTCTGGCCGTCAGATCATCCACGCTGATTGGATCCCGCTCTGATGGCGCTGGACTCCTATACCGGCCTGAAATCAGCGATCCAGGATTGGCTCATCAGGCCCGATCTCGTGAACGTGGTCGATACGTTCATCGACCTGTGCGAGTCCGAGCTGAATTACTCGCTCCGCACACGGCATCAGTTGACCACGGTGGCGTTGACGCCGGATTCGGATGGCTATGTCGATCTCCCGGCCGACTACCTGGAATTCCGGCAGGTCACGGCACTGACCAATCCCCGGAGGGTATTGCAGAACGTCGCCCCATCCTATCGCGATTGGGCCTACGACCGCTCGTCGGGCTATCCGGCGGTGTTCTCGATTTCTGGCGACGAGATGCTGGTGTTGCCGCTGACCGCTTCGAACATCGAACTGGAATACTACGCCAAAATCCCGGCCTTGAGCGCGACCACGACGACCAATTGGGTATTGCAGCGCTGTCCGGCGCTCTACCTGTACGGCTCGGTTCGGCATGCCATGGGCTATATCCAGGACGATGAGCGCATGGCGCTGGCCCAGGGCATTTTCCAAAGCACGCTCGACCAGATCAAGGCCGACGAACGTGGCGCGATGTATGCCCGCGCCGCAGCGCGTGTGAGCGGCCCTACGCCATGAGCGCGCTTGCCACGGTCATGATGCCGTTCCAGCCGTGGAAACCCGACCTCATCCCGCTCAATGCGCCTGCGCTGCTGACCGCCAGGAACGTCGTCCCCGTCACCGGAGGCTATGCTCCCCTCCCAGCGCTAAGGCAGATCGGGACGGCGGTCCTGAGCGCGGCGTGCAAGGGCGCGGCATCGTTCCGCACATCGGCCGGCGCGGCGGTGGTGATTGGCGGGACTGGGGCCACGCTGGAATCCCTGTCGGCAGGCGCGTTTTTGGACGTGTCAGGTTCAACCTATGCGTTGGCCGAGGATTCCCTGTGGGGCTTCACGCAGTACGGCCAGCGCATCGTCGCGGTCAATCTCGGGGTTTCCACACAGAAATTCGACATGGGCACCGACACGGCGTTCGGTGACCTGGCGGGATCGCCACCCAAGGCCAAATGCGTCGCGGTCGTGAGGGACTTCCTGGTCCTCGGCGACGTGAACGATCCGACCGATGGCGAGCGCCGCTCGCGGGTCGCGTGGTCGGGCTTCAACAACAGCGAGATTTGGGGTCTCGACGTTGCCAATCAGGCCGACAGTCAGGATCTGGCGGCGGTCTACGGCCGCGTCCAGGCCATTGTGGGCCGCGAATACGGTACCGTGTTCCAGGAAAACGCCATCACCCGCATGACCTATATCGGGCCGCCGGCGGTGTTCCAGTTCGACGTTCTTGAGACTGCCAGAGGGGCTTTTGCTCCGTATTCGGTGGTCTCCGTCGGCAGCACCACGTTCTTCCTGGCGGTAGACGGCTTCTACGCCTTTGACGGCACGCAGAGCGTCCCCATCGGGCGCGACCAGGTGGACCGCTGGGTTATTTCCCGGATCGACTACACGTCGCGCAACAGCGTGATCGGGATAGCGGATTTCGCGCGGTCCCTGGTCATGTGGGCGTTTCCGTCCGTGCCCGCGTCCGCGATCGACACGGTGGTGATGTATTCGTGGAAAACGGGCACATGGTCGATGGCGCAGGTCGATCTCGAATACCTGTTCCCCTCGGTGGAGCGTGGCTACACGCTGGAAGAACTGAATGCCTTCGGCACCCTCGACACCCTTCCCTATTCCCTGGATTCCGACCACTGGAAGGGCGGGAAGCTGACGCTGGCGGCATTCGACACGGACCACAAATATTCGTCGTTCTCCGGCGGCGCGATGGAAGCGACCCTGGAGACGGCCGAGGTCGAGGTCGCACCCGGCTACGTGTCGTACATCTCCCAGGGGCGTGTGCTGACGGACGCCATCCCGATAGACAGCGATCCGGACGATTCCTGGCTGATGGACACGGACGGCAACACCGTCACGGACACCAACGACAATCCCATCGGCGACACGACCCTGCAAGACCCTTGGGGCGTGCAAATCGGCGCTCGGTCGCAGTTTCCCGGCGACACGGTGAACTGGACCGCGCTCGCACGTCCAACGACTGATGGGTCGGTGCCGTTGCGGGCTGCAGGGCGATACTGCCGAGCCAAGGTCATCCTGCCCAAGGATACGCGCTGGACCTACGCGCAGGGCATGGAAGTGACCGGCCGGGCTGCGGGAAAGCGATGACTGCGGATTTCTCCGGCCGCCTCTATCCCAAGCTGACCAAGCGTCCTGGCGGCGATGCGGATTTTGCCCACGATACGCAGATCGTGGTCAACGCCTTGCGGGATGGGCGCCTCAACGTCGTCGGGTCGTTCACGCCGGCCGCGAGCGACACGGAAACCACGATAGCCGATCCGCTGATCACGACGCGGAACGTCGTCCTGGTCGTGCCTTACAACGATGCCGCCGTGACGCTCGGCACGCCGACGATCAAGGAAGACAGCCAGGCGACGGGCACGGTAACGGTGGAGCATTCCGCCGCAGCCGGGACAGAAGTCTACAGGTATGTGGTGATCGGATGACCGATATCGTCGCGGTGGTGGTGCCGGCCAATGAGGCGCGTTCCTGGTGGCCGACCATCGGGCACTGGCTGAACGATATTGGCGACAGAAGCCCTGACCTGTGGAGCGGCGCGACGATCCTTCGCAGCGTCGAGTTGGGCCAACGCATCCTCATGGTGATGTGGGATCGCGAGACCAAGGAAGCCGTCGCCGTAGCCGTCTGCATCATCGAGGTAAGCGATCTCGGCATGAAGTCCATCACCGCCGTCGCGGCCACGGGTCATGATCGGCTCGACTGGCAGGACGCGCTGGCGGACTGCATGACGCGCGCCGGCAGGGAATTGGGGTGCAGGCGCATCGTCGCGATTGCGCGCCCCGGCTGGTCGCGCTCGCTGCGGCATATCGGCAAGACGACGCATGTACTGATCGAAGCCCCGATCGATCTGAACGGGCCGATCATCGGGCAGGAAATGCCGCGGGTTGAGAAGGAGATTGCCTGATGCCTTCATCGAGTGGCGGCGGCACGCAGACCACGAAGACCCAGCCATGGGGACAGGCCCAGCCCTACCTCAAGGACATCCTCGGCCAGGCGCAGCAGAACTACCAGTCGGGTGGTCCGCAATATTACCCGGATAGTACGGTCACGCCCGAGCTGGATTCCTCGAATACCGCACTGCAGGACATCATCAACCGGGGCATGGCCGGCTCGCCGGTCACGACTGCGGCGCAGAACAACATCACCGACACGCTGAACGGGAACTACCTCGATCCGACGACGAATCCCTATTGGAGCAGTCTCGTCCAGGGCGTGACCAACAGCGTAACGCCGCAGGTCAATGCGAGTTTCGGGCTTGCCGGCCGCACCGGCTCGGGCCTGAACCAGGAGGCCCTTGCGCAAGGTTTGAGCCAGGGTATCGGCCAAGTCGGCGCGGGGATCTACAACCAGGAACGCTCGAACCAGATGACCGCAGCGGGACTGGCACCGACGCTCGCCAACCAGGATTATGTGGACGCCGGCAACGCGCTCGGCGCTTCCCAGCAGCAGGAAGGCTACAACCAGCAGCAGCTCACCGACGCCGTGAACCGCTACAACTTCAACCAGAACGCGCCGAACAACAACCTCAATCAGTATGCGTCGCTGGTCGACCCCATCGGCGGCATGGGCGGTTCTTCGACCACCACTGGTGGGGGTAGTCAGAAGGGCATCGGCAGCAGCCTGCTGGGTACGGCACTGGTGGGCAGCAACATCGCGTCCTCGGCCCTCAGTCCGACGACCGGATGGCTGCACGGAGTCTGATCGATGGCATTCGATGCGAGCAAACTGACCGGATTGCTGGGCAGTGACGCCCTTCTCGGCACCGGCCTTGGCCTATTGTCGGCCGGCTGGCAGGGCGCGCTTCCCGGCTACATGCAGGGCGCGCGGCTCGATGTTGTGAACCGTCGCGATCAGCAGGCACAGGCCGAAAAGCAGGCGCTCCAGAAGGCCGTGCAAGGCCCCTACGCCGCGAACCCCTGGACCAATCCCGACAATCCGCAGGCTGGCCCGCTGACAGGTGGCATCCTCGATAGCCTGCCTCCGCAGCAGCGACAGATGGGCGGTCTCCTCGCCCAGGCTGGGGACGTAAGCGGCCTGATGGGATTGTTGAATCCCAAGCCCGTGTCGCTCTCGCCGGGCGCGTCGCTGGTCAATCCGAGCAATGGCAGCGTCGTCGCGCAAGCGCCGCAGGCGCCCTACACCCTCGCGCCCGGCGCTATTCGGCTGGGGCCGGATAATAAACCGGTTGCCGCGGCGCCGACCGCGCCGCCAACCGGCATGGTGCGTGGCCCCGATGGTTCCTTGCAGTACGATCCGAATTATCTGGCCGGGCAGAAGGACATCCGCGCGGCCGGGCGCCCGCAGACCAACGTCAGCGTCGGCAGTCCCAAATATGGTCCTGTGCCGGCCGGAAAGATGCTCAAGCTGTTGCCTGACGGCAGCGCCTTGATGGTGGATATCCCCGGCGGCCCGACTGCGCAGGCCGCACAACAGCAGCAGCAGAGCGCGGCAACCACGGGCGACGTGGTGACGGACGCGTATACCAATGCCCGTCGATTGATCGGGCCGGCGACGACGGGCGTTGCGGGTCAGGCGATCGGCAGTGTTCTTCCGCCATCGAACGCTGCGGAACTGCGTCGCCAAGTCAATGTGCTGCGCTCCAATGCCTCGATCACGGCCCTGAACCAGATGCGCCAGCAAAGCAAGACCGGCGGCGCTCTGGGCAATGTGACCGAACGCGAGGAAGCATTGCTGGCTGACACCGCCGGCGCGCTCGATCCGAATGCCAGCCCGGCGCAGTTCAGGAAGTCCCTGGACACCTATTACCACACGCTCCTGCGCATCGTGAATGGCCCGGAGGCGGGCGACAAGCTGTTCCAGCAGATGCAGCAGGGCGGCGGTGCTGACGGCCAGATGGCGCGTCCGCGTGCGCACAATCCGCAGACTGGCGAGACCGTCGAGTTTGACGGCCAGAAGTGGGTGCCGGTTCAGTGACGACGCTCCCCACCATCGATGTAACGCCAGATAACGGCATTCCGCCACCGCCGGATGGGTTCTCGATCGTTCCTCCCCCGCCGGACGGCTTTGTCATGGGCGATGCGCAGCAGCCGTCGCAGTCCTTGGCACGACACGCCGGAAATATCGGACTCTCTGCGCTCCAGGGAGCCACCTTCGGCTTCTCCGACGAGATCGGAGCCGGGATCAAGAGCATCCTTTCCGGCAAGCCCTATTCCGAGGAATTGAAGGAACAGCAGGATCGCCTTGCGGAAATCCCGACAGGCGAACGCATCGGCGGCGAGATCGCGGGGGCATTGGCGACTGCGCCGCTCACCGCTGGCCTGGGTATGGCTGGCGAGGGTGCGGGGTTACTCGCGCGTGTCGGCCGCCTGGCCGCTCTTGGCGGCGCAGAGGGCGCGACGGCCGGCGCAGGACATGCCGATCCGGGTCAGCGATTGGAAGGCGCTAAAGCGGGCGCGATCGCTGGCGCCCTGAC
>JBDZUN010000030.1:0-22061 GCA_040255145.1 Hyphomicrobiales bacterium | reverse complement strand
CATGTTCGCGATCAGATCGCGCCCGCGCCAGGCCTCTTGAACACGGCCGGAGGACGATCATCCCGGCGCGCCGCCGGTCGCCGCGTCCCACAGCAGCTTCAGATTCAGCAGCACGATGACGGCGGCGACGGCCCAGGCCGCCGCGGCCAGCCCGCGCGGGATGGCGAATTCGCCCATCTTGGCCCGGCTCGCGGTGAACAGCACCAGCGGGATCACCGCGAACGGCAATTGGGCCGACAGCACCACCTGGCTCAGCACCAGGAGCTTCGCCGTGGCGTGCTCGCCATAGAACGCGGTCACGAACAGCGCGGGGATCAGCGCCAGGCCGCGGGTCAACAGCCGGCGCAGGAACGGTGACAGCCGGATCGACAGGAATCCTTCCATCACCACCTGCCCGGCCAAGGTCGCGGTGACCGTCGAATTCTGACCCGAGGCAAGCAGCGCCAGCGCGAAGGCGGTCGCGGCGACCGACGCGCCCAGCGCCGGCGCGAGCAGGCGGTGCGCCTCCTTCAGCTCCATCACGACCACGCCCGAACCGTGGAACGCCGCCGCCGCGAGAACCAGGATCGCGGCGTTGATGAACAGGGCCATCGTCAGCGCCAGGCTGGAATCGATGGTGGCGAAGCGGATCGCCTGGCGCCGGCCGACGCGCGACAGGTCGAAGGCGCGGGTCTGCACGATCGCCGAATGCAGATAGAGGTTATGCGGCATCACGGTCGCGCCCATGATGCCGATCGCGACGTAGAGCATCGTCGGGTTGGTGACGACCTCCGGCCGGGGCACGAAGCCGCGGGCGACCGCCGCCCAGTCCGGCGCGGCCAGAAAGATCTCTACCGCGAAGCAACCGGCGATCAGGACCAGCAGCGCCAGCACGAACGCCTCGATCAGGCCGAAACCCCACCGTTGCAGCAGCAGGATCAGCAGCACGTCGAGCCCGGTCAGCGCGACGCCCGCGAGCAGCGGAATGCCGAACAGAAGCTGCAGCGCGACGGCGGTGCCGATCAGCTCCGCCAGGTCGCAGGCGCAGATCGCGATCTCGCAGACCAGCCACAGCAGGAACGCGACCGGCGGCGCGAAATGATCGCGGCAGGCCTGCGCCAGGTCGCGGCCGGTGGCGACGCCGAGACGCACGGCAAGATGCTGCAGCAGCATCGCCATCAGGTTGGACAGTAGGACGACCGACAGCAGCGTGTAGCCGAACGCAGAGCCGCCATAGAGATCGGTGGCCCAGTTGCCGGGGTCCATATAGCCGACGGCGATCAGATAACCGGGGCCGAAGAACGAGAACAGCCGCCGCCAGCCGCTTGCTGGGACCGGGACGCTGCGGAACACTTCGCGCAGCGGCGGCGCCAGCCGGCCGCGTCGCCAGCCGGTGGCCTTGGCCTCATGCGGCGGCCTTATCGGCCCGTGCATGCCGATACGCCGGGTCCCCGCCCCGTCCCGCGGCTTCGCCGTCAGATCTCGTTCTTGGCCATGCGGCCGGCGATGTGGTCGGCCTGCCGGATCGCCAGGGCGACGATGGTGAGCGTCGGGTTTTCCGCGCCGCTGGTCGTGAACTGGCTGCCGTCGGAGACGAACAGGTTCGGCACGTCGTGCGTCTGGCCCCATCGGTTGACCACGCCGTCGCCCGGCTTCTCGCTCATCCGGTTGGTGCCCATATTGTGGGTCGAGGGATAGGGCGGCGTCAGGATCGTCCGCTTGGCGCCGACCGCCTCGTAGAGCGCCGCGCCCTTCCTGAAGGCGTCGTCGCGCATCGCCTCGTCGTTCTTGTGGTCGTCGTAATGGACGTTCGGCACGGCCAGGCCGAACTGGTCCTTCTCCGTCGGGTGCAGGCTGATGCGGTTGTCGGCCTGCGGCATGTCCTCGCCGACGATCCACAGGCCCGCCATGCGGGAATAGCCGTCCATCGCCGCGGTGAAGTCGCGTCCCCACGCGCCGGGGTTCAGGAACGCCGCGGCGAACGGCACGCCTAATGAGATGGTCTCCAGCTCGAAGCCGCCGGCATAGCCGCGCTTCGTATCGTGCCGCGATTCGTCGCGGACGATGCCCGCCATGGTCGTGCCGCGATACATGTGCACTGGCTTCTCGAAGACGGCGAAGACCGAGCCGGTGGTGTGCCGCATGTAGTTCCGGCCGACCTGGCCGGAGGAATTGGCCAGCCCGTCCTTGAACAGGCTGCTTTCCGACAGCAGCAGCAGCCGCGGGCTTTCGATCGAGTTGCCGGCGACCGCGACCAGCCGCGCCTTCTGGCGCTGGTGCGCGCCCTTGGCGTCGGCATAGACGACGCCGGTGACCTTGCCGTGCCGGTCGTGCTCGATGCGCAGCACCTGCGAATCGGGCCGCACCTCCAGGTGTCCGGTCGCCTCGCCCTTCGGGATCTCGGTGTAGAGCGTCGACCACTTCGCGCCCGACTTGCAGCCCTGGAAGCAGAAGCCGATCTGCAGGCAGCTCGACCGTTCGTCGCGCGGGATCGAATTGATCGACATATTGCCGGTGTGGAATTCCTTGTAGCCGAGCTTCTTCGCCCCGGCGGCCATCACCTTGTAATTGTTGTTGCCGGGCAGGCGCGGCAGGCCGTGGGTGCCGTTGGTGCCCATCTTGATCTCGGCCTTGTCGTACCAGGGCGCCATCTCCGCGCCGTCGAGCGGCCAGTCGAGCAGGCTGGTCCCCGCGATGTCGCCATAGGTCGTGCGCGCCTTGAATTCGTGATCGTGGAAGCGCAGCGACGCCCCCGCCCAGTGGACGGTGGAGCCGCCGACCGACTTGACGATCCAGGCCGGCAGGTTCGGGAAATCCTTGGCGACGCGCCAGGTGCCGGAGGTGGTGCGCTTGTCCTTCCAGGCGAGCTGGTCGAAGCTCGCCCACTCGTCGTTGACGAAGTCCCAGTTCTCGGTGCGCGGGCCGGCCTCCAGGCACACCACGTTGATGCCCTTCTGCGCCAGCTCGTTGGACAGCGTGCCGCCGCCGGCGCCGGAGCCGATCACCACCACCACGCTGTCGTCGTTCAGGTCGAATTTCGCCGCCATGGTCCGTCCCCCTGCCGCGATCAGGACTGCAGCCAGTCGATATCGTTGAAGCCGCGATGGATGTAGCCGCCCTGGTCGGCGGACGGGCCCTCGTAGCCCAGCGTCTTCCACACGCCCGGCTGGTTGTAGAGGGCGACGACCATCTCGCCGCGGACCTTCTGGAAGAACGGCGTCTCCTCGATCGACGTCAGCACTGCGACCCGGTCGGCTTCGTTGGCAAGCGCCGCATAGGGCTTGCCCTTCAGCTTCTTCGACGCGGCGTCGAGCGAGGCCACGCCGTGGTGCAGCAGCGCCTTGGTCGCCTTGTCCTGGGACAGCTTGCCGTCGATCACCACGACGGCGTTACGGTAGCAACTGTCGTCCAGCTGGTCGTGCGGATAGAGGTCGCGCGCCATCACGGTCAGCGTCTTGGTCGCCGCCGGCCCCGCCGTTGCGTGCTTGGCCGCCGCCGCGATGTCGCCGTCGGTCAGCGCCGCGAACGCCACGCCGGTATCGGACAGCATGCCGATCGCGCCGGCCAGGGCGGCCGCGCCCGCGGATTGCCGCAGGAACCGGCGGCGGTCGAGCGAAGGGGATTGGTCGCGGTCGTTCATTCGGCTCCTCCCGGAACGGCACCTGTTGTTCAGGCTGTTTTGATCGAGTCCTCAACATAAAAGACCCGAACGCCCCGTCCTGTGCAAGCGTGAGTATTGTCCTCCGGCAAGGCCGCGCGATGGGCCAGAATATGCGAATGAATCGCAAACAATCGCCGTTTCGACTTCGCGAACTGCAAGTAGAATGGTCAATAATACTGTCCTAATGGCCTGGGAATCGAGCCTGATTCCGTCGATCGGCGGGATTCGGGCCGAATTCGGTTGGCACCCGCAATGGCTCTGTGGATACTGACAACCAGCATGGTTGCGCGCCGACGGCCGAACAGGTCCGCGCGCGGTCGAAAAGCCGACGCACAAGAATGCCGGCGCGAGGGAGACAGGAAATGACCGAGGGACTGACGCTCAACAAGATCGTCAACCAGAAGGGTATCAGCATCCGCGAGGCGACGCGGCTGATCGCCGACCTTGGCTGGACGCCGTCCTACGTCCAGGACGCGATGGCGTTCCCGACTGACTACAAGGTGTCGAAGCCGCCGCGCGATCCGATGAAGCAGGTCCTGCGCTCCTACTTCCCGATGCAGGAGGAGAAGGACAACCGCGTCTACGGCGCGCTCGACGCCGCCTTGCGCGGCGACATGTTCCGCAATGTCGAGCCGCGCTGGATCGAATGGATGAAGCTGTTCCTGGCGATCATTCCGTTCCCGGAGATTTCGGCCGCGCGCTCGATGGCGACCCTGGGCCAGCTCGCGCCCGGCGACCACCTGCGCACCGGCTTCACCATGCAGATGGTCGACGAGTTCCGCCACTCGACGATCCAGATGAACCTCAAGAAGTGGTACATGGAGAACTATATCGACCCGGCCGGGTTCGATATCACCGAGAAGGCGTTCGGCAAGTGCTACGCCACCACCATCGGCCGCCAGTTCGGCGAGGCGTTCCTGACCGGCGACGCCATCACCGCCTCGAACATCTACCTGCAGGTCGCGGCCGAGACCGCCTTCACCAACACCCTCTTCGTCGCGATGCCGTCGGAAGCCGCGCGCAACGGCGACTACGCGCTGCCGACCGTGTTCCTCTCGGTACAGAGCGACGAATCGCGCCACATCGGCAACGGCCATTCGATGCTGATGTCGGTGTTGAAGGAGCCGGACAACCACCTGCTGCTGGAACGCGACATCCGGTATTCGTTCTGGCAGAACCACATGATCGTCGACGCCGCGATCGGCACGATCATCGAATACGGCACCAAGAACCGCGACAAGAAGAAGGAGTCGTATGCGGAACTCTGGCACCGCTGGATTTTCGAGGACTACTACCGCACCTACATGCTGCCGCTCGAGAAATACGGCATCAAGATCCACCACGACGACGTGCACGAAGCGTTCGACGCCATCGTCAAGAAGGGCTACGTGCACAAGGTGGCGCAGTTCTTCTCGGCCGGCTGGTGGGCCAATTTCTGGCGCATCGAGGCGCAGACCGACCGCGACTTCGAGTGGTTCGAGCACAAATATCCCGGCTGGTACAACGAGTTCGGCGCCTGGTGGGAGAACTACGAGAAGCTGAGCAAGCCGGGCAGCGTGCCGATCACCTTCGCCGACACCGGCTACGTCTATCCGCACCGCTGCTGGTCGAGCCTGGTGCCGTGCGTGATCCGCGAGGACCTGACGGTCGACGAGGTGGACGGCGAGCTCTACACCTATTCCCACGAGATCGACCGCTGGACCCACAAGGTCGCGTTCTCGTCCGAATATGAGGGCCGGCCGACGCCCGCGATGGGCCGCTTCTCCGGCCGCCGGCAGTGGGAGGAGGTCTATCACGGCTGGGACCTCGCCGACGCGATCGTCGACATGGGCTTCGTCCGGCCCGACGGCAAAACCCTGATCGCCCAGCCGCACATGTCGTTCGAGGAGAAGGACATGTGGACGCTCGACCATGTGCGCGGCTACGAGATCAAGAGCCCGCTGATCCTGCTGCGCGAGATGGATCCGGCGACGCGGGAGAAGCACCTCGCGGACTACCGCAAGGGCGTCACGATCCACCGGATCTGATCCCGCCCCGGCCGCGGGCGCCGAACGCCCGCGGCGATCCGCCCTCGGAGTGCTTGCCGGAGTGCTTGTATGAGCGAACGCGCGTCGAAGCCCGCCGTGTACAACGTGCGCCTGGAACCGGTCGGCCTCGACATGGAGGTCGAGGAGGGCGAGACCATCCTGAACGCCGCCTTCCGGCAGGGCGTCATGCTGATGCACGGCTGCAAGGAAGGCCAGTGCTCGGCGTGCAAGAGCCTGCTGATCGACGGCGACATCGAACTTCTGAAGTACTCGACCTTCGCCTTGTCCGACCCGGAGCGCGAGTCCGACCACATCCTGCTGTGCCGCACGGTTGTCTTTAGCGACGTCGAGGTCGAGCTTCTCAATTTCGACGAAGACGTGCTGTCGCACGCGATCCCGGTGCGGGATTTCGCCGGCACCTTGTCGGCGGTCGACGCCGTCACCCACGATATCCTGCGGGTGGCGGTCGAGCTTGCTGAGCCGATGAAGTTCCTGGCCGGCCAATATGCCGACATCACCTTGCCCGGCGCGGGCGTCACCCGCTCGTTCTCGATGGGCAACCCGCCGAGCGAGCCGCGGACGCTCGAATTCCTGATCAAGAAATATCCGGGCGGCGCGTTTTCGTCGGCGCTCGCCGATGCGGTCGCGGTCGGTGACACGGTGTCCCTGCGCGGACCGTTCGGCACCTGCTTCCGCCGCGAGGGGCGCGACGGGCCGCTGCTCCTGGTCGGCGGCGGCTCCGGCATGGCGCCGCTTTTGTCGATCCTGCTCGACCAGGCGGCGAGCGGCGAGGACCGGCCGGTACGCTTCTTCTATGGCGCGCGCACGGGCAGGGACCTGTTCGGGCTCGACATCTTCGCCCGGCTCGCGGCCGAGATGCCCGATTTCCGCTTCATCCCGGCCTTGTCGGAGCCGGAGGATGGCGACGCCTGGGACGGCGAGACCGGCCTGATCCACGAGGTGCTGCGCCGCCACCTCGCCGATATCGACGATGTCGAGGCGGCGGACGCCTATTCCTGCGGCCCGCCGCCGATGATCGACGCCGCGATTCCGGTGCTCCAGGTCGCCGGCGTCGACCCGGAACGCATCTATTTCGACAAGTTCACCCCCGCGACACCGCTATAGGGCGCCAGAAGAACATCAGGGAGGCCGCGATGTCCTTGCAAGCAACCACGCCGGAGGAAGGCCGCTCGGCCGCCGCCGGCGCCAAGACCTTTCCGGGCTCCGACAGCCGCCAGTACAATTATTTCGAGCCCAAGGGCCGCAGGGCGACCCACTATGAGGACGTTACCGTCGACGTCCAGCCCGATCCGGCGCGCTATCTGCTGCAGGACTGGATCATCGCCTTCGCCGACGGCACGCCGACCTATTCCAAGGACTGGACGGCGCTCGAAAGCGCAGACTGGCACACCTACCGCGCGCCCGACCAGGAATGGGAGCGCACGCACTACCAGCGTCAGTCGACCATCTGCGGCATGATCCAGAACGTGATCGGCAATGCCCGCCGCGCCGGCGCGCCGAAGCGCTTCGACAAGGCCTGGGTCAAGGTGCTGCAGGACCATGTCGGCGCCTACAAGCACGCCGAATACGGCCTCGGCCTCGCGCTGATGCGGGCCCAGCGCTACGGCTATACCCAGATGGTCAACAACGCGATCCTGACCAACGCCTCCTACAAGCTGCGGCTGGCGCAGGACCTCGCGCTGTACCTCGCCGAGATCGGGCTCGACATCGAGGGCCTCGATGTCGACGCCGGCAAGGCGCACTGGATGGAAGACCCGGTCTGGCAGAAGACGCGCGAGCTGGTCGAATGCGCGCGCGGCGCCGACGACTTCCTGGAGCAGTATTTCATCGTCAACGTGCTGTTCGAGCCGCTGGTCGGCGAATTGTTCCGCAGCGGCTTCATCATGCAGCTCGCCGCCGCGCAGAACGACTACGCCACGCCGACCGTGATCTCCGCCGCCGAGGCGGATTATGAGCGCAACCTCGCCAATACGGTGGAACTGTTCGCCGTGCTGGCCCAGGACGCCGAGCACGGCCAGGCCAACCGGGACCGGATGCGGCAATGGTTCGACACCTATTCGCCGCTCGCGACCGAGGCGGCGATGAACCTGCAGCCGATCTGGTCGCAGCCGCGGGTCAAGACCATGCCGTTCGCCGAGGCCTATGCCAACGCGCTCAACCGGCTCCAGGCGATCGTCCAGGAGATCGGCATCTTCACCACCACCATGCCGCTGCCCGACCAGGCGGCCGCCGAATAGACCCGCCTTTCCCGCCATCAAGGAAGCGCAGCATGCCCCAGACCAGCGAGCAGGAGCTGTTCAAGTCGCTCAAGGACATCCGTCAGGAGCGCACCATCTCCCACCAGTGCGGCGTCACCATGAACGACTGCGTCGAGGCGCGCTGCGTCGCCGAGGTGATGGAGAAGCGCGACAACGTCAACGTCACCTACCTGCCGGCGATGATCCGCATCGACGGCGAGGACCGGATCGTGTTCGACATGGCCGAGATCAGCGAGGCGCTGGGACGCGAGATGACGCCGCATCTGTTCGAGATCTCGACCTCCACCCATTACGGCCGCATGGTCATGGTGGACGAGAACACCATCATCCTGTTCGGCAACATGGAAGACGCCCTCGAATACGAGGAATAGGGCATTGCGTCATTGCGGGCGGAAGCCGGAGCAGTCCGTTCATCGCGTCATGTCATGCCCGCGAAGGCGGACATCCAGTACACCCTGGCCGTGGCAAGTCCATCCAGACGCGGTCGTTTACTGGATCATCCGCCTGCGCGGATGATGACAGCAAAGGAGGGTGCTTCGTCGCACGCGCTCCTCGCGATGACATCCCCTCACCGTCATTGCGGGCGAAGCGAAGCAATCCATCCTTGCTGAGCCGCAGCATGGATTGCTTCGTCGCCGGCGCGCCCCGCGATGACGCCGCTTTTTGTCGTCCCGGACGGCGCGTGGGCGCCGAGCCGGGATCCGGTAAGTGACGAATTCCGCGCGTGCCGGCCTGAGCGGTCGCCGGTCAGCATGCAGGCAAAGCAAGCCGTCGCGGCGAAGGCGCCGCGATTTGTGCGTTTACGGACGATCAAGGACGAAACAACCGGGAGAAGACGGGCCATGGCGAAACTGTTGCTGCATCACGGCGAGGCGCGCGCGGCCCTGGCGCGCGGGGTGGAACAGCTTGCCCTCGCCGTGGTCGGCACGCTGGGGCCGAAGGGCACCAACGCCATCATCGACCGGCCGATCGGCACCCCGATCGTCTCGCGCGACGGCGTCAGCATCGCCGCCGAGATCGAATTGCCCGACCGTTTCGAGAATCTCGGCGCCCAGGTGGTGCGCGAGGTCTCGGCCCAGACCAACGTGATCGCCGGCGACGGCACCACCACCGCCACCGCGCTGGCCAACGCGCTGATCCAGGCCGGCGTGCCGCTGGTGGCGGCCGGCCACAAGGCGGTCGATATCGTGGCCGGCATGGACCAGGCCTGTACCGCCGTGGTCGCGGCGCTGCGCACCCGCGCCCGGCCATTGCGCGACGGCGAACTGCGCCACGTCGCCGACGTCGCGGCGACCGATCCGGCGCTCGGCCGCATGGTCGCCGAGGCGCTGGAGCGGGTGGGCGACCAGGGCGTGATCAACGTCGAATACGGCCCGTCCGGCGCGCCGACGCGGCTCGACGTGCAGGAAGGACTGGTGCTCGACCGCGGCTTCATCTCCCACCACATGGCGACCGATTCCTCCAGCCTGATCGCCGACCTCGAAAACCCGGCGATCCTGCTGACCGACCACCGCGTGCCGGCACCGGGGCCGGTGCTGCGCGTCCTCGACCTGCTGCGCCCCAGCGGCCGGCCGCTGCTCCTCATCGCCGAGGAGGTCGCGCCCGAGGTCGTCGCGGCGCTGATGCAGGCGCGGGCGCAGGGCGCCGGCGTCGCGGTGGCGATCAACCCGCCGGAATTCGGCCATTGGCGCAAGGCGATGATGGAGGATATCGGCATCATGACCGGCGGCCGCGTGGTCGCGCGCGACCTGGGTGGCCGGCTTGAGGACGTGACGCTCGACGATCTCGGCGCCGCCGCGGCCGCGCGCGTCGCCAGCGCCGCCACCGCGCTGATCCAATGCCAGGGCAACCCGGCCGCGATCGAGGGCCGCCGCGCCCTGGTCCAGAAACTGTGGGAGGACGCGCCGGAGAATATCGAGCGCGACAAGCTGGCCGAGCGCCTCGCCAAGCTGACCCGCGGCACCGCGACCATCTGGGCCGGCGGCGCCACGCCGGTCGAACAGAAGCGGACCGCCCAGCTTCTCGAGGACAGCCTGAACGCCGCGCGGGCGGCGCGGGCGGCAGGCGTCGTCGCCGGCGGCGGCGCCGCGCTCGCCCAGATCGCGCCGACGCTCGACCGCCTGGTCGCAGAAACCGCCGGCGGCGCGCACGAGGGCGTGCGCCTTGTGCAGGACGCGATCGGTCAGCCGCTCGCCATCATCGCCGCCAATGCCGGCGCGGACGGCGCGGCGGTGCTGGCGCGGGTCAAGGCCGAGGCGGACGGCATCGGCTTCGACGCGCGCAGGGGCGAATATGCCGACATGTTCGCCGTCGGCGTGATCGACCCGGTGAAGGTCACCTGCACCGCGCTGGAGAACGCCGTCTCCGTCGCCAAGCTGATCCTGACCACGCATATCCTGGTGGTGGACCTGCCGGAAGGCGTGGACCCCACCGCCGGCCCCGCGCGGGGCGGCGGCGCCGAACGCTATGGGCTGACCTGAGCGGAGCGGGCGCCGGGCCGCGTGTCGCCGCAATCGTATCGCCCGGCATCATTCATTCCCGGTCGAACGATCCAAATGAGGGAACCGCCGAAATGCCGAAGATCAATCGAATGGTGCACGCGAATATCTGTGTCCGGGACATGGAGGCGAGCATCGCCTTCTACGAGAAGATCGGCTTCGAGCGGTTCTTCGACGCGATCTGCGAGGACGGGGACGTCTGGCGGGGCCTCGCGGTCGACGGTCGGAAATTCCGCGCGGTGTTCATGAAAATTCCGGGCCTCGACGTAAAGGCCTCGCCCTTCCTCGACATTATTCAGTTTATCGATCCGCCGACCGCCGGCTCCCCCTATCCGTCGCTTCACCATGCCGGGATCGCCCGGTTGTGTTTCGAGGTCGGCGACATCCGCGCCAGGGCGGCGGAGCTCGAGGCGAAGGGCATAACGCTCATGTCGTCGGTGGCGCGCTTCGGGTCGGGCGACGTCGCGGTGGAGTTCATCTGCTTCAAGGATCCGGACGGTACCGTGATCGAGTTCATCGAATGGGTCGGCAGCGGCGCGCCTTGGCATTTCGGTCCAAACGCCTGACGGCGCGCGCCGCGCCGAACGGGGCCGCGCGGAAAGGTCCGGGCCGCCCTCGCGGGCGCCGGCGCGCCAGCCCGTGTCGACGGCGTAAAAGCGTCAGCGACGCTTCTGATCCAGGAAGAAGATGCCGCCGAAGATATGGATGGTTTGCCCGTCGCGGGCGAGGATCGGCAGCATAGGCGATTCGGCCAGCGCCTGCTCGATGCCGAAGCCCGGAAGGCGCGCCTTCACCACCAACGGCTGGCGGCTGGCCACGACGGCGTCATAGGTCTCGATCATTCGCCGGGCCGTATTGGGCTCATAGATTTCGCCGATGGTCCTGGTGGTAACCTCCTGGCCGATCCGGTCTATGACGTCCATTCCGGTAAGGCGAATCGCCCAGTCCCCGTTGCGCGGCTCCAGGATGGAGAGGTTCGGCAGAAGCGGGACGATCTCATGCGGCCTGATGTCGCCGCGTGACGGCAGGCCGCCGTCTTTCCGCTTCGATTCCCAATACGCGACCAGTTGCTTCGATCCCGGATGATCGGCGTCGCTTGCCCAGATCTCCGCGGTCAGACGACCAAGGCCGCCCTGCCGCTCAAGCAGCATCTTGAGCGGCATGTCCGACCAGCTCGGGACCATGATGCCGCCTTGCGGGGACCAGTCGTTCATTCGCAGACCGTTGCACCTTAAGGTTAACGTTGCCTTGAGCCGGCCCGCGTCCTCAGCGTGAGGTGAAACAAGGAATTCCGCACGGTGAGGAGGGTGCGAAGCACCCGCCTCGAACCGTAGACCGCTTCGTCGCCGGCGCGTCTCGCAATGGCGAAGAATGGATCGCGGCGCGCGCTAATAGTTCCCGGTCGCCAAGTCCTCGACCGTGACCAGGCGCAGAATGCCGCCGTCGCGGGCGAGCAGCTCGAACAACACGCCGTCATCGGCCTGCATGCTGAAGAACAGCACCGAGCCCTGCGGGCCGGCATATTCCATGTGCACGTCGCCGGCCGGGCTGCGTGTCAGGTGCCCCGGCCTGCGGGTCTTGTGGACGGTTTCGGTCGCGCCTTCCTCGACGATGTGATGCTCGCCTTCCAGCACCAGGACGGTGGAAGCGCCGGTATGCTTGTGGAAGTGGCAGTAGCTGTGGGGCTCCCACTTCACCAGGAAGTCGGCGCGCCCCACCTCCGGCTGCGTGCCCAGCACCGCGATCCAGTAGTCGATCGGATAATCGAAGCTGTCGCCGCCCTGCAGGCGCTTCCACCGGATGTCTTCGACCCCGAACGGGGACAGGTCGGAAATCTGCCGCTGGATGTTGGCGTTGTCGGTCACGTTGTCCTCCTCCGTTCCGGCCATGGTCGCCTTCGTTGCCGGCGCGCCGCCCGGTTCGCCTACTATAATCCCGCTCGAAGGCCCATGGCGATCAGCCTGTGGCCGCTTTGCGGACACGCCGCCGCCCGCTATTGATGGATCGGCGGCAGCGAAAATCAGAACAGCCGAGGCCGAGGGAGATGCGTTTCAGCTTCACCGACGAACAGGAAGAGTTCCGCGGGGTCGTGGGGCGGTTCCTGCGCGATCATTCGCCGCCGGCGGCGGTGCGTCGCCTGATGGCGTCCGAAGCCGGCTACGATCCGGACGTATGGGCGAAGCTGTGCGGCGATCTCGGCCTCGCCGGCATCGCGGTGCCCGAATCCTGCGGCGGGCAGGGCTTCGGCTTCGAGGAGCTCGCGATCGTGCTGGAGGAGATGGGACGCAGCCTGCTCTGTGCGCCGTTCTTCTCCTCGGCCGTGCTCGCCGTCCAGGCCATCATGAACGGCGCGACCGACGCGCAGAAGCAGGAATGGCTGCCGAAGCTCGCCTCCGGCCGGACGCTGGGCGCCCTGGCGGTGAGCGAGGCCGGCGACCCATGGCGTCCGGGCGGCATCGCGCTGACCGCGCGGCCCGACGGCGACGGCTATCGCCTGAACGGCGTCAAGACCTTCGTGCTCGACGGCCATATCGCCGATCTCGTCATCGTGGCCGGGCGCGCGCCAGGCAGCGCGGGCGAGGACGGCCTGGCCCTGTTCGCGGTGGAAGGGACGAGCGATGGCCTCGACCGCCGCCTGCTCGACACGATCGACAAGACCCGCAAGCAGGCCGTGCTGACGTTCCGCGACGTGCGCGCCGTGTCGCTCGGCGCGGGCGGGCTCGGCGCGGCCGCCTTGCGCAGGACACGCGACCAGGCCACGGTCGCGCTGGCCTGCGAAATGGTGGGCGGGGCGCGCGCCCTGCTCGACGCCGCCGTCGACTACGCCAAGATGCGCGTCCAGTTCGGCCGCACCATCGGCTCGTTCCAGGCGATCAAGCACAAATGCGCCGACATGCTGTTGGCGGTGGAGCTCGCCCGCGCGGCCGCCTTCTACGCCGCGGCGGCGATGGCCGAGGGCGACCCGGAGGCGCCCGCCCTGGCCTCGGCCGCCAAGGCCTGCGCCTCCGACGCCTACATGCAGGCGGCGCTCGAATGCATCCAGATCCACGGCGGCATCGGCTTCACCTGGGACCACGACACGCATCTGTGGTTCAAGCGCGCCAAGAGTTCCGAGGTGATGTTCGGCGACGCCGCGTTGCACCGCGAACGCTATCTTCAGTTGACGGAGGGTCAGTCATGACCGCGCCCGACGAACAGGCCGTCCGGCAGGAGGTCGCCGGCTGGCTGGCGGCCAATTGGAACCCGGCCCTGTCGCTGGTGGATTGGCGCAACAAGCTGGTCGATGCCGGCTGGGGCGTGCCCGACTGGCCCGAGGACTGGCACGGCCGCGGCCTGCCCGCGGCGCTCAACGGTCCGATCCAGGAGGAATTCGACCGCATCGGCGCCGTCGGCGTGTGCCGGATCGGCATCCGCATGCTGGCCGCCGCGACCTTGCTCGAACATGGCAGCGACGATCAGAAACGCCGCTACCTGCGCCGCATCCTGACCGGGGAGGACACGTGGTGCCAATTGTTCAGCGAGCCGGGCAGCGGGTCGGACCTGGCCGGCGCCACGACGCGGGCGGAATTCGACGGCGCGCGCTGGACCGTCAATGGCCAGAAGGTCTGGACGACCAGCGCCGATCACGCCCAATGGGCCCTGCTGCTGGCGCGCACCGACTGGGACCTGCCCAAGCATAAGGGCCTGTCCTATTTCGTCATCGACATGACGCAGCCCGGCGTGACCACCCATGCGCTGCGGCAGATGAACGGCTACGCCTCGTTCTTCCAGGTCTTCTTCACCGACGCCCAGATTCCGGCCGAGAACCTGGTCGGCAAGGTCGGCGACGGCTGGAAGATCGCGATGACCACGCTGGCGCATGAGCGGCGCGTCGCCGGCGCGCTGCGGCGCTGGGGCGGGCGGTCCGACCGGCGCGAGGGCCGGGTCTACGAGGAAGAGCGCCACGAAATCGCGACGGTGATGGAGCCCTATAAGTGGTATCCGCAGCGCGCCGGGCGCGTCGATCTCGCTTTGCCGCGGGCGCGTGAAACCGGGCGGATCGCGGACCCGGTCGTGCGCCAGGAAGTGGCCCGCCTGCTGATGCTGTCGCAATCGAGCGAGTGGCTGGCGGCGCGGGCGCGTGCGGCCCAGGAACTCGGCCGCCCGCAGGGGCCGGAGGGATCGCTCGGCAAGCTAGCCGGCAGCGAAGTGTCGCGCCTGGCGGCCCGGGTGCATACGCTGATCGCCGGCGCCGACGCCATGCTGGGCGGCCGGGACGGTCCGGCCGATGGGCTCATCGCCGAGATCCTGCTGTCGACGCCGGCCAATTCGATCGCGGGCGGCACCGACGAGATCCAGCGCAACATCATCGGCGAGCGGGTGCTGGGCCTGCCGGGCGAGCCCCGCCTCGACGGCGGCCCGTTCCGCGACGTCCGGCGCAACCCGAATCGTTTGGACTGAGGCGCTCGATCCCTTGCCGGACGGTTCATCCCCGCGCAGGCGGGGAACACCGCGGTATTGGTACGATCCAAGCGTGGAATTGCGGTTCATCCCCGCGCAGGCGGGGAACACGCGGATACGGAGCGCTGGCGCGCGCTGGAGGATGGTTCATCCCCGCGCAGGCGGGGAACACGCAATCTCCAGCGCGGCTTTGAGCGAGCTGGCCGGTTCATCCCCGCGCAGGCGGGGAACACGCGCCGGCCGATGTGCGGAACGATGCCGCGCCCGGTTCATCCCCGCGCAGGCGGGGAACACAACGACGTTCCTGGCGGTCAGCAGCGCAGACGCGGTTCATCCCCGCGCAGGCGGGGAACACATGTTCCGCGAGGCGATGCGGGACGACTATGTCGGTTCATCCCCGCGCAGGCGGGGAACACATCCACGATCAGCGCGGCACCGGCGCGCCTGCCGGTTCATCCCCGCGCAGGCGGGGAACACTTCCGCATGGCGATGTTGTCGTTGAGCGTCGTCGGTTCATCCCCGCGCAGGCGGGGAACACATCGGCCGTTGCCATCAGTAAACGGATGAATCCGGTTCATCCCCGCGCAGGCGGGGAACACGCTCCTGGCGTTTCATCGAGGACACTCTGGTCCGGTTCATCCCCGCGCAGGCGGGGAACACGGGCGGCCGATGGTGAAGTCGATCTCGTGTGACGGTTCATCCCCGCGCAGGCGGGGAACACGCGCGGCTACCGCCCCAACGCGCAGCAAGCGCCGGTTCATCCCCGCGCAGGCGGGGAACACATAGCCTGTTCGGCTAATCGCATCGGCTGCTCCGGTTCATCCCCGCGCAGGCGGGGAACACCGATTGCCGCGTGCTTCGCCGTCCTATGGTTGCGGTTCATCCCCGCGCAGGCGGGGAACACAAGACCGGAGATTGATATGGAAGCCGCTCTCGCGGTTCATCCCCGCGCAGGCGGGGAACACTTGTGATCAGCGGTATCGCGGAAAACTGTGGTCGGTTCATCCCCGCGCAGGCGGGGAACACATTGGGCGCAAATATCACCCACAGATCAATGGCGGTTCATCCCCGCGCAGGCGGGGAACACCGCTTTGCTGGCTTCGTCGGCCATCGTCAGCCCGGTTCATCCCCGCGCAGGCGGGGAACACGCCAGCGCAATGATCTCGCTCAGTCGGCTCGGCGGTTCATCCCCGCGCAGGCGGGGAACACCCCCGCCGCGCACACTCCGCCATCACGTCGGGCGGTTCATCCCCGCGCAGGCGGGGAACACGACGGTCGCGGCTCAGCCCGCCGTCCCGGCCGCGGTTCATCCCCGCGCAGGCGGGGAACACTAGGTGTTGACCTGCAAATGCGTGCGCGGCGGCGGTTCATCCCCGCGCAGGCGGGGAACACAAATGGGCCTCGGCAATGCACTCGCCAACGAACGGTTCATCCCCGCGCAGGCGGGGAACACGATGTCGAGACCGGATCGTATGTGGAGGCACGCGGTTCATCCCCGCGCAGGCGGGGAACACGCCTGGGCGGCCGGGGACGCGCTAGCCGCCGTCGGTTCATCCCCGCGCAGGCGGGGAACACAGCAGGCCGCGTATCGTCACATCAAGCTTGACCGGTTCATCCCCGCGGGCGCGGGGAACACCGGCACGCTGTCCTTCATCAGCGCGGTAGCGGCGGTTCATCCCCGCGGGCGCGGGGAACACGCAATGCCTATGGATGGTAGAAATGGCCAGTTCGGTTCATCCCCGCGGGCGCGGGGAACACCTGGGAACCGAAATCGCTCAGCTCCTGGTACGCGGTTCATCCCCGCGGGCGCGGGGAACACCGAGGTCCGCAGGATTCCGAAGCGCAACGGGCCGGTTCATCCCCGCGGGCGCGGGGAACACTTGCCAAACCAAATTCGGTTTCCAGCCCGGCACGGTTCATCCCCGCGGGCGCGGGGAACACCCCAGATTGTTTGGATCGTCGCCGAGTAGCGCCGGTTCATCCCCGCGGGCGCGGGGAACACTCGGACACGGCACGCTCGACGCGCTCCAACGCCGGTTCATCCCCGCGGGCGCGGGGAACACGACGGTGAAGCACGCGGCAAGATCCTCGACCGCGGTTCATCCCCGCGGGCGCGGGGAACACGGCAGGATGACCGTAGGACCTCGACAAAAACCCGGTTCATCCCCGCGGGCGCGGGGAACACGCGTTGGCGGTTGCCAGGGAGCGGGTGGCGGGCGGTTCATCCCCGCGGGCGCGGGGAACACTCGGACACGGCACGCTCGACGCGCTCCAACGCCGGTTCATCCCCGCGGGCGCGGGGAACACGCTGCGGCGCGCGTGTCGCCACCTGCCGCTCCCGGTTCATCCCCGCGGGCGCGGGGAACACGGCATACGGAATGCAGCAACATTCGCATCCGACGGTTCATCCCCGCGGGCGCGGGGAACACTTCTCGTTCTCGATGCGGAGGCTGTTCAAGGCCGGTTCATCCCCGCGGGCGCGGGGAACACGATCTCAAACCCGACGTTGACGACTCTCCACTCGGTTCATCCCCGCGGGCGCGGGGAACACTCACAGAATCCGCGCTCATGGCTCCGTCTCTCCGGTTCATCCCCGCGGGCGCGGGGAACACGCGGATCGTCGGCACGATGACGGTTTTCGGGTCGGTTCATCCCCGCGGGCGCGGGGAACACATGTGCCCAGCGCATAATGGGCACTGGCTGCACGGTTCATCCCCGCGGGCGCGGGGAACACGCCTGGATCGCGTTCGGCGCCCTGGCGCTGACCGGTTCATCCCCGCGGGCGCGGGGAACACTTGACCTCCGAGAAGAACTCGTCCGGCGTCCGCGGTTCATCCCCGCGGGCGCGGGGAACACCGGCAGCGTCGAATCTGGCGCTGATGCGATTGCGGTTCATCCCCGCGGGCGCGGGGAACACATCTGTAACGACCCCCGGCCGCCGCGAGCGGCCGGTTCATCCCCGCGGGCGCGGGGAACACCAGTGCCTGGTCGATGGTCCAGTTGGGTTCGGCGGTTCATCCCCGCGGGCGCGGGGAACACGCCGAACAGCGGCTGGGCACCCAGCGCCTGACCGGTTCATCCCCGCAGGCGCGGGGAACACCCGGAGCCGGTGCCGCCGGTGGTTTCGAGGACCGGTTCATCCCCGCAGGCGCGGGGAACACGCGAACCGTACTATCGCGGCAATCGCTGCAAACGGTTCATCCCCGCAGGCGCGGGGAACACGACCGAGATCGGGCCCGTGCTCCGGGACACGCCGGTTCATCCCCGCAGGCGCGGGGAACACACGTCCCCAATCGTCAGCGCCGTCCCGTTAACCGGTTCATCCCCGCAGGCGCGGGGAACACTTCCGCTCGGTCGGCTCCGACGCCGAAATCTACGGTTCATCCCCGCAGGCGCGGGGAACACGGGCGTTATCTATTAAATAGCCGACCGAATTCCGGTTCATCCCCGCAGGCGCGGGGAACACGGCTGGCAAGGTGGATCGCCTGGCGGTGCGAGCGGTTCATCCCCGCAGGCGCGGGGAACACGCCCGCATCGGCGTAAGCACGTGCTTCACGTGCGGTTCATCCCCGCAGGCGCGGGGAACACTCGAGGATTTCATGTAGATGGAACTCTATCTACGGTTCATCCCCGCAGGCGCGGGGAACACAGTGATGGGGGCAAAGATCAACCGGGGGAGTGCGGTTCATCCCCGCAGGCGCGGGGAACACGCATCTGGCTGGCTATCCTCTGCCTCGCCTGGCGGTTCATCCCCGCAGGCGCGGGGAACACCGTAACCAGCGCCGCAGAGCCCGTTGTGGCAACGGTTCATCCCCGCAGGCGCGGGGAACACTGTCGGCTCAGCTTGCCCGGCAGCACGAGGCGCGGTTCATCCCCGCAGGCGCGGGGAACACGGCTGGCGCTTTGGGCCGGCCGGCCGTTAGAGCGGTTCATCCCCGCAGGCGCGGGGAACACGGATGGTCTGTGGATTTGGTGCGATCCCAGTGCGGTTCATCCCCGCAGGCGCGGGGAACACGCCCAGCGAAGTCGCGCTTCCGGCCCTGGGCTGGGTTCATCCCCGCAGGCGCGGGGAACACTCGCTCACCTCTGCTCGGGCAGAGGCTACAGACGGTTCATCCCCGCAGGCGCGGGGAACACGCAACCTCTCGTATGCATTGAGCGGGGGCGGCCGGTTCATCCCCGCAGGCGCGGGGAACACCGTAACTGTGCTAGTGTCATGCTGCCAATTTCCGGTTCATCCCCGCAGGCGCGGGGAACACAACGCAACTGACATTTGGCCGCTAATCAAAACCGGTTCATCCCCGCAGGCGCGGGGAACACTCATCCTAATAGCGGACTGATTCCGTTGACTATTCACGATTTCAAAAATCACACCGGCGTTGCGGTTCCGTTCCGACACCGGAACAGACGAGGCTAATCCGCGTCCACGGCGTCCGGCGGCGGCTTGAAGCGGACCAGGGTCAGGCCGTCAAAGTCCGCCGGCTCGCGGCGGTTCGCCCCGACCGTGTCGAAGGCGAAGCCGGAATCGGTCGGCGCGTCCCACGCGATCATGGCGCTGCCGTCGCCGACCAGGGCGCGCACCTCGTCCCAGATGCGCTCGCGCGTCCGGCGTGAATAGACGCCGACATAGACGCCGGCGCGCACCTCGGCCAGCCACAGCGACAGCCGCCCGCGCAGGCGCGGCGGCGCGTTCTCAACCACGATGACCATCATCACCGGATGCCTTCTGGGCGGGAATGACGGGGTCGATGGCCTCGGGCGCGATTTCGTCCGCCTCGGGCGGGGCGAGGCCGCCGGCGCGCAGGATGCTGTCGATGTCCGGGATGATCTGCTCCAAAAGGCCGGATTTGCGGAACATCTCGCGGCAACCGATGCGGACCTGGCGTTCCGGCGGGCCGCCGTCGCCGCCTCTGCCCACCTTGGCGATCCGGGACGCGATGGCGAAGGCGACCGGCGCGACGGTCTCGAACTTGTACAGGTCGGCAATGTCGTAGACGAAGCTTTGCGGCTTGCCCCGATGCAGGAAGCCGATGGCGGGCGCATAGCCCGCGGCCAGGATCGCCGCCTCGCACAAGCCGTAGAGGCAGGCGGTCGCCGACGACAGGCAGCGGTTGGGAATGTCGGCGGCATCCCAATCGCCCTGCTCGTAGCGGCGGGATTTCCAGTCGACGCCATGCCGTTGGGCCAGCAGGCGATAGGTCTCGCGCACCCGCACGCCCTCCATCCCGCGCAACTGGTCGACGGAGCGGCGGGCGGGCGGTTCCTCGTCGAAACGGCGGCGATACATCTCGCGGACGACGTTGAGGCGCGCCGTCTCGTCCAGCGCGTTGCGCGCCTGGAACAGCAGGCGGTCGGCACGGGCGCCGCCGGGCTGGCCGGCCGCATAGAGCCGGACGCCGCCCTCGCCGACCCAGATCAGCAGGCAACCGACCTGGGCGCACAGGGCCACGGCCGCGTGCGACACGCGCGTTCCGGGCTCCAGCATCAGGCAAGCCAGGCCGCCGACCGGGATCTGCACCCGCACGCCGTTCTGGTCGATCAGGACGAAGGCGCCGTCCACGACGTCGAGCTGGCCGTATTGCAGGAAGACGATGGCCGCGCGGTCCTTGAGCGGAATCGGCCGCAGCGGAATGTAGGGCGTGTCGGCCATCGCTTGACACTCAGGCGTCCAAGTGACGTAGCAGCAGCAAGCCCAGGCCGAACGCCTTGCCATGGCCGATGCCGGCGGTCAGGGCGGCGGCCAGCCGGCCGGGTTCGGCAATCGTCAGCACGCCTTCATAATCGACCACGGTGACGGCGGCCGGCCGCGCGCCGCCCGGGCGGGCGAGCTTCAACTGGTCCTGGCGGCGCGTCGCGCAGCGGTCGGCGTCGAACGCCACCCCGAGCGGCTCAGCGCGGGCATAGAGCCATTCGAGGGCGGCCACCTCGCGCTCCTCCACGGTCAGCGGCGCGCCCTTTTGGCGCCTCGCGTGCATCATCACGTCGGCGCGGTGGCTGCGGGCGCGGTCGGGCCGGGAAACCGCAATCGTCGGATTGGCGCGCAGGGCGAAGCCATACCGTTGCCCGGCCGCGAGCGCCGGCGCGTAGCGGCGGCTACGGATATTCCAGATCGCCGGCTCGCCCTGGGGTTCACGCGCGGAGACGATCAGGAAACGGCCGGTATCCGCTTCGCGGTAGAGGAAGTCGCGCCGGGCGTCGGGGTCGCCGGCGAACAGGTTCCAGACCAGCCCATGCCCGCTGTCCCAGCGGGCGTTGCGGAGAAGCTGGCCGGCGAGCTGCCGGGCCTGGGGCGTGTCGCGGCGGAGCTCCGCCTGGGTCAGCCAGGTCATGCGACGATTCCTTCCAGAAGGTCGGGCGCGGCGTCATCGGGCGCGCACCAGACCAGGCATCCTTCGCGGCGGTCGGTGAATTCGCGCGGGTTGCGGCGGCGGATGCCGTCACGACGCTGACGAATGGGGTCTGCTGTGGCGTCCTCGTCGGCCAGGCCGGCATCCAGCTCGAACCAGACCGGGCGTTTGTCCTGGCCGTCAGCGTCGCGCCGCGGCGGACGGGGACGGGCGAACGAGGGGATGCCGCCGTCATCCGCCCAGCGGGCGCGGTCGTAGGCAGTGAACGCCGCAAGCAGCGAACCAGCCGGCAGGACCAGCGGACGAAGTGGTTCGGCCGGCGGACAGCTCTTGCGGCCGAGCGACAGCACGAAATGCGGCCCGGCAAGGGCGTCGGCCAGTGCCGAGAGCTCGATATTGCAGGCTTTGCGCCACAGCGCGACCGTGGCGCGCGCCTCGACCCGATAGATCCGCTCGGACAGGACGGTGTTCAGGTTGTCGCGCTCCGCCAGTTCCTCCCGCCGGGTGCGCCAGCGCCGGTTGCGGCCGGCCCTGGGCGCTTGGGCGGTGTGGTAGTCGCGCAGCGGCCGGCCGGGCGCGTCGATGCGGACGGCAAAGCCCAGGCCGTTTTCCAGCGCCAGGTGCTCGGCCTGCGCCTCGCGCGTCAGGCCGAGCGCGGCGGCTGCCAGGCCGAGGACGGCCGATTTCGACGGCTCGCCCCAGATGCCGCGCCGTTCGCCGACCGCGATATCGCCGAAGGCGGCCATCGGCCCGGCCAGCCGGAACAGCAGGAAGTCGCGCGCGTCCATGGCCTAGCCCCGGAAGACCGCGCGGGCGGCGGCGATCAGGTC
>JBDZUN010000280.1:0-4019 GCA_040255145.1 Hyphomicrobiales bacterium | reverse complement strand
CTCGCCCCAGCGCGCGGTGAAGCGGTAGACCTTGGTACGGTCGAGCGCGAACGGCATGGTCTTGGTCGCCTCGCCGAAGGCGATCGGCAGCAGCCCGGTGGCGAGCGGGTCGAGCGTGCCGGCATGGCCCGCCTTGGCCGCGCCGAACATGGCGCGCACCCGCGCGCCGGCGCGGGTCGAGGTCAGGCCCTCCGGCTTGTCCAGCACCAGCCAGCCGTGCACCGCGCGGCCCTTCGCCCTGCGCCCCATAGGATCCCGCTCCCGACCGGCTAGTCGGCGTCGCGTTCGAGATCGCGCGCCACCTGGGGCGAGTGCAGCAGCGAATCGAGCCGCTGCGCCTCAGCGAACGAGGTGTCGACCGCGAAGCGCAGCTCGGGCGCGAACCGCAGGTCGAGCCCGGCGGCGACGCGTCCGCGCAGAAAGCCCCGCGCGCGCTCCAGCGCGGCAACGATGGCCGCGGCGTCGGCGCCGCCCAGCGGCATCACGAACAGGGTCGCGACGCGCAGATCGGGGCTCATGCGCGCTTCGGTCACCGTGACAGACGCGGCCTGCAGGACCGGATCGCGCACCGCGCCGCGCGCCAGCATGTCGGACAGACTGTGCCGGATCAGCTCGCCGACCCGCAATTGCCGCTGGGACGGCGCCTTGCCGGATCGTACCGGACGGGCCATGGGATTCTCCTGATCGCGGCGAAGAACGGGTTCCCGTCATAACGGATTCCCGTCATTGCGAGCGAAGCGAAGCAATCCATCTTTGCTGAGCTTCAGCCTGGATTGCTTCGATCCGCCTCGCGGGTCCTCGCAATGACGGCGGGAACCGCCCTTGCCGCGCCCTACAGGGTGCGGGCGACTTCCTCGACCTCGAAGACCTCGATCGTATCGCCGGCCTGCATGTCGTGGAAGCGCTCGAAGCCCATGCCGCATTCGGTGCCGGCCTGCACTTCGCGCGCGTCGTCCTTGAAGCGCTTCAGGGTCGCGATGACGCCTTCGTGGATCACCACGTCGTCGCGCACCAGCCGCGCCCTGGCGCCACGCCGGACCACGCCGTCGACCACCAGGCAGCCCGCCACCTTGCCGACCTTCGACACCGAGAACACCTCGCGGACTTCGGCGGCGCCGAGCGGGCGTTCGACGATGGTCGGCGCCAGAAGGCCCGCCATCGCGTTACGCACGTTGTCGATCAGGTCGTAGATGATCGAGTAGTAGCGGATTTCGACCCCGTCGCGCTCCGCCAGGTCGCGGGCCTGCTTGTTGGCGCGCACGTTGAACGCGATGATCACCGCGCCCGACGCCTGGGCCAGCGTCACATCGGATTCCGTCACCCCGCCGACGCCCGCGTGCAGGATGCGGGCGCGCACGTCCTCGGTGCCGAGCTTGTCGAGCGCCGCCCCGATCGCCTCGACCGACCCCTGCACGTCGCCCTTGATGACGATCGGCAGCTCCTTGCTGTCGGATTCGCGGAGCTGCGACATCATCTGCTCGAGCGTGCCGCGCGAGCCGGTGGCGGCCTTGGCATCGCGCTGCTTGCGCCGGCGGAAGTCGGAAATTTCCCGCGCGCGCGCCTCGTTCTCGACCACAGCGAAGGTGTCGCCGGCCTCCGGCGTGGCGTTCAGACCGAGGATCTCGACCGGCGTCGACGGCCCGGCCTCGGTCACCTGCTCGCCGCGATCGTTCAACAGCGCGCGCACCCGGCCCGATTCGGCGCCCGCGACCAGCGTATCGCCGGTGCGCAGCGTGCCGCGCTGCACCAGCAGCGTCGCGACCGGGCCGCGGCCGCGGTCGAGCCGCGCCTCGATCACCGCGCCCTCGGCGGGCCGGTCCGGATTGGCGCTGAGGTCGAGCAGCTCGGCCTGCAGCAGCACCATCTCCAGCAGCCGGTCGACATTGGTCCGCTGCACCGCGGAGACTTCGACGCTGACCACGTCGCCGCCCATGTCCTCGGTGAACACCTCGTGCTGCAGCAATTCCTGGCGCACGCGGTTCGGATCGGCGCCCGGCTTGTCCATCTTGTTGACCGCCACGATGATCGGCACCTGGGCGGCGCGGGCGTGATTGATCGCCTCGACCGTCTGCGGCATGACGCCGTCATCGGCCGCGACCACCAGGATCACGATGTCCGTCACCTTGGCGCCCCGCGCGCGCATGGCCGTGAAGGCCGCGTGGCCCGGCGTATCGATGAAGGTGATGCGCCCGCCGCTTTCGGTGACGACCTGATAGGCGCCGATATGCTGGGTGATGCCGCCGGCCTCGCCCGACACCACGTCGGTCTTGCGGATCGCGTCCAGAAGCGAGGTCTTGCCGTGGTCGACATGGCCCATCACGGTGACGACCGGCGGGCGCGGCTGCAGGGCAGTCTCCTCGTCCGTCGCGGTCATCAGGCCTTCCTCGACGTCGGCTTCCGAGACGCGCTTCGAGACGTGGCCGAATTCCTCGGCGACGAGCTGTGCCGTGTCCTGGTCGATCGACTGGGTGATCGTCACCATGACGCCCATGCGCATCAGCGTGCGCACCACGTCGGACCCGCGCTCGGCCATGCGGTTGGCCAGCTCCTGCACGGTGATCGTGTCAGGGATGACGACCTCGCGCACCACCTTGCGCGGCGCCTCGCGCATCTGGGCCTGAAGCCGCTTCTCGCGTTCGCGCGCGCGCCGCACGGCGGCCAGCGAACGCTGGCGTTCGCCCTCGTCGTCGAGCGCGCGGGTGATGGTCAGCTTGCCGGTGCGGCGGCGTTCGCCCGCGTCGCGGCGGCCGGCCAGCGGCTTGGCCGGCGCGCCCTTGCGCTTCGGCGCGTCTTCCTCTTCCTCTTCGGCCGCGGGCAGCGGCGCGCCGACCGGCCGGCGCAATCCGGCATCAGCCGTCTCGGCTGGCTTCTCGGTGGCGAGGCGGCGTGCCGCCTCCTCCTCGGCGCGCTGGCGCGCCTCTTCCTCGGTCCGCTTGCGCGCTTCCTCTTCCGCCTGGCGGCGGGCGGCGGCCTCGCGCTCGACCGAAAGCCGCGCGTCCTCTTCCGCCTGGCGGTGGGCATCTTCCACGGCGCGCTTGCGCGCCTCCTCCTCGGCGTGGCGCGCACCTTCGAGGGCGCGGGCCCGCGCCTGCTTCTCCTCCTCGGTCAGCGCGCGCAGCACCACGCCGCGCGTCGGCCGGCGCGGCGCCTGCGTCGTCGTCTCCGGGGCCGGCGCGGCGGGCCGGCTTTCCGTCCGCTGGACGGCCGGCGGCGTGCCCTGGGGCGATGTGCCCTGGGGCGCCGGCGATGCGCCCTGAGGCGCAGGCGGTGACGCGGTGGTCGTCGGGCGTGGCTCGCCCTCGCCCTGCTGGCCCTCGGGGCCGAAGCTGCGCCGCCGCTTCTTCTCGACGACGACCGGCTTCGACCGGCCGCGCGAGAAGCTTTGCCGGACCTGGCCGGATTCGACGGTGCGGCGCAGGCTCAACGTGCGCCCCTGTCCGCCCTGGCTGTCTCGCGGTTCCTTGGTTTCACTCATGCTTTTGCTTTGCGTCCTGCCTCGACTTCCGCATCGTACGACCTGGCAGGCCGCACCGTCTGCACCACCGCCGTTCCGGTGCGGCGTGTCGTGCCATGATCGGCGGTATCGGTCTGCGCGAGGGCCTGTGGCTGGCGACCCGCGCGCCTGCCCGTCCCGCCGGGGACCCCATTCCGTTTGTCGTGATCCTGGAGGTCCGACCGCACGGCGCGTTCGATTCCGGTCACGCCGTCTGCGGCGTCAGGTGCGGCCCGGAAGCCGGCGAGACGCCGCGACTCCGCGAGGAGCCGGTCCGCCAGGCGCCCTGGAGCCACGGCTGCATGTACCACACTTTCGCGCCCGAATGCCAAACCCAATTCCGCCGCGTCGAGGACGCCGGCCCGCGCCGCGCCGGCCGCGAGCCCATAGAGCCGGCGGCGGCCGTCCTCGGCGCCTTCCCGCGCCGTCAGCAGAAGGCCGACCTGGCCGGCGCGGGCCCAGCCTTCCACCTTGCCGAATCCTGCCACCGCCTGGCCGGCGCGGCGGGCGAGGCCGATCAGCTCGA
>JBDZUN010000029.1:0-22092 GCA_040255145.1 Hyphomicrobiales bacterium | reverse complement strand
AGCAAAAGTGGATGCCACTTTTGCGGTTCGGAACGTGATAAACCAAGGGCTTAGAGATCGTTCAGCGTTTCCGGAAACGGTGAACGGCTCTAGGCTCCTCACATCGCGGAACCAGGCGCCTGCTGGTGCCTGACATGGGACAAGAATGCGTCCTTGGTCGATGCCAACCCGGAAGCGTGAATGGACCTGCTGTTGATCTGCCGCTTCATATGTTCAATTTTAATTGAAATGAATGTGTAATATTGGGAGATATGGTTGATGACTCGTTAATGCTTTTCGGTATATTTCCGCGCATGGCAAATGAAACTCCCATCCGCAGCGCGGACTTCATTGACTCCTTGGGCGTAAACGTCCATGTCGAGTACACCAACAGTAAATATGCAGACGCTATCAATGTCGTTTCAGATTTGCGTTATCTCGGCATTGATCATGTCCGCGATCATACCCTGAATCCCGCCAATGACGGGCAGGCGAATTACCAGAAACTGGCGGATGCGGGCATCAAGTTCGACATGCTGGTCAATTCAAACCAGCCGCTGGATCAGGCGATGGCAGATCTCGCCCGATTCGCGACGGCCAATCCGGGCACCGTCGCCAGCATCGAGGGCCCGAACGAGATCAACAATTTTCCGATTTCCTACAAGGGATTAAGCGGCCTGGCGGCCGGCAAGCTGTTCCAGACCGACCTTTTCCACGCCGCGAATGCGAGCACGGCTCTCGCCAATGTCCCAATCCTGGACCTGACCGGCACCTGGCAGGTCACGAGCGGCTTCGACTACAGCAACGTCCATCTCTACACGTCGAATGGCGACCAGCCGCTGCAGGCGCTGCAGCAGGCGATCGTCAGCCAGGGCGGCGGTTCCGGCGCCAAGATGATGGTGACGGAAGCCGGCTACTACACCCTGCCGAACGATACGATCGGCTGGGGCGGCGTCGACCAGGCGACCCAGGCCAAGGAGACGCTCAACCTGGTGCTGGACGGGGCGAAGCTCGGCATCCCGCAGACCTATCTCTACGAGTTGCTGGACCCGTGGACGGACCCGACCGACAACCACATGCAGCGGCATTTCGGCCTGTTCGACGTCAACAACAAGCCGAAGATGGCGGCCACGGCGCTCCACAACCTGACCACCATCCTGGCCGATCATGGCACGAGCGCCGAGAATTTCGCGCCCGGTACGCTGAATTACAACGTGTCCGGCCTGCCGAAGACCGGCAGCACGCTGTTGATGCAGAAGTCCTCGGGCCAGTTCGAGCTCGTCGTCTGGAATGAGCCGGATATCTGGGACGAGGCGCACCACAAGGCGATCGCCGCGCCGAGCAGCGCGGTGAGCGTCGCGCTCGGCAAGGTCTACGACACCGTCAGCATCTACGACCCGCTGCACGGATCCACGCCAGTGTCGGTCCTGCACAATGTGAGCAAGGTCGACCTGCACCTGAGTGACACGCCGTACATCATCGAGGTCGGCGCGTCCGCCGCAACCGCCGCAACCGCCCAGCCGCACGCCGTCAGCCAGGCGGCCGAAAGCACCGATCCGCTGCTGGCCGGCGACGACACGATCCTGGGCACCAGCGGCAACGATGTGCGGCATGGCGGCGGCGGCAACGATGTGTTCTATCTGGGTACGGGCAGCGACATCGCCTATGGCGACGCGGGTAACGACGCGTTCCATTTCGACAACCACTTCGACGCCGGCGATCGGATCGACGGCGGCAGCGGCTCCGACACCCTCTACCTGTCCGGCGGCTACGCGAACGCGAATCTCGACCACGTCACCGGGGTCGAGACGGTGATCCTCGCTTCCGGCGATTCCTACAGGCTGACGACGTCGGATGCCACGGTCGCCGCCGGGCAGAAGCTCACGGTCAACGTGTCCTATTTCGACTCGGGGCACCATCTGCAGTTCAACGGCGCGGCCGAGACGAACGGCCAATTCGTGCTGATCGGCGGGGCGGGCAACGATGCGCTGACCGGCGGCGGCGGCAACGACATCCTCACCGGCGGCGCGGGCAATGACGTCCTGCGCGGCAACGGCGGCAACGACAGCCTGACCCCAGGCACCGGCCATGATGCGCTCTATGGCGGAGCCGGGGACGACAACTTCTCCTTCGGGGCGAATTTCGACGCCGGCGACTGGGTCGACGGCGGCAGCGGGACCGACGTCGTCTACCTGAACGGCAGCTATGGCGACATCTCGCTTGCCCGCGTCCACAATGTCGAGACGATCAGCCTGACCTCCGGCCACAGCTATACGTTGACGGCGGCCAGCAACACGGTCATCGGGGGGCAGACGCTGACGGTCAATGCGGGCTATTTCAACTCGGCCAACACGCTGCGCTTCGATGGCAGCGCGAGCAAACATGGCGCCTTCGCGCTGAGCGGCGGCGCCGGCGCCGATACGCTGACCGGGGGCGGGGGCAACGACACGCTGAATGGCGGCGGCGGCAACGACCACCTGACCGGGGGCGCCGGCAACGACGTCCTGAACGGCGGCGATGGCAACGACATCCTCAAGGGCGGGGCCGGCGCGGACGTAATCTGGAGTGGGGCGGGCAACGACACCATCGTCTATGGCGCGGTATCGGAATCGACCAGCACGCACTACGACACCCTGCGCTGGCTCGATTTCACGGCGGACAAGCTCGACATCGGACCGAAGATCACTGGGATCGACGCGTCGATCGGCCATGGCGCGCTATCGACGGCCAGCTTCGACAAGGATCTCGCCAAGGCGGCCGACGCGGCACATCTGGGCGCGCATCACGCGGTGTCATTCCATGTCACGGAAGGCACACTGAAGGGCCACACGTTCCTGGTCGCGGACGCCAATGGCACGGCGGGCTATCAGGCCGGCGCCGATTTCGTGTTCGACCTCGACCAGCCGCAGCACGCCAGCGCGCTCGCGGCCCACGACTTCATCTGAGGCGCCTGACGAAGCGGAGCGCGGCCGGCAAAACGGCCGCATTCCGGTACTTCGCTGCCTCCCTCGGGCTGCTGCGCTCTCCCGCGCCGCGCGCTTTGCATCCCGGCGGGCCGTCCGCCGTCGATGCGTTCGGCACCGTTCGGCCGCAGTGCCAGGGACCATCCGGGCGCCTCGGCTGAGGTCGAATTGCAGGGCATATTGCCGCGGATGGTATCATGCTGTCAGCCATGCTGAGCCAGGCGGTCGATGTCGGCGTGCCCGGTCGCAGAATATCCGCGCGGCAGAATCCGTTGGACAGCAAGAGCGTCTGGGCGCCGCGGCACCATTGCGCCCGCGTCCGCGCCGCAAGAACCATGAGGAGGCAAAAAGCGTTTTACACTCAAATTTAGGCAAACGCACGCTGCTCTATGCGTTAGCATAGGTAGAAGCTCTGTATGTAACCCGTATTGAAAGCGTTGCGTGACATGACCCCCGAAGCTGGAGATGCGGGCCACAGAAAAGACCGGCCTGCTTCGCGCCGGGCGCCCAATGCGCCGTTGCCTTTTGTCCCGGACCTGGTTGCCGGCGCCGCGCGGGCGCGCCCTGCGGCAACTGCCCTGACCGATGGCGCGTCCAGCATGTCCTACGGCGCCCTGGACGCGGAGGCCAGCAGGCTTGCAGCACATCTGCGATCGCTGGGGGTAGAGCCCGAAACGGTGGTCGGCGTCTGCCTGAACCGGTCGTTCGAGCAGATCGTGGCGATACTGGCGATCATGAAGGCCGGCGGCGCCTTCCTGCCGCTGGATCCGTCATGGCCGGAGAACCGCTGCCGCGCGGTGCTGGACGATGCCAAGGCGTCCGTTCTGATCGGCGTGACCGAAACGATTGCGCATCTGGTCGACGATGCGCGCCCATCCGTGATGCTGGACCGAGATGGACCGGCGATCGCCGCATGGGCAGCGGAGGACGTCCCATCGGGCGTAGGGCCCGAGACGCTTGCCTATGTGATCTATACCTCCGGCTCTACGGGCGAGCCGAAAGGCGTGGAAATCACGCATGGCAACCTGCTCAACCTTGTCCGCTGGCATCAAGACGCTTTCGGTGTGACGGCTGCGGATCGGGTCAGTCATCTCGCCGGGCTCGGCTTCGATGCCGCGATCTGGGAAGTCTGGCCGAATCTAAGCGCCGGCGCGGCCGTCGCGCTGATCGGCGGTATGGCCCGGACCTCCCCCGGCCTGCTGCAACGGCGGCTCCTGGAAGAGAAGGTTACGATCGCCTTTGTTCCGACGGCCCTCGCGGAACCGATGATCGGGGCCGAATGGCCTGCCGATGGGTCGCTACGCATTCTGCTGACGGGTGCCGACACGCTGCACAGCCGTCCGCGCCCGGACCTGCCGTTCGCCGTGGTCAATAATTACGGACCGACGGAATGTACGGTGGTTGCAACATCCGGCAGCGTGCCGCCGCTTGCGGATGACAGCCGTCCAACGATCGGTTGGCCGATCGCAAGCACGCAAATCCATATCCTGGACGAGCACGGCGCGCCGGTCGCGGACGGCGACCTGGGCGAAATCTTTATCGGCGGCGCGAGCGTCGGCCGCGGCTATCGCGGCCGCCCCAACCTCACGGCGCGGGCCTTCCCGACGCTGAAGCTGGATTCCGGTCCTGCGGTCCGGCTCTACCGGACCGGCGACCTGGCCCGCCGATTGCCGGACGGCCAGATCACATTCCATGGCCGGATCGGCGATCAGGTCAAAATCCGCGGGCATCGCGTCGAGCCGGACGAGGTCTCGGCCATCCTGAACCGCGACCCGGGTATCGCAGCCAGCGCCGTAGTGGCGCGGAACGAGCCGCCCTACGGCAACCACCTGGTCGCCTACGTCGTTCCGAGCGGGCGCGGGGATGTCGGGGCGGCGCAGTTGCGGAAGCACCTCGCGGAATTCCTGCCGGACTACATGATCCCCGGCTTCTTCGTGCGCCTGGCCGCGCTGCCTCTTACGTCCAACGGAAAGCTGGACAAAACGGCGCTGCCCGAGCCGGAGGCGGGCAGCACGCTGTCGCAGGTCGGCTTTCGCGCACCCAGCTCACCAGCGGAAAGGCGTTTGGCGGAGATCGTGGCAGGCGCCCTCGGCATCGATCAGGTCGGCGCGGATGACAACTTTTTCCTGCTTGGCGGACACTCGCTGTTGGCGACCCAGGTCGTGCTGCGCGCACAGGAGGCGTTCGGGGTCGACATCACATTGCTGGCCATGTTCGAAGCGCAGACGGTTGCGAACCTCGCCGCAACCATCGAGCGGTTGCTGCTCCAGCGGCTGGCCACGATGAGCGACGCGGATGCCCAGCGCCTGATCGAGGGCTGACGATGCCGGCGGGACAGGACGAACAGGCCGTGGGAGGGCAATCGCCGAAACGGCTGCCGACTCTGAGCCTTTATCAGCTTCTCGACCCAACCGTTCTCGCCGATCCCTATCCCCTTTACCGGAGCTTGCGCGAACACGATCCCGTGCATTGGGACCCGTTCCTCCATGCCTGGGTCGTTACGAGCTATGCCGATGTCATAACGGTCCTGCACAAGTTCTCGGCGGAGCGGACGCCTTCGCCGGAGCAGCTGGCCGCCATGGGCCTGGGCGCGCTAAAGCCGCTGGCGCAAGTCATGGTGCGGCAGATGCTGTTCATGGACGCACCGGCTCATACGCGCCTGCGCGGGTTGTGTTCCAAGGCTTTCACGCCGCGTCGGGTGGATGCGCTGGAACCGCATATCCAGGATATCGCCGACCGTCTGCTGGACAGCGTATTGCCCGCGGGGAAAATGGACGTGATCGGCGATTTCGCGAACCGGTTGCCGGCGATCGTGACGGCCGAACTGCTCGGCGTGCCGACCAGCGACCATGAGCAACTGAAAGCGTGGTCGGCGGATTTCGCGGAGGTGCTCGGAAATTTCCAGCATAATCCGGAGCGAGCCGGCCGGGTACTGAGCAGCGTGGAGGAGATGACGGCGTATTTCCGGAGCGCCATCCGGGAATGCGCGCGCGGCCCTCGCGAAGGGCTGATCCACTCCTTGGTAATGGCGGAGGTCGATGGCGCCCGGCTTACCGACGACGAGATCATCGCCAACACGATCGTGACGATGGTCGGCGGGCAGGAAACGACGACCAATCTGATCGGCAACGGCTTGCTTACGCTGTTGCATCATCCGGAAGATCTACGGCGATTGCGCGACGACCCCTCGATCGCGCAGTCGGCCGTTGAAGAATTGCTGCGCTTCGAGAGCCCGAGCCAGCACACGGCCAGACTGGCGCCCGCGGACGTTTCGCTGGGCGGAAAACAGTTGCGCCGCGGTGACGCCGTGATCGCCGTCATGGCCGCCGGCAACCGCGATCCGGAACGCTTTGCCGAACCCGACCGGCTCGATTTGACCCGGACAGACAATCGGCACCTGGCGTTCGGCTGGGCCGCGCATTTCTGCTTTGGTGCTGCTTTGGCGCGGCTGGAAGGCCAGATCGCCTTCGACGCGCTCCTGCGCCGATTGCCCAATCTTACACTGGAGCCGAAGCCGCCCGAATGGCGGGCGAACCTGGGATTGCGGGGGCTGAAATCACTGGCCGTGGGGTTTGGGGAGACCGGGCCGTCGGAAGCGGCGCCAGTCCAGACGACCGGATGAGCAGCGCGGCCGAATTGTCCGAGGCCAAGCGCCGCCTGCTTGAACGCATGCTAAGCGGCGACGCGCCGCCGGATGAGGATCAGCGCGCCAACGCCGTGCTGCCCCGGCCGCCGGGAACGGTGGCACCGATCTCGGCGGATCAGGAGCACGTCTGGCTCCACGCCGCCACCTCGCCGGACCTGCCTCTCTATAACGAAGCCATCACGATCCACCGCACGGGCGGCTTCGACCTCGTGGCGCTGGAATACAGCCTCAACCAGATCGTGCGCCGAAACGAGATCTGGCGCACCTCCTTCGAGCAGCGGGACGGCCATATCGTCCAGGTCGTTCACGAGGAGATCCGTGTACGGCTTCCCGTGGCCGACCTGTCGGGTCTACCGTCCGACGAGCGGGAGGCCGAGGCGCTGCGCCTCGCGACGGAGGATGCGCGCCTGCCGTTCGATCTGGCCCGCGGGCCATTGTTCCGCGCGCGCGTCGTGCGGATGGCGCCGGAAGTGCACCGGCTCTATCTCACGCTGCACCACATCATCTTCGATGGGGTGTCGATCTATCGCATTTTCGTGCCGGAATTGATCGCGGGGTACGACGCCTTTATCGCCATGCGGGATCGTCCGCCTACGTCGATCGGCACGCTGCAATACGGCGATTACGCCGTATGGCGCGAACGGCAGCTGACGACCGAGCGGGTCACGCGACAGCTCGACTACTGGCGCGACAGGCTCGCGGGAATGCAAGCCGCGCTGGAGCTTCCTTCCGACCGGCCCTATCCGGCGACGCCGAGCCATCGCGGCGGCATGGAGACCTTCGCACTCGAGCCGCCGTTGGTCAGGCGGCTGGAGGCGCTGGGCCAGGAGCACGGCGCGACGCTCTACATGGTCCTGCTCGCCGCGTTCGGGACGCTGTTGCACCGGATCAGCGGCGTCACGGACCTCGCCATCGGCGGCGTCACAGACACCCGGCGGCGCCCGGAACTGGCATCCATGTTCGGCTATTTTCTCAACAGCATCGTGCTTCGTACCCGGCCGACGGGCGATCTGCCGTTCCGCGACTATCTGGTCCAGGTGCGGCGCACGGTGCTTGAGGCTCTCGATAACAGCGACGTGCCGTTCGCGCATGTAGTGCGGGGGGTGCAGCCGAGACGCGAGCCGGGCCGGCACCCGCTGGTCAACGTCATGTTCTCAATGGAACCCCCGGCGCCCGTCTTCCCGCAGGGCTGGGACCTGACCCAGATGGACGTTCCGGTCGCCGCGGCGAAATTCGACCTCTATCTGGAATTGGACGAGCGGCCGGAGGCAATGGTCGCGCGATTCCTCTACAGCCGCGACCTGTTCGAGCCGGACACTATCCGCCGCATGATCGGCCACTACGAGACGCTGCTCGGCGCTGTGGCCGCCGATCCGGGCCGGACGCTGGCGCTGCTCCCGCTGCTGACAGCCGCCGAGACGCAACAGCTGGAAGCGTGGAACGACACCTCGGAGCCGATCGCCCATACGACCTTGTACGGATGGTTCGAAATCCACGCGCGGCGCACACCGGATGCCGTCGCCGTGCGGTTCGAGGACGAGGCCTGGACCTATGGCCGGCTGGACAAGCATGCCGGGCAATTGGCGGCGCGCCTGCGGGCGGCAGGGATCGGGCGCGGCGGGCTCGTCGCCGTCTGCGTCGACCGCTCGCCCCAAATGGTCGCCGGGTTGCTCGCGGCCCTGAAGGCGGGCGGCGCGTTCCTGCCGCTCGACCCGGATCTGCCGAAGGCGCGGCTGCAACGCATCCTGGATGAAGCGAAGCCGGCCGCCTTGCTGGCTGAACGCCGCCTGCTCTCGATACTCCCTGAATACCGCGACCTGATTGTCGCGCTGGATGACGGCGACGCGGCCGGCGTGAGCGCCATGAACGAAAGCACGGCTGACGCAGACGCGCCCGCCGGGCCTGAAGCGGATGACCTCGCCTATGTGATCTATACGTCCGGGTCCACCGGTACGCCCAAAGGTGTCGAGGTGCTCCATCGGGGCGTGGTGAACCTGCTTGCGTCGGCGCAGCGTAATCCGGGCTTCGGCGCCCGCGATACGCTCCTTGCCGTGGCGACCGTCTCCTTCGATATGGCGGTCCTCGAATTGTTCCTGCCGCTTGTGTCCGGCGGCTGTATCGCCCTTGCAAGTCGGAGTGACGCCCTGGACCCACGGCGGTTGATGGCGCTGATCGACCGGATCAAGCCCACGCTGATGGCGGCAACCCCCGCGACATGGCGGGCGCTGCTCGATGCTGGATGGTCTGGCAGCGGCGATCTCCGCATCCTGTGCGGCGGCGAAGCATTGCCGCGGGACCTTGCGAACCGGCTGGCGGCGCGCTGCGCCCGGCTATGGAACATCTACGGGCCGACCGAGACCGCGATCTATTCGACCATCGGCGAGGTCACGCCGGATTTCGGTCCGGTCCCGATCGGCCGGCCCGTCGCCAACACAAAGACGTTGATCCTGGACGCGCACGGCCAGGCGGTTCCCGTGGGCGTCGCGGGAGAACTCCATATCGCCGGCGCCGGGCTGGCGCGCGGCTATCGGGGGCGCTCTGACCTGACGGAAGAGCGGTTCGTGTTCTCGGCCGCCCTGCCCGGCACGCGGCTGTATCGGACCGGCGACATTGCCCGCTACCGCCATGACGGCGCTATCGAGTTTCTTGGCCGCAATGACGATCAGGTGAAAATTCGCGGATTCCGCATCGAGTTGGGCGAGGTCGAGGCCGCACTTGCCCGCTTGCCCGGCGTCGCCGCCGCCGCCGTGAAGGCCTGGCCCGATGCCACCGGCGAGCGCGCGTTGACCGCTTATCTGGTCGCCGAACCGGGCACCGCCCTGGATTGGGGCGAACTGCGCAGAGGCCTCGGGCAGGTACTGCCGGCCTACATGGTTCCGTCGCGGCATCTTTCATTGTCCGCGCTTCCGCTATCGGCCAATCGCAAGCTGGACCGTGCGGCGCTGCCGGAGCCGGGCTTCCACGAAGCGCGGCCGGTTGTGGCTGAGCCGACCGGCGAACAGGAGCGCAAACTGGCGGCGATCTGGGCGGATGTGCTGGGCCTGCCGTCCGTCGGCGCGACCGACAATTTCTTCGACCTCGGCGGGCATTCCCTGATGCTGGCGCGGCTGCTGCAGCGGATCGAGGCCGAAATCGGCGTGAAGCTTTCGATGGACGCGGTGTTCCGCGCGCCGACCGTGCGGCAGATGGCGGAACTGCATCGTGAGCGCCGCCTCAATTCGCAGGTGCCGGGCATCATCGAAATACAGCCGAACGGGACCCGGCCGACATTGTTCTGGGTCTATGCGGGGCCGGCGATGTGGTCCCTGGCAAAGGCCCTGGGTCCCGACCAGCCGTTCCTCGGCGTGGTGCTGGAGCCCGGCGTCGTGGCGGCGCTAGGCGATAAGCCCGATCTCGTGACAATGGCATCCGCCCTGGTACGAAGCATTCGCGCCGTACAGCCGACCGGACCATATGACCTTGGCGGCTTCTGCAATTCCGGGGTGCTCGCCTACGAAACGGCGCTGCAGCTGATCGCGGCCGGGCAGGAGGTCAGGCTGCTGGTGCTGCTCGATTCCTTCAATCCGCTACATTACCGGCAGATTGGCCAGCTTTCGGTCGTTGGGAGCAAGTTGCGCTATCACGGGACGAAATTTGCAAGCCTGCGTTCCCGGCAGCGATGGGCCTATGGCGCCGCCCGCATCGCCAATATCGGCGCGCGGTTCATGCCGCGGCACTGGCGCATGCCGGCCACCCTGCAATGGGGCGCGTTCGAATACGTGCTCCACGATGCCGTCCTGCGCTATCGGCCGCCGCCTTATCCCGGCAATGTCGTACTGTTACAGGCCGCGGATCGCCTGGACGTGTTCGATCACACTCCGGGCTGGCCGGATACGGTCCACGGCGAATTCACCATGCGCGAGGTCGTCGGCAATCACGAATCCATGCTGGAACAGCCGAATGTTCGAGGGCTCGCGGAGGAGGTGAACGTGTGTCTCGACTGGGCGCGGCTGCCGCTGCAGGATCGCCCCGGCGCGCAGAAGTGAGCCGGAGTGCGTTCATGCCGGAAGCAGCCGTGGACGTTCACCTGGCGGATCTGCGTGCGGATAGTGGAATTGCCGATTGTCTCGCGGTGTTGAGCCGGGAGGAACGCGATCGCGCAAGCCGGTTCCGCTTCGACCGGGACCGCCGACTGTATGTCGTGCGCCGCGCCAAGCTGCGTTCGCTGCTGTCGCGATATCTCGCGTGCCCACCCCGTGAGGTACCGATCCGTATCGGGCCGCGCGGCAAGCCGTTCATTGCGGACAGCGCGCTTCAATTCAACGTCTCGCATTCGGGCGGCTTCGCGTTGTACGTCGTCGCGCACAGCCTCGATGTCGGTTGCGATATCGAGGTCCATGACGATCTCCTTGCGGTCGATCCCATTGCGGAGCGGTTCTTCTCGCCCGTCGAGCAGCGGGTATTGAGGCATTTCCCGCCCAATGGCCGGGCCGCGGCCTTTTTCGACGTCTGGACGCGCAAGGAAGCCGTCCTCAAGGCGAGCGGCCTCGGTCTGTCGTCCCCTTTGGACAGCTTCGATGTGTCGCCGGTGTCCGCCGAACAGATCGTATCGCTGCGGAGCGACGGGCGATGGCTGGTACGATCCTTCGAAACCGCCGCCAATTATTCCGTGGCGATTGCCGCGAGGGGCGCGGATTGGCGCCTGAATATGAATTCAAAATTGTAACGATCTGCGTAGACGGTTGCGCTGCTCGTGCGCGACGTCTTTGGCATTGCCCGGCCGCCCGTGCAGTGCGGCCCAAAGGATGTGCACGGCGCCCCGAGGGTTGGGCTCCCGCGCGAACGGATCGCGCCCTATCTGATACCAAACCCCCGAGAGTGTGGCTGGCGGGCGGGGATTGCCTCGGCGACCGGCCCCGCGCGGATTTCCCAGCCGGCGCAAATGTGCGAGGCTTGCCTGCCGAGCGCGGGATTGTTGGGAGCTGTTCGCATATGAGGTTGCCTATGACGCTGGACGGCAAGCTCCGGACATTCGCGGGATTGAGCACCGCAGAGCGTCTGATGATCTTCGAAGCCGTCCTGATGCTTGCCGTTGCCCGGCTGCTCATCCTGACGCTGCCGTTCCGGGTCTTGGCGCACTGGCTGGCGCGGGCGCCGGACAAGGACGCTTGCAGCGATGCGCTGCCAGTGCGCGTGCGCCGAGCCGTGACGATCGCTGCGCGCAATGTGCCGTGGAACGCCGTGTGCCTGCCCCAGGCGATGGCGGCCAAGGCGATGCTGGCCCGACGCGGCCGTGGTTCGGCGGTCCATCTGGGCGCGAGGCTTGATCCCGAGGGGCGGGTGATCGCCCATGCCTGGCTCGTTACCGGTGATACGATTGTGGTCGGCGCAGCCGGTAGCCGTAACGTCGCGCCGCTCGCCCGCTTTGGCTGAGAGCGGGCCGCCGGGAGCGATCCAGGTGGTCGGTTCTGCGCAATGTTGCGGTACGACGTATCCGTCACTCTGTCTGCGCGCCGCTCGATGCCGTACAGCCGGCGCGCGTGCGTCGTGACAAGCGACGGTTTTATCTTGCCGGCCGAGTTCGGCCTCGCCGCCGCCTGTTGCAGATGGCCGCCTTCGGCCGGCCGAGACGCGGCCATCCGCGCCGCAGGCAGGCATGTCCGGGATTGGGAACGCTTTCTGCGCGTGGTGAAGCGACATCGCGTCGAAGGGCTGGTCCACGCCGGCCTGGGGTCGGCCGGGCTCCCGGTCCCGGACCGGGTCATGGATGCCTTGCGCGAATCGGCTCGCGCGGCAGCCCGCGCGAACCTCCGGAATGCCTTGGAGGCGGTCCGGCTGCAGCGGCAATTCGACCATGCGAACCTGCCGATCCTGTTCCTGAAGGGCGCGAGCCTCGGTGCGCTTGCCTATGGCGGCCAGGGCGTCAAGCATTCTAGCGACATCGACGTGCTGATCGGCGGGGCGGACGCGGTCGACGCCGTCTGCGCGCAATTGGCGCAAGCGGGCTATCGCCGGCTGAGCCCGCCCGCGACCTTCAGCGACCGTCAGTTCCGAGCCTGGATCGGCAGGGCGCGCGAAAGCTTGTTCCGGCACGATGCCAAGCGCATATCGCTCGATCTGCACTGGCGGGCTTGTGAAAATCGGGCTGTTCTGGCCGGGATCTCCGTCGCGTCGTCGCACCAGGCGGTGGAAATCTTCGAGGGCGGGGTCATTCGTACGCTGAACACGGAGGATCTGTTCAGCTATCTGTGTATGCACGGTGCGCGGCACGGCTGGTCTCGTCTGAAATGGCTCGCCGATCTGATGGCCTCGTTGGCAGCCAAATCCGAGGCGGATATCGAGCGCCTGTACCGCTTGTCGCAGATGCAGGGCGCCGGCCGGTGCCCGGCGCAGGCCCTGTTGCTGTGCAATCGGCTTTTCGATGTCGCGCTGCCGCCCGCGCTCGTGACCGAAATGCGCGGCGATCGCACGACGCGCTGGCTGGAGGCTATCGCGCTCAACGCACTCGCCGGTGCCGCAGAGCAGGAAATCGATCGCCGGCCGCTGGGAAACCTGATGATTCAGATATCCCACTTCCTGCTGGGTCGCGGCGTGCTGCATTGGTCGCATGAGCTACAATCCAAGGCCGTAGGCGAGACGGATTTCATGACCTGGTCGCTTCCCGGGCCGCTCTGGTTTCTCTATCCGGTGCTGCGGATTCCATCCTGGCTTTGGCGCCGGGTCAGGTCGGTGATCCGCCATCGGCGGCGCGGCCATGATCCACGCGGTCGGCTGGGCACGTGAGCCCTTTCGGCCCATCCATGGCGGTCGGCGGCCTTTCGGCCAACCGGCCGTCCGCCATCCATAGCACCCGGTCGCAAAGCGCGAGGCTCTCGCTCCGATGCGCGATCAGCACGATCGTCGGACGCGGCCGGATGGCTAGGATCCGCTCCATGATCCGCTGTTCCAAGGCGCTGTCGATCGCGCTCGTCGCCTCGTCCAGGACCAGCAGACCCGGCTTGCGCAGGAGCGCGCGCGCCAGAGCGATGCGCTGGCGCTCGCCGCCCGAGACCAGGGTACCGCGTTCGCCCAGGACAGTGTCCAGGCCGCGATCCATCCGATCTACGACTACGTCCGCGCCGGCCATGCGCAGGGCCGCCCGCATTTCCGTCTCGTCCACGCCGTCTGACGCCCAGGCCAGATTGCGCCGGACGGTATCGTGGAACAGGAACGAGTCCTGCGCGATATAGGCCAGCCGATCCCGCCAGGCGCCCAGCATGTCGCTCTCGAGGGTCGTGCCATCGATCGTGATCCGGCCCGATTGCGGCGGATAGAGACCGGTCAGCAGGTCGACCAGGGTTGTCTTGCCAGCGCCGGACGGCCCGCTGATGCCGATGACGGCCCCCGGTTCGATCCGGAAGGTCAGGCGATGGACGCCGCACCGCGTTTCCGGGGCGCCGTGCTCGATCTGATGCGCAAAGCTTACGTCGTCGAAGGCAATTCTCCCGTCCGGCACGCGCGCCCGACCTGCCGCCGCGGGCGGCGCGCACGGAATGGACGCAAGCTCCTGTTCCAGAGCCTTGAATTTCTCGTAGGCCGGAAGCGAATGGGTGAATTGCTGTGCGCCCTGCTGCAGCTGGGCCACGGGGCCGCCCAGCCGACCGATGACCAGCAGGAGCGTGATCAGAACCGGCGTCGGAACGTGAAAGACGGTGAAGCCGACGAAGACCAGGGCCACTCCGATGAGCGCCGTCAATGAGCTGAACGCGATGCGGCTGTTGGTCTGCTGGCGCAGATTGGCGACCTGATCGCGCGTCAACGCGGCCAGCGTTCCGCGGAATCCGGCCAGGAAATGCGATTGCAGATTCTGGCTTATCGCCAGCTTGAGGCCGCCGAGAAACTGGCCTGTATTGTCGAGCAGGGCCAGATTGGCGTCGGTCGTGACCTGCCCTAGAACGCGCGCGCGCCGGAGCATCGGAACCAGCGCCAGTCCGCCGATCATCAGCAGCGCAAGGGCGACGACCGCAAGCAAAGGCGACAGCAGGGCGGCGAGGGCACACTGCGCCGCTATGATCGCAAGCGCGACAACGCAGCGCAGCATCGAATATGCCGCTACGCCGATGCGCTGGATATCGCCGCTCATCAGGTGGACGATGCGTGCGTGGCGCAGGCGGACGACCTGGTCCCATCGCGCGGCTGCCAGCCGCTCAGCGATGCGTGAACGGCGCGTTTCCACGAAACGGATGTGAAGCCCGGCAACGACGACGTCCCGCATCGAAACGATGAGCGCACGCGCGATCATCAGGACGGTGAAGATGCCGAGCAACAAGGCGAGCCGTTCCGCCGCGTCGGTCAAGTCGAGCCGGACGAACAGCGCGTTCGCGTAGTCCTGAAGCCAGTCGTGACGGATTCCGGTTGCGGTTATGACGCCAAGCAGGGGAATGAGAAGGAGCAGACCCAGGCTTTCGAAAAACACCCCCAGCAGAACCAGTGCCGCGGCCAGCGCGCCTTTCCAGCCTGCAAATCCTGCAAAGTCACGCACGAATGTGCGCGTTGAGGCGAGGAGGCCCGGAGGCTTCGCATGCCCGACGATGGATTGTGTTCGGATCGTTCTCTCCCTGACCAGCCCCGCGCCGCCTTACGTGTCGGCCAGTCTGATCATAGGGCGGGAATGCCGCTAGACTGAACGTCGGTGAGCCCCATGCGCATAAGGTTCTGAGGTCGGAGACTGTAGCCAGATAGTCCCCGCGCGGCCGAAACTCGCGTCTAGCGCGAGGCCCAGCTCCGCTCTGTGGCGCCTCCGGGTGCCGCCGTTCACCTCCGGCTGACCGAATTTCGACCCGTAACCCGCGCGAGTCTTCAAGTTTTTTCATCCGATTATTGTTTCATCCGGCAACCCGGTTCGCCCCGCAATGCTGCCGCACGTTGAGTCCGTCGACATCTCGCCAAGTGTAGTAATCGACGGTCTCCACTCTCGATCTGACTGTAATGGCCAATGCTCTGGTAGATTGTGATCTCTATACGAAAATCTGCACCAGATCGTCTAAGGTATGCTCAATCAACACAGAGTGGTACCTCGAGCATGAATAACATTCAATATTTCATAAAATATAATAACCGTAAGTGCTAATCAGTTGAGTTGACTCGAATTCGCTATCATGCAGAATCCATACAGAACATAATGGTAAATACATTGATGAGTCGTTGAATAACAATGGAACTAAGAAGATTATGTTCCTCACATCATTTATTAAAATGTGATTAATACCATACAATACGGCAAGATTAACCTTATGAGAGCAGGTGTATTATCAGAATGTGAGTCATAAGACTCAAACATCGAATTTCCGATTTGCAATATTACTAGTGTGTCAATTAAATCGTATGGTGATTGTTGACGTGCGTCGAAAAGGATTGTTGAGCCAAGTGGTTCCGAATGTACGAGCGGGCTTTTTATCGAAGCGTATTCGTCGCGATGGCGTCGATTGAGTAAGAGCCGAAAGTTGTCGGGCGAAGTATTGGGAGGATGCTGCTGATGCAGCAATACGCCATATTCTCAGGTTCGCGCCATGGTTGATCAGACCTTGGAGCGGCGACGCGGCAACGTATATGAGAGGAACACCTTTTCCGAGGTTGTGCTGGTCTCGATGCCCTACGTTTCGGTCGAGCGTCCATCGTTGGCGCTTGGCACGCTGGCGAGCGCGCTGGACCGAGAATCGATCTCGACGCGGATCATTCACGGCAATCTCATGTTCGCCGAGCGAATCGGGCGGATCGGCTACGAAGGCATCAACAACTCCGACATTACCAGCCAACTGGGCGAGTGGACGTTCTCCCAGGCCGCGTTTCGCACCGGATTGCGCGACGCCGAGGAATATGTCGCGGGCCTGTGCCGTGAGGGATATGCGAATGCCGGTCTCGAGGCGTCGCTGCTGAAGACGCGGGCGGAAGCCAATGCATTTGTCGAGGAATTGGCGGAGCGCATCGTGGACGGGCGGCCGCGGATCGTGGGCTGCAGCTCCGTGTTCCAGCAGCATTGCGCGTCGCTGGCGCTGCTTCGCCGCGTGCGCGAACTCGACCCGTCGATCGTCACCATGCTGGGCGGTGCCAATTGCGAAGGCGAGATGGGCATTGCCACCCATCGGCAATATCAATGGATCGACTACGTTGTATCGGGCGAGGCAGACAAGTTGCTGCCGGACCTGTGCCGTCTGATATTCGCGTATGGGCGCGAAGCGCCGGCGGCGCTGCTGCCCTATGGTGTGTGCGGACCGGTCACGCGCGGTACGGCGCCAGACAGCGGCGACGCGGCGCCAGGCGAAGCCGCGCGCGTGATCATCGAAAACCTCGACGACCTGCCGATCCCGAATTTCGACGATTACTTCGAACAGCTCGAACAGTCGCCGCTGCGCGATCACATCATACCGGGCCTGACCCTTGAAACATCGCGCGGCTGCTGGTGGGGCGCCAAGCACCACTGCACGTTCTGCGGTCTCAACGGCGCCGGCATGGCGTTCCGCGCCAAGTCGCAGGAGCGCGTGCAGGAAGAGGTGCGCTGGCTGGCCGACCGCTACGGCCTGAAGAAATTCATGACCGTCGATAACATTCTCGACAATCGCTATTTCAGCCGCGTACTGCCGGCATTCGCCGAGCAGGGCGATATGCTGTTCTTCTACGAGACCAAGGCCAATCTGAGCCGGTCGCAGGTCGAGCTGCTGTCACGCGCCGGTGTCCGCTGGGTCCAGCCCGGCATCGAGGCGCTCAGCGACGAGCTCCTGGCCCTGACCAGAAAGGGCTGCTCGGTCGCAATCAACATCCAGCTGCTCAAATGGGCGTTCAATTGCGGCATCTGGATCATCTGGAATCATCTCTACGGCGCGCCGGGCGACAGGCCCGAATGGTATGAAAAGGTCGCAGATTGGCTGCCGCTGGTCATGCACCTCCAGCCGCCGACAACCGGCGGCATGACGCGGATCCGCTACGACCGCTTCAGCCCGTATTTCAACGACGCCGACGCCTACGGACTCAACCTCGTTCCCTACTGGGCCTACAGCCACGCCTATCCGGTCGATGAGCGTCAGCTGATGGATCAGGCTTATTTCTTCTGCCATGACGGCCCGGTCGGCCCCCAGCCAACCCGCCTCATCGAGCTCATGAAGGAATGGGGCACGCTGTTCTACCGCCAACGCAGTTCGGTGGCCGAGCTGCCGCGCCGCAGCGAGGATGCACCGGTGCTGATGATGACGGATGACGGCATCCGGATCACCGTTCGCGACACTCGGCCGTGCGCGGTCGCGTTGCACCATGCACTGGACATCGTGGAATCGCAGATCTGCCGCGCCTGCGATTCCGCGCGCGGCGGGGGCACCATTGTCGAGGCGCTGCGCCGCCTCGGCTCACAGGAGAGCGACGCCGACATCCATGCAGCGCTCCAGCGCCTCGTCGACTGGAAGATCATTGCCGACTTCGACGGCAAGTTCCTCTGTCTCGCGACCGTCGACGATCCGGTGCCCTATCTCGGATTTGAGCATTTCGCCGGGGGGCTCCTGCTCATTGCCGGCCGCCGCCGGCCGGTCAGCCCGGTCGATCCCTGGGACATGCATATCGACAAGATGTTCACGCCGGCGCCGGGCTTCGGCGCGCCTGCCGGCCGCAAACGGCCGATGCCGACCAGTGATCGCCCTAAGGCGACAGAGACCGTGTGAATTCGGAACCGAGGAGCGCGCAATGCCCAACCCGCAGACGCCAACCAAGCCGCCGGTCGCGTTGACCCGCCGCGAACTTGAAGCCCGCATCATCGCCAAGGCCTGGAAGGACCCGAACTACAGGAAACGGCTGCTGGCCGATCCCAAGGGCGTGCTGCAGCACGAAATCGCCGCGATCGATCCGTCGGTGTCGCTGCCGACGGCGCTGCAGGTCCAGGTCCACGAGGAGGCGCCCGACACCTATCATCTCGTGCTGCCGCGCAATCCGAAGGACATCTCGCTCGGCGAGGTGCTCGGCGACAACCTGGAAGCGGTGGCGCCGCAAACAGTCGCCGTCGTCACCGCCGTGGTGCAGTGCGTCGTCGGTAACCAGGTCACGAACACCGTGGCCCTCAATATGACCGCGGTCGTCGGCCAGGTGACCCTGGTTGCCACCGCCAACGCCGTGGCGTGACGCGGCTCCGGACAGATATTCCCGAGCAGGAAGGAAACATCCGATGGCTGATCAACAGGTATCCGCCAATCCGTCGGCTCTGACGCGCCGAGACCTGGAGGCCCGCATCATTGCCAAGGCCTGGAAGAACCCGGGCTACAAGCAGCGGCTGCTGGCCGATCCCAAGAGCGTGCTGCAGCACGAGATCGGCGAGATCGACCCGTCGGTGTCGTTGCCGGCCGAACTCCAGGTTCAGGTCCACGAGGAAGCACCCAATACCTATCACCTGGTGTTGCCGCGCAACCCGAAGGACATCGCGCTTAGCGAGATACTACCCGACGATCTCGAGGCAGTTGCGCCGCAGACCGTCGCGGTGGTGGTGCTCGGCGTCGTCGCCGCCAACACGGTCGGCGTCGTCAACAATGTCGGTGCCGCCAACGTGGTCGGCGCGGGCAACGTCGCCACCACCGGCAACGCCGTCGCCAACACCAACACCGTAGGCTGACGGACACCAACCGATTCGCGCCGTGCGAAGCATTCGTCACGATGCCAGCGGTGCGCGTGGGTACACCACGGGCGCGGGACGATCAAACAGGGGAGCTTACGATGACCAGCCAGCAAACACCTGCGCCCGAGTCGACGACGATGACGCGCCGAGAGCTTGAAGCGCGCATCATCGCCAAGGCATGGAGACACGAGAGCTACAAGCAGCGGCTGCTGAACGACCCGAAGAGCGTGCTGCAGAGCGAGATCAGCGCGATTGACCCGAGCGTGGCGCTGCCGCCCGCGCTTCAGGTCCACGTGCACGAAGAGGCGGCCGACACCTATCACCTGGTGCTGCCGCGCAATCCGAAGGAAATCGCGCTTGATGAAGTGCTCGGCGACGATCTCGAAGCCGTCGCGCCGCAGACCATCGCGGTCGTGGTGATCGCGGCGGTCGCGGTCAACACGGTCGGCGCCGTCAACAATGTCGGCGTTGCCAATGTCGTAGGGGTCGGCAACGTTGCGACCACGGGCAACGCGGTCGCCAACTACAACGCGGTCGGTTGACGGCTCCGGCATGGCCGCGTCATGCGACATGGTGCTGGTGCTGATGCCATACGCCTCGGTCGAGCGCCCATCGCCGGCGCTCGGCACGCTGCAGGCTTGCCTGCAGCGTGCCGGCATCCTGGCGCGTTCGCTCTACGGCAACCTCCGGTTCGCCGACGTGATCGGGCTGCAGGGTTATGAGAGCATCAATGCCTCGGCGATCGGTAACCGCATCGGCGAATGGACGTTCGCGGCCGCCGCGTTTCCCGACGCCGACCTGCAGTCGCAGGTCTACCTCGACACGCTGGCGGCCATTCTGGGCGAGCCGCCGGCATTGACCGAACAGCTTCTGCGCGTGCGCGAGCTAGCCGATGTCTTTGTCGAGGAAATGGCCCAGGCCGTGCTCGCGCACCGTCCGCGTATCGTCGGGTGTAGTTCGGTATTTCAGCAGCAATGCGCGTCGCTCGCGCTGTTGCGGCGCATCCGCGCGCTCGATTCCTCGGTCGTCACCATGCTCGGCGGCGGCAACTGCGAGGGCGAGATGGGCTGGGTGGCGCATCAGAGCTTCGATTGGCTCGACTTTGTCGTCTCCGGCGAGGCCGACGAACTGCTGGCGCCGCTCTGTCGCGCGGTGCTCGACGGCGGGTGCGACGTCCCGGCCCCGGTACTCGGGCCCGGCGTGTTCGCGCCGGTCCATCGCAGCAGTGGCCAGGCGCCGGCGCCACCCGAGCATGCGCTTTATGCACGTGTGCAGCGTATGGATAGCGTGCCGGCGCCGATCTATGACGACTATTTCGGCGAACTGGACCGCACCCGCTTCAAGCGCCAGGTCGTTCCCGGCATCGCGATCGAGACGGCGCGCGGCTGCTGGTGGGGCGAGAAGCACCATTGCTCGTTCTGCGGCATCAGCGATTCCGGCATGGCGTTCCGTGCCAAGCGCCCCGAGCAGGTAGTCGACGAGCTCGACGCGCTGTTCGCCCGTTACGGCGTCAATCGCTTCATGACCGTCGACAACATCATCGAGCCGTCCTATTTCAAATCGCTGATGCCGGCCTTGATCGCCGCCGATCGCGGCTACGCTTTGTTCTACCAAACCAAGGCCAACCTCAAGCGCCATCAGGTGGCGCTGCTCGCCGCAGCCGGCGTGCACTGGATCCAGCCGGGCATCGAGAGCCTCGACGACCGTGTGCTGCCGCTGCTGCAGAAGGGCGCCAATGCGGCGATCAACCTGCAGCTCATCAAATGGGCGCGCAATTACGGCATCTGGCTGTTGTGGAACATGCTGTTCGGCGCGCCAGGCGAAGACGACGCCTGGTATGGCGAGATCGCGGACTGGCTGCCGCTCATCTACCATCTGCAGCCGCCGGCGGCCGCCACGCTGACGGCGATCCGCTACAACCGGTTCAGCCCCTATTTCGAGCAGGCGGAACAGTTCGGACTCGATCTCGTGCCCGACTGGGCCTACCGCCACACCTATCCCCACGACGCTGACCGCCGGTCGCGCCAGGCCTACTATTTCGTCGACACGCGGGATGTCGCCAATTCGGCGCGGCCGTGGACCCGGCCGGGGGTGCGTGCGGTGAACGAGCGTATCCGCGAATGGACCGAGCTGTTCATCGACCGCGAGACCGCGCCCATGGCGATCATGCGCGCGGATGCGCCCGTGCTCGCCGCGACGACATCCGGCGAGCGGCTCGTCATCAGGGACACGCGCCCGTGCGCGGTAGCGGGACGCCACATCCTGGATCCGCTCGAAACGCGCATCTACCGCGCCTGCGACGCCACCACCACCGCCGGCGCCATTGTCGGCGCGTTCGAGCGTGCCGGCGCCGGGATTCCGGCGGCGCAGGTCGAGGACATCCTCGCCGGATTCGCCGAGCGCAAGCTGGTCCACGCCTTCGGCGATCGTGTCCTTGGCCTGGCCGTCGATGCGCCGGCGGCGCCCTATCGGGAACCGCTCGACTTTCCAGCCAGGCTGCTTCTGCCACCCCGAGCGGCTGTGGCCTCGCCGCCGGCGCCGCCATGGTCGGCGTGGGACATGCCGGTCGCGGCCCTGCCGCAATTCGTTCCTTCCGACGACAGGAGTGTTTCCCGATGACAACGTTGCAAACCGTTCCGGAGACCACGACGGATGCCGGGCTGGCCCTGACGATCGGCCAAGTGAAGCGCGTGCTCGAATGGTGGTCGTGCTCGGAAGCATTCCGCCAGATGATCGCCGAGGATCCGGAGCGGGCGATGCGCGAATACGATCTCGGCTTCAACCCCGATATCATCCGGCCGCTATGGGATCCATTCGACGCACGCGAGGCCGAGCGCGACCGGCGCCCGCTGCATCCCATCGTCCACGCCTATCGCCAGTTCTTCAACGCCAAGAAGGAC
>JBDZUN010000279.1:1735-4046 GCA_040255145.1 Hyphomicrobiales bacterium | reverse complement strand
CGCCAGAGCGACGATGCCGCGGCCGCCGGACGAGACGAAAGCGGCCCGCTGGAAATCGACCTGCCCGCCGGTCTGACCGAGATAGCGGCCACCGGCCATCTCGGCATTGACCTGGCCGGTCAGGTCAACCTCGATGGCGCTGTTGATGGCGTGCAGCTTTTCGAGTTGCAGCAGCGTGCCGGCACCGTGGGTATAGCGGGTCTCCCGCATCACGATGCCCGGATTGCGGTCGACGAAATCATAGAGCTGGCGCGTCCCCAGGAACGACGTCGTGACCGACAGTCCCGTATCGATCGCCTTGTAGCGGTTGGTGATCGCGCCCACCTCGACCAAACCGCGGAACGCGTCGGTCAAGAGTCCGGTATGGACGCCGAGGTCGCGCTTGTCCGCCAGCGCCGCGGCAATCGCGTCGGGCAACGCGCCGACCCCAAGCTGGATGACCGCCCGATCCGGCACCAGTCGTGCGATGCGGGCGGCGATCTCGCGCTCCGCGGCGCTGGGCGCGCGCGGAGGCACCTCCAGCAGCGGTTCCTCGATCTCGACGATGTGATCGAAGGTGCTGGCCGGCACGACCGCCGCCCCTTCGGTCCATGGCAGGCGCGGATTGACCTGGGCGATCACGCAGCGCGCCGCCGCCATCGCCATGCGCATGTGGCCGACCGCAAGGCCGAGGCTGTGCCGCCCGTGCGCATCGGCCGGCGTTACCTGGACCAGCGCGATGTCGGCCTTCAAGGGGCCCTCGGGGCCGAGGTAGCGGCCGACCTGCGAATAGTGACCGGGAACGACCTCGACCATCCCTTGGTCGTACAGCGCCGACAGCTTGCCGTAGGCGCCGTAAGAATAGATGCGCACCGTATCGGGCGTCGCGGCGTCGAGCGAATCGGTCAGGTAGATGGCGGTATAGACCCGGATGCCGCCCAGACGCGGCGCCGCGCGAATCAGGCTGCGGGTCAGCGCCAGCGGCTCGCCGGCACCCTCCGTCCAGACGACCAGGTCGTTCGGCTTGACGAAATCGGCCCAGTTCACGGCGGCATCGGCCGCGGAGATCGTTTCGGTCATCCGCTACCGATACGGTGTCGCACGGCGTCAGGCAAGCGTGGCCTGCGGCGGTGTAAACGCGACCTCACCGGCCAGCAGCCGGTCGAGCGGCTGATCCGCGAGCGCGGCAGCCTGATCGCGCACATAGGACGCCAGCGCGGCCACCTGCCCCACCTCAGGGGCCGCGCCGCGAAACAGGTTGCGCCGCAACGCGTCGTCAAGCACGTGTGGATCGTCGGCCGACAACGCGGCGTCATAGGCGACGATCCGGCCATTGAACGCGCTCGCCATCGTCTTGATGCGCTTGCCGATGCTCAGGTCGCCGACGCCCATTTCCCGCAGATTACGGTCCATGTCGCCAAACATCAGGTCGAACACATCCTGTCCTAAGCGCGCGGCCGTCTGCTCCCCGCGCAGCCGGTGCAACAGCAGGAAGGCGTGCAGCGCGATCATATCGAAGCGGCCGTCGACCGTGTCCGGCACGCCAAGGTCGGCGTAGAAGACGGGTCTGCGCGCCTGTTCGACCAGGGTCATGTACAGCGCGTCGGCGCTCACCTGATTGCGCCGACGGCGAAGCAGGCGGAGCGGCATCATGCCCCCGTCACCGAAACGGACCTTGAACTAATCCGCCGTTCACGATACGTCAACACGCGTCACGGCCTACGAGGTATGCAGTGCGTTTGGATAGATCGCTGCTGGCGCTGACGGGCCTGGGCCTTGCCCTGACCGCCTGTTCACCCATAGTCGAGCATCGCGGCTATGTCGCGGATGCGGACAAGATGGCGGCGATCAAGCCGCACGTCGATACCCGGGAATCCGTCGAGGCCGCCCTCGGGACACCGTCGACCGTCGCGCCGTTCGACGATTCGACCTGGTACTATGTCTCGAGCATCACCAAGCACTACGCATTCCAACAGCCTCATACCGTTGCGCGCAAGATCACCGAGATTCGTTTCGACAAGGACGGCACGGTCGCCTCGATCGACAAGCTGGACCTCAAGGACGGCCAAAAGGTCGCGATGGTCGGCCGCGTTACCCCGACCAAGGGGGGGGAGTTGACGGTGTTCCAGCAGATGTTCGGCAATTTCGGTCGCCTGTCCAAGGGAGGTGTGGTGCCCGAGGGGGGGCCGTCTCGGCCGAACCATGTACCGGGCCAGGGACCGGCAACTGGCCAAAGCCAGTACTGTGATCACCCAACCGAACCAGACGGCACCTTCCGCCGCATAGCCCAACGTAAAAAGCCCCGGACGTCTGTCCGGGGCTTCTTTCGACG
>JBDZUN010000279.1:0-1725 GCA_040255145.1 Hyphomicrobiales bacterium | reverse complement strand
GAAATAACGCGACGTCAGTGGTGCGCCAGCACGGCCAGCAGCAGCAGTGCGACGATGTTGGTGATCTTGATCATCGGGTTGACGGCGGGGCCCGCGGTATCCTTGTACGGGTCGCCGACGGTGTCGCCAGTGACGGCCGCCTTGTGCGCTTCCGAACCCTTGCCGCCGTGATGGCCGTCCTCGATGTACTTCTTGGCGTTATCCCAGGCGCCGCCGCCCGCGGTCATCGATAGCGCAACGAACAGCCCGGTGACGATCACGCCGAGCAACATGGCGCCGAGCGCCGACAACGCGGCCGAGCGCCCGGCGATCCATTCGATCACGAAGAACAGCACGATCGGCGACAGCACCGGCAGGAGCGACGGTACGATCATCTCGCGGATCGCCGCGCGGGTCAGCAGGTCGACCGCGCGGCTGTAATTCGGTCGCGTGGTGCGATCCATGATGCCCGGCATCTCACGGAACTGCCGCCGCACCTCCTCGACCACCGCGCCGGCGGCGCGGCCCACCGCGGTCATGCCCATCGCGCCGAACAGATAGGGCAGCAGGCCGCCGATGAACAGCCCGATCACCACATACGGATTGGCCAACGAGAAATTGGGGACGACGCCGGCGAAGGCCGGATAGGCGTCCGAGTGAGCGCTGAAGAAGTTCAGATCCTCGGTATAGGCCGCGAACAACACCAGCGCGCCGAGACCGGCGGAGCCGATGGCGTAGCCCTTGGTCACGGCCTTGGTGGTGTTGCCGACCGCGTCGAGCGCGTCGGTGGTCTCGCGCACCTCGCCTTCCAGGCCCGCCATTTCGGCAATGCCGCCGGCATTGTCGGTGACCGGGCCGAACGCGTCGAGCGCCACGACCATGCCGGCCAGCGCCAGCATCGTGGTGACGGCGATGGCGATGCCGAACAGGCCGGCAAGCGCATAGGTGCCGAGGATGCCGGCGACGATGACCAGCGCCGGCAGTGCGGTCGATTCCATCGACACGGCCAGGCCCTGGATCACGTTGGTGCCGTGGCCCGTAGTCGACGCCTGCGCCACGCTGCGGACCGGCCGGTAGTCGGTGCCGGTATAGTATTCGGTGATCCAGATGATCAGGCCGGTGATAACCAGGCCGATCACGCCGCAATAGAAGAGATCCCAGCCATTGGCGACGATCTGGCCGTCGACCAGCGGGATCGTCAATTGCGTCTGGAAGCCCACGACCCAGTCGGTGACGCCGAGCAAGAAGACCAGGGACAGCACCGCCGAGGCGATGAAGCCCTTGTAGAGCGCACCCATGATGCTGCCATTGGCCGACAAGCGAACGAAGAAGGTGCCGATGATCGAGGCGATCAGGCACGCGCCGCCGATCGCCAGCGGGTAGGCCATCATCTGGACTGCGTTACCCGCCTCTCGGAAGAAGATCGACGCCAGCACCATGGTGGCAACCACGGTCACGGCGTAGGTCTCGAACAGATCGGCCGCCATGCCGGCGCAGTCACCGACATTGTCGCCGACGTTGTCCGCGATCGTCGCCGGATTGCGTGGATCGTCCTCGGGGATGCCCGCTTCGACCTTGCCGACCAGATCGCCGCCGACATCCGCGCCCTTGGTGAAGATGCCGCCGCCGAGCCGGGCGAAGATCGAGATCAACGACGCCCCGAAGCCGAGCGCGACCAGCGCGTCGACCATCTCGCGATCCGTGACCGAAACGTCGAGGCCAACCAGCAGGACGGTGTAGTAGACC
>JBDZUN010000278.1:1449-4059 GCA_040255145.1 Hyphomicrobiales bacterium | reverse complement strand
CGAGGGGCGGCGCAACGGCGTCCTGATCTCGAACAGCGACGGGTCGGCGGTGGCCTTCGCGCTGTTCAACCTGGAAGACCGCGGCGCCCTGTTCGTCGAGCCGGGCGAGCCGGTCTATCTCGGCATGATCGTCGGCGAGAACAGCCGCGACAACGACCTCGACGTGAACCCGACCAAGACCAAGCAGCTCACCAATATCCGCGCCGCCGGCAAGGACGAGGCGATCCGGCTGACGCCCCCGCGCCTGATGAGCCTGGAGCAGGCGATCGCCTATATCGACGACGACGAGCTGGTCGAGGTGACGCCGAAGCGCATCCGCCTGCGTAAACGCCACCTGGACCCGAACGCGCGCAAGCGCGTCGCCCGCGCCGCAGCGGCGGGCTGAGGGCGGCGCGCATGCCGGCGGGCGGCCTCGACGACGAGGGACTTGCCGACCTTGTCGCGTTCGCCGAGGGCCTGGCCGATGCGGCCGCCGAGGCGACGCTTCGTCACTTCCGCCGGCTGGAGAGCGTCGAGGACAAGGCCGGCGGGCATGGCTATGACCCCGTCACCGCGGCCGACCGCGAGGCGGAGACCGTCATCCGCCAACGGATCAAGGCGGCCTATCCCGATCACGGCATCCTGGGCGAGGAGCATGGGCGCGAGACCGGGTCGTCCGCCTATACCTGGGTGATCGACCCGATCGACGGCACGCGCAGCTTCATCACCGGCGTTCCGCTATGGGGCACGCTGATCGCCCTGAACGCCGGCGCGCGTCCGATCCTGGGCGTCATGGACCAGCCGTATCTGGGCGAGCGGTTCGTTGGCAGCCCTCTCGGCGCCTGGATGGTGGAGCGCGGCGGCGCACGCACGAAGCTGGTGACGCGCCGGTGCGGCGCGCTATCCTCGGCCGTGCTGATGTGCACCGATCCGGCGATGTTCGGGCATACGGACGAACGCGTGGCGTTCGATACGCTCCGTGCCACGGCGCGGCTGACGCGCTACAGCGCGGATTGCTACGGCTATTGCATGCTGGCGCGCGGGCTGGTCGACCTGGTGGTCGAGGCGGACCTGAAGCCCTACGACATCCAGGCGCTGCTCCCGATCATCGAGGCGGCGGGCGGGGTGGTGACGAATTGGCGGGGCGGGGCGGCCGATCAGGGCGGCCAGGTGATCGCGGCAGGCGATCCGGCCGTGCATGCCGCCGCGCTGGCCGTTCTGGCAGGCGCGGCGCGCTGAAATCTACTTCACGATCCGCAACTGAGTCAGCTTGTTGCCGATATTCTGGAACGCCGCGCTGATCGAGCTGGCATCGGCGGCTATGAACCGTGACGGATCGTTGCCCGCGCAGTTCTCCAAGTTGCTGATCGCGGTCTTGTCTTTGAGTTGGTAGCCGATCGTGTAGATTGTGACGTTGTCAACTCCGTTGTTGAATGCGTCGCACAGGGTCTTCTCTCGATCGTTGAGTGCGGTTTGGAAATCGTCGGGGAACTTTTTTATCGTGACGCCGAGCGGGCCTGGGCCCTGGTTGGTGCCGTCGGCGTTCAATGTCTGCGGTCGACCGTAGGCAGTATAGTCACCGTTGTTGCCGTAATTGTAGCCGGCGGTCGTGGTTCCAGGAGTACCGGGTAGGGTATCCCTTCCGTCGACGATTTCATTTTTGCCGTCGGTCAGCAGAACAATTGCCTTTGCCCGGCTTTTGGTTGTGTCGATATCGGTGCTCCAATAGGGCTGCCAGGCATCGGATATGACCCGCCAGCCCCAGGCGAGACCCTCCGAAACCTGAGTGCCGCCACGGACGACCGTGGTGAAGGCATCGATCTCGCTTTCCAGCTTGGCCTTGTCGTTGGTCAGCGGGATGATCGGCTGTTTGGGGCAGCCGGCGTTCGGTCCCGTGGAGTTTTCGTCGACGTACTTGCCCTTGGGCGGGCTCGGCCAATTATTGTCGAACGGGGTGTTGGACTTTGCACCCTTTTTTATCGGAGCCGACCCATTTCCGGTCGTTTGCTTACCAGTGGCCGGTCCCATCTTGCTGGTATCTTCATAAAGATACGGCTGAAACTTGTATTGGTCTTCCGAGGGCACCTGGCTTGACAGGTCGAGCGACAGGCCGTCGCTGCCGGTCTGATGGATGCTGCGGGCCTCGACGCAACCCATCCACGGATCGCCGCTCGGGAACTGGCTCCAGTCGAAGTCGCTGGCGATCATGTTCTTCTGGTTGTTGCCGATATTGACGGCGGCGCGGAACGGTACCACCGCGGCATAGACGGCGTCGGGCGCCGCGCCCTGGAAGATCGTATCCAGAAGCGCCTTCGCGCCCTCCTGCATGGAGGTCAGCTTCGAGGCCGGCTCGCTCATCGAGCCAGTCACGTCGAGGACGAGGACGACCTCCAGCCCGCCCTGCGGCTCCACCGTCGAACTCGCGGTCAGGCGAACCGTCCGGATACCGAAAATCTGCATGAACAGCGTCGGCACGATAGCGACGGTGTCCACCCTCAGCTGGCTGTGGTCGTCGCTTATGGTGACGTCCGGGGGCAGGAGGGTCGCGCCGAACATTCCGTTCGGGAAATTCGCGTCGAGATAGGCTTGGACGTTGTCTTTGGTTTCGGTGTTGTTGTCGTCTTTGTCCCC
>JBDZUN010000278.1:0-1439 GCA_040255145.1 Hyphomicrobiales bacterium | reverse complement strand
AAGACGATCTTGCCGCCCGCCAGGGCGGCGGCGTCGGTGGCGTAGGACAATCGCGAATGGACCATGTAGAGGTTGGCGCCGTCCACCGCCAGGCCGATGAAGCCGATCAGCGGCAGGATCATCAGGCCGAGCAGGACGGTCGATATGCCGTCTTCCTGGCGCAGCCATCGGCGGAACCAGCGCTGGATGGCCATGGCGGCCCCCTCACCCAAAGGAAAAGGTCCATTGTTCGCAACAGGGCCGGCGCGGCGCGGCCCCGCGAGGCGGGGCACGCGCGTCACCTTCATCCGATAGAGGCCCGGATGGTGGCTTGGATGCGCCGGCCGCTATTCTCCGCGGCCGGCGCCAAGAGCCTCTGGAACGTGGCGCCGCGAGTTATCAGGTGCCGCCGCTCAAGTTGCCAGTGGTGCTGGTCAGCTTCGTGCCGATGTCGCTGAACGCGGTCTCTAGGGCGCCGCCCAGACTATGGATGGCGACCACGATCACCGCGGCCATCAGGGCCACGATCAGGGCGTATTCCACAGCGGTCGCGCCGGCGCGGTTCTTCAGGAATTTGTTGATCGCACGGGTCATGTCACATTCTCCAGTTTGAGGCCCCTTTTCGGGGCGGCGCCTGCTCCGGGGCTCCCGTCGTCGGGCCGCGGACATCCCATCACAGCCGTCTTAATTTTGCGTAAAGCCCTAATCGCCCGGGGAAAACGCGGTGCTGATTGCGTCCGTCGGGCCCTGGAACAGGGTGCCGATGGGCTCAACCAGGCTGTGGACCGCCGTCGCGACGATAACGGCCATGAGCGCGACGATCAGCGCGTATTCCACCGCGGTGGCGCCCTGGTCATCCGAGCGGAAAGTCTTTCTGCGGCGCATCGTGATTCCTCGATCGAGGCGAGCCCCCGCGCCGATGGACGGCGGCTCGATCGACCGCCGATATAACGCGGCTTAGGTTTACACTTCGTTCATTCTGCTGGTTTTTTCCGAAGGCACGGCGGGGCGCCGATACGGTGCGCACCGCTTGTTCCGGGATGCGCGGATCGCTAACATCCGCGGCCTTGGCGGTCGCGCCGCCCGATACGGTTTCCGCAGATGTCCAGCAAGCGCAGCAAGCCGCCGGTTTCGGCGCCCAAACGGGCCGTGCGCGGCAAGTCCGCCGCGACCATGCCTCGGCCCAAGGCTAAGGCCACCGCGCCGGCCGCGCCGTTGGCCAAGGCGCGGTCGGAGGATACGCACAACCCGTTCCGGCTTGCGCTTCGCCGCGCCATCCTCGGCCGCGCCACGGCCAGCGCGGCGGAACGCGGCGCCGCCGCCCCCGCTGAGGCGGCCGGCCACGGCGTGGACCGCAATCGCGCGGCGAAGCCGAAGCTGGTCTCGCCGCTCGCGCCGCAGCGGATCGCAGACCTGCCGCCGCTCGCGGGGGTCAAGCTGGCCGCGGGCGCGGCCGGCAT
>JBDZUN010000277.1:0-4072 GCA_040255145.1 Hyphomicrobiales bacterium | reverse complement strand
GGTTTATCGCGTTTCCGAACCGCAAAAGTGGCATCCACTTTTGCTGGAAACGCTCGCATCTAGACGCCGACCGCCGCCTTCGCCTTCATTTCCCTGAAAACGGGCCGGATTTCCGGCCCGTTTTTCGTTTCGCGGCCGACGGCGCGCCGGCCTGCACGAGCCCCGCCAGTTTTGCATGGCTCTCCTGACCCGCCGGGTGGATGACCGCGGCGAAGAGAACGTTATCTCTTATAAGTTCCCAAATATCGAAAGCAGAAAGGGAACCCGGATAAGCCTTCGATTCGAAGGCGGGAGAATGCACGATGAAGAACCAAGCAAAGCGCGGCACGATTAAGGCCCTGGCAGCGGCCTTCGGTATTGCCACTGTGCTTGGCCTCAGCGCAGGCGTAACGCCGGCTTCCGCGCATGACCGGGGTCAAGGTCGTAGCTATTACCATGGGCACCAGCGTGGCTGGGATCACGGCCAGCATCATCGCCGCGCCGACCGGGGCCGCTATGTGGCGCGCGAGCGGTACTACTACGCGCCGCCCCGCTACTACGCACCGCCGCCGGTCTACTACGCGCCGACGCCGGGCTACTATTACGACAGCGCTCCGAATGTCACCTTCGGCCTGTCGCTCGGCTTCTAGCGGCATGACCGCCGTGGCCGCCGGGCCGGGATCGTGCCGATTCCGGCCCCGGGTCGGGCCCACGGGGAGATCGTAACGATGAAGAAATCGATGGAAAAATCGGGCAAGAACGGCGCGTCGCTTGTGGCGCGGAGCATTGCGGCGCTCTCCGATGGCGGGCAACTGGATCGAATGTACGATGCCCCGCGGTGGATTAGCCGGCCATTGCGGAGCGTTTTTCCATAAAGAGCCGTGGTGGCGGAAGCCGCCGCGGCGGATAGGAGGAACGATCATGTCAGGCTCAACGCGGCGTCTCGGACAACGCTTCGGCCTGGTCGGGCTCGCTCTGGCGGCCGCCCTGGCGCTGACCGCCGGTGGCGCCACGCCCGCCGTGGCCCGTGACGGCCACCACGGCGGCTGGAACCAGGGCCGCGGCCATGGTAACGCGTATCGCGGCGGTTGGGACCATCAACGCCACGGCGGCGACTGGGGCCGGCGCGGCTATTACCGCGGTGGCGGGGGGCCCTATTACCGCGGATATTACGGTGGCTACTACGGTGGCTACGCCCCAGGCTACTATTACCCGCCGCCGGCCTATTACTATCCGCCCTACTATTATGGACCGAACCTGTATTTCGGCCTGGGCTTTTAAGCACGCGGCCACGCAAGGCGGCGCCTGCGACAAGCGGGTTGCATTGCAGCACGTCGTAGGCCGATCCTGAGCGGATGGGGATTCGGCAACGGCCGAATCCCCGCGCCACCATCGGGGAAACGCCATGGCCAGCACCGCCGCCGCCCAGACCGGCAATCCCACCAGCCCGCTCGCGATCGAAATCCGCGACGGCATCGGGATCGCCGAGTTGAACCGACCCGAGAAATTCAACTGCCTGTCTTCCGGCCTGATCGCCGCCCTGGACGCCGCGATCGCCGGGTTCGAGGCGGATTCCACCGTCCGCGTGATGCTGGTCCTGGGCGCCGGCAAAAACTTCTGCACCGGCGCCGACCTGGACGAATTGGCGAAGAAGGGCGGCGGGCGTGAGGCGCTGCGCGCCTATCTGGGCAGCGGCAGCCGCCTGCTGCGCCGACTGGAGCGGTGCCGGCTGCCGGTCGTCGCGGCCTGCCAGGGCCTGAGCCTGGCCGGCGGGCTGGAGGTCATGATGGCGTGCGACGTCGTGCTGGCCGCCGAGACCGCGCGGTTCGGCGATCAGCACGCACGTTATGCCTTGGTGCCCGGCTTCGGCGGCACCCAGCGCCTGCCGCGCCTGGTCGGCCTGCGCCGCGCGCTGGAACTGATGTATAGCGGCCGCTGGATATCCGCTGACGAGGCGCTGTCCTGGGGCTTGGTCAATTTCGTCGTGCCCGATGCCGAGCTACGCGACCGCGCGCTGGCCTACGCCGCCGATCTGGCGAAGAAAAGCCGGCCCGGCCTTGCGACGATGAAGCGGCTGTCGCGCGAGGGGCTCGAAGGCGGGCTCGATACGGGCTTGGCGCTGGAGCTCGACACCGTCGTCGATGCCTTGCGCTCCGCCGACGTCAAGGAAGGCATGGCGGCCTTCGCCGCGCGGCGCGAACCGGTCTATCGGGAATAGACGTCGGCTTCCAATTCAACGGAAAGGATTCCGCATGGCGGAAATGCTGAATGTGCTCGGCCTGTGCGGCAGCCTGCGCAAGGCCTCCTACAACGCCGCCGCTTTGCGCGCCGCGCAAGGGCTGGCGCCCGAGGGCATGACCATCGTGCGCGGCGAGATCGGCGATTTCCCGCTTTATAACGAGGACGTGCGCGAGCAGGGCTTCCCGCCGGCGGTCGAGCGGCTGCGTCAGCAGATTCGCGACGCCGACGCGCTGCTGATCGTGACGGCGGAATACAATTATTCGATCCCCGGCGTCCTGAAGAACGCGATCGACTGGGTGTCGCGGCCGCCGGAGCAGCCGTTCCTGGGCAAACCGATGGCGATCATGGGCGCGAGCCCCGGCGCGCTCGGCACCGCGCGGGCGCAATATCATCTGCGCCAGGCGTTCGTCTTCCTCAGCCCGCTGATCCTGAACCAGCCGGAGGTCATGATCAGCGCCGCACACCAGAAGTTCGACGCCGACGGCAACCTGACCGACGAGTTGACGCGCAAGTTCATCGGCCGGCAGCTGGAAGCCCTGCGCGACTGGACACTGCGCCTGCGCGCCGGCGGTTGACGCCGCCGGTCATGGTCCCCCCGCGCGGCGCCCTATCGGTGGGCGTCGCGCCACGCCTTCACGGCAGCCATGGTCCTGGCGACGTGCTGGTCGGGATCGAGATTGGTGTATTCCAGCAGGACCGAATGATCCGGTGCAATGACGTAGGAGGTCCGCCGGGCCTTCGCGAGGAGCGGCATCTTCACGTCATAGGCGTTGATGACCGTTCCCATCGGATCCGCCGCCACCGCGAACTTGCTGCGGCACTCGCTGACCGAGAACTTGTCCAGGGTGGCGATGTCGTCGTGGCTGACGCCGATGACCGTCGCGCCGAGCGCCCTGAACTGGTCGGTCGCCTCGGCGAAGTCGTGCGCCTCGATGGTGCAGCCCTTGGTGAAGGCGGCCGGGTAGAAATAGAGGACGACGGGCCCCTGCTTCAGCGCCTCGGCGAGCGAGAAGGTGAATTGCTTGCCGCCCAGGCTGGCCTGAGCCGTGAAATCCGGCGCCTTGGCGCCGACCGCGAGCGCCGCCGATGCCGGCTGTACGGCAATCAGGAATAACAGGCCGCCGAGCGCGAGCCACAGTTTCGGTTTCACCACACGGCCTCCGTTCCGTCCGATCCCGCCTGCCGGGCCGGAAATGCCAGGTGCCAGCCGGCCATCGACGCCGCTGACTGCCCCACAAACAAGCCCTCGCCGAACGTATCGGCGAGGGCTGTTCCGACTCAACCGCCTCCCGAGCCTCCGTGCGGCACGACCGCCGCAAGAAGGCCGTTCGGGAAGCCCGCCAACCTCACTCTGCGGCGGCGCGCAGGTTTTCCGTGGCCTGGCCGTTGCGCAGCAGGCGGCCGGGCAACGGCCCGTTGGGGTCGATCCGGTCCTCGCCGCGCTCGCGAATCACGACGCCGTTGACGATCACCGCCTCGACGCCCGAGGCGCGCGAGATCAGCCGATCCTCGCCCGCCGGCAGGTCGTAGACGCGCTCCAGCTTGCCGTCGCCGACCGTGTCGGGATCGAACACCACCACGTCGGCCGGCATGCCGACCGCGAGGCGCCCGCGATCCTTGATGTTGAACACCTCGGCCGGGCGCGAGGTCAGCATGCGCACGCCCTCCTCCAGGCTCAGCACGCCCTTCTCGCGCACCCAGTGCTTCAACAGGTAGGTCGAGAAGCACGCGTCGCAGAGCTGGCTGGCATGGGCGCCGGCATCCGACAGGCCGAGCACGGTGATCGGGTCGGTCAGCAGGGTCTGCAGCTCCTCCTCGTCGCGGTTGGCCACCGGCACACGGAAGCGGGTCT
>JBDZUN010000276.1:0-4075 GCA_040255145.1 Hyphomicrobiales bacterium | reverse complement strand
GAGCACTCCGGCTCGGCCCGCGCGTTCGGCGTACGCCGGCGGCGCCGGCTCGGCGCGGGCCCGCGCCCGACGCAACGGCGGCGGCGGGCCCAAGCGGGGTTCGATCCGCGGCTCGATTCGCGCCTTGACGCGCTTGGCCGGCCCAGTCGGCCGGGCTGCTGGAAGCGCGGCCTTGGCGCCCTTCGGCGCCCGGCGCGGCCGGGGCAGGGCGGCCGCGACCAGAAGCCCGAGGCGCGCCAGGAAATAGCCGGCCCAGCGGCACAGTCGCCCGATCACGATCCACTCGTAGCGGCTCAGGCCCAGCGACAGGCCGGCCAGCGCGACCGCGAGGATCAGTGCAATGAGGCGCGCCGGCGCCAGAGCGAGGTGGATATGGACCGTCGCCGCGCCCTTGTAGAGCAGGTGCAGCATCAGGTCGCCGAGCCAGCCGCCCAGGCCGACCCGCAGCGGCCAGGCGTCGGGCGCCGGCATGCTCGACGCGAACATGGCGACGCTGAGCAGCGCGACCGGCAGGATGGTCAGGTTGAGGCGCCACATCGGCAGCCCGCGATGCGCGATCAGTCGCCACGCCCAGGCAGCGGGTGCCAGTACCAGCAGGATGCCGCCGACGCCCAGGCCCTGGAGCACGACGTCGGCCACGATCGCGCCGCCCGCGCCCAGCCAGTTCTGGGGCGCGGCGGCGGTGGCGTTGTCAAAGCTGGGATCGCCCGGCGTGTAGGTGGCCAGCGCCAGTGCCAGCGCGGCGCCGCCGAACAGCAGCGTCAGGCCGCACAGTTCGCTGGCGCGCCGGCGCAGGAACGCCTTGGCCGCGTCGGGCAGGAGGGTGAAGGTGTAATAGGTACTGCGCTGGGCCATGTTGCGTCCGTCTTTCCTCACCCGACCGGGGCGGGGGCAGGCGCCGGCGCCAGCACCGCGCGCAGGCGCGACAGGCCCTCGGCGCAGGCTGCCGCGTCGGCCACCAGCGCGACGCGGATATAGCGGCGGCCTGGATTGTCGCCGCCCCGCCCGGCCGCGCCCGGCCGGTCGGCGGCAAGGTACGGGCCCGGCAGCACTCTGACGCCGGCCTCGCGCCACAGGCGCAGCGCGGCCTGTTCGCCGTCGCCGACGTCGAGCCACAGGAAAAAGCCGGCCGCCGGCCGGTAGAATCCGGGCAGTCCGCCCAGGATGCGCTCCGCCGCGTCGAACTTCGTGCGATAGAGCGCCCGGTTCGCTTCGACATGCGCCTCGTCGCCCCAGGCTGCCGCCGCGGCCTCCAGCACCGGCAGCGGCGTGACGGCTGCGCCATAGGCGCGCAGGCGGCGGAATCGCGTGATCGCCGCCGTGTCGCCGGCGACGAAGCCGGAGCGCAGGCCGGGCAGGTTGGACCGCTTCGACAGGGAATTGAATACCAGCACGTTGGCGAAATCGTTCCCCAGGGCGGCGGCCGCCTGCAGCGCGCCGGGCGGGGCCGCGCGGTCGTAAAGCTCGCCATAGCATTCGTCGGCGGCCACGAAGAAGCCGTGCGCCCGCGCGCATTCGATCAACCGCCGCTGATAGGCGATGTCGGCCACCGCGCCCTGCGGATTGGCCGGATTGCACAGATAGACCAGCGCGGTGCGCGCCAGCAGGTCGGCCGGCAGGCCGGCATAATCCGGTAGGAAGCCGGTTTCCGGCCCGGCATCGACGAAGACCGGCTCCGCGCCGGTGGCGACCGCGGCGGCGGCATAGGGCGCGTAGAACGGGTTCGGGATCAGCACCGCCGGCCGCCGGCCGGCCTTCGTCTCCGGCGTCAGCGCGGCGACGACCAGGAACAAAGCCTCCTTGGTGCCGGCGACGGGCAATATCTGCGAATCGGGGTTGATCGCGCCGTCATCGAGTCCGTAGCGGCGGCAGAGCCAGCCGGCGACGGCGCGGCGGAAGGCCGGCGTGCCGTCGACCGGCGGGTACTTGGCCCAGCCGGCGCGCGCCGCGTGCAGGATTTCGGCGACGAAGGGCGGCTGCGGGTGCTGCGGCTCGCCCAGCGACATCAGGATCGGCGCGCCCGGACCGCCCGGCGCCGAATCGCCCAGGAGGGCGGCGAGGCGCGGGAACGGGTAATCCGGCAACGTGTCGAAACGCGAGGTCGGGAATGGGCCCGGCACGGCATCCTCTCTGGGCACCAGGCCCGGACGCGGCAGTCTAGGAAATGATCCGGCAAAAGACAAGAAAAGCCCGCCAAGCTGCTGGCTTGGCGGGCTTTTTGGAAGTCAGCGAAAGGCGAGGTGCGGCCGTTCCCGGTGCGACGCCGCGCCGCGCCGCCTAGCCGTGCACCACCTCGCCGTGCAGGTTGATGTCCAGGCCCTCGACCTCGACGTCGCGGACCACGCGCAGGCCGATGGTGACGTCGATCACCTTCAGGATGACGAAGGTGACGACCGCGCAATAGACGAAGGTCCCGAGGACGGCGTAGACCTGGGCCAGGATCTGATGGGCATTGCCGTCGGCCAGCCAGCCCTTGCCGGCCGGGTTGATCGCGCTGGAGGCGAACACGCCGGTCAGGATCGCGCCCAGCGCGCCGCCGACGCCGTGCACCCCCCACGCGTCGAGCGCGTCGTCATAGCCGAACGCCTTCTTCATGTGCACGGCGGCCAGGTAGCAGACGATGCCGGCCGCGATGCCGATGATCAGCGCGCCCATCGGGTCGACGAAGCCGGAGGCTGGCGTGATCGCGACCAGGCCGGCGACCGCGCCCGAGATCATGCCGAGCACGCTGGGCTTCTTCACGACCACCCATTCGATGATCATCCAGCTCAGCGCCGCCGCGGCCGTGGCGATCTGCGTCGCGGCCATCGCCATGCCGGCATTGGCCCCCGCGCTGACCGCCGAGCCGGCATTGAAGCCGAACCAGCCGACCCACAGCAGCGAGGCGCCGATCACGCTCAGCACCAGGTTGTGCGGCGCCATGTTATCGGTGCCGTAGCCGACCCGTTTGCCCAGCATCAGGCACGTCACCAGGGCCGCGGTGCCGGCATTCAGATGGACGACCGTGCCGCCGGCATAGTCGAGCGCGCCGAGCCCGCCGATCCAGCCGCCGCCCCACACCCAGTGCGCGATCGGGCAATAGACCAGGATCAGCCACGCGCCCATGAACAGCATGAAGGCCGAGAACTTCATGCGGTCGGCGAGCGCGCCGGCGATCAGGGCCGGCGTGATGATCGCGAAGGTCATCTGGAAGGTCATGTAGACCGATTCCGGGATGGTACCGGCCAGCGCGGTGGTCGCGTTGAGCCCCATCGGGCGCAGGAAGGCATAGGAAAGGCCGCCGACCCACATCTGGTGCGTGCCGCCGTCGGTGAAGGCCAGGCTGTAGCCGATGATCATCCACAGCACGGTGATCAGGCAGGTCGCGCCGAAGCTCTGCGCCACCGTGGCCAGCACGTTCTTCTTGCGCACCATGCCGCCGTAGAACAGCGCCAGGCCTGGAATGGTCATCATCAGGACCAGCGCGGTGGAGGTCAGCATCCACGCCGTATCGCCGGTATTGATGGCCGAAGTCGGCGCGGTCGCCGCCTGCGCGTATGCGAGGCTCGGCGCGAATGCGAGGGCGGGCGCGAACAGGGCCGCCCCGCACAGTCCGGTCAAGGACGCGATCCTGATCCGTTTCATCTAATTCCGCCTCCTTGCGGGGTTCCGATGGTGGTGGTTGGATGGGCCGGCGGCGCCGAACGGCGCCCGGAAACCGGGTTTCGCCGGCCGCGTCGGCGGAACGGTCGAGGGGTGCACGCTGTGGGGCCGGTCCCGGTCAGCCGCGCCGGCCGTGGCGTGAGGCGCCACGGTCACAGCGCGTCGGCATCGGCCTCTCCGGTGCGGATGCGGACGACGTGGTCGATCGGGGCGACGAAGATCTTGCCGTCGCCGATCTGTCCGGTACGGGCCGCGGCGGCGATGCTTTCGACCACCCGCTCGGCCATCTCGGCCGGGCAGGCGATCTCGACCTTGATCTTGGGCAGGAGGTTCACGGCATATTCGGCGCCCCGATAGATCTCGGTATGGCCCTTTTGGCGGCCATAGCCCCTGACCTCCGAGATCGTGAGCCCCAGGACGCCGATGCCGGTCA
>JBDZUN010000275.1:0-4080 GCA_040255145.1 Hyphomicrobiales bacterium | reverse complement strand
AGGGTCGCCGGCACGGTGCCGGCGGCGGGCGCCCCGCGCTCGCGGCCGCCGAGGTCGAGGTGGTAGTAGTCGCGCGCCCAATTGCGCCGCACCCACGGCGTCCGCCGCCACAGCAGCAGCGAGGCGCCGAGTTCGCCGACCGGCGCGGCGCCGTCGAGCAGGTCGGGCAGCCGCCGGGCCTGGTCGAACAGGTCGGCGCTGGTCTCGGATCGCATCAGGGCCTGGAACCGGCCCTCCTTCATGACCCGGCTATCGTCGTCCGGGCCGCCGAGGCACTGGGCGGTGGTGCGCCCCCGCACCTCTTCGCGAATGCGCGCGAGCGTGACAGCCGCCGTCGCCAGATCCTCGACGCGGTCGTCGGCGAGGTCACCCAGCGAATAGAGCGGGTCAATCCGATTGCACAGGGTGCGGAACGGCTCCTCGGCCAGCGCGGCGATCACGTCCGGCGAGCGCCCCGCCGGGCCGTCCACCAGGTCGATGCGGCGCAGCCGCGCCAGCGGCCCGCGCTGGCGGTTGAAGCCGTCATTGTCGGCGTCGGTCAGGTCATGCCACCAGGCCCGGAACGTGCGGCGGATGGCGGGTTCGTCGACTGGGTTCATCATGCGGCCTCCTCCTCGGAGTCGGATTTCGGCTTGCGCGGCGTGGCCTGGATGCCGAGCGCCTTCAGGACCGGCCCCTTCGGATGATCCGACAGCGCGAAACTAAGCTGGCTGCGGGCATAGAGCAGGCGGCGCGGCTCGACGTCGGTCAGGCCGTCGAGGTCGACCGTCTCGTCGAAGATGCGCAAGGCGTGGCGGCGCAGCGTGTTCAGCCATTGCCGCCGCAGCTCGGCGGTCGGCTTCGGGCCGTCGTCAAGCAGGTCGTTCAGCGCGTCCATCAGCGTCTCGAAATCCTGCTGCGTCTCCAGCCACAGGCGGTCCGCGGGTTCGGGCAGCGCGTCGACCGGCAGGTTGTCCGGCAGGCGATAGCCGTTGCCGTTGCGCTGGCCGTAGCGGGCGACCTTGCACGCCATGCGCACCGCGCGCGCGGCGACGTCGGCGCCGCCGATCAGCCTGGTGACGGCGTCCTTCAGCTCGCCTTCATGGGCCGGCACCCACGGCAGGCGCGCGTCCAACCACTGCCTGGCTTTCATGTTGTCCATGTCGAAGCCGAACGCCTCGACCGGCGTGCGCGCGACATTGCCGCCGGTGTGGCCCCGGCGGTTCCGCCACAGGGTCGAGGACTGTGCCGGCGCGCCGTTGAACCCCCACCATGCGACCCAATCGCCATAGTCCGACGCGCCGGCATGCGGGTGCAGCGGCAGCTTCCCGGCCGCCTTGTCCGTGCGGTACGGCGACAACGGATGTTCCCAGGCCAGATAATTGGCGCCGTAGTTCAGGGTACGGAATGCGGTCGCGACACGCGTGCCGCCGATCTCCTCGAACATCAGCCGGATGCGGCGCGGGCAGGCGAAGAAGGCAAGCGCGGGATGGCGGTCGTCCGGCATGACCGGATGTGTGCCCTTCTCCGACGTGATCGTGGGGCTGAGCCAGGGCAGCGCCTCGCGCGGGTCGTCCGGCGCGGTCGGGTCGGCCTCCGGCACGTTGGCCCAGACGCGATCCCACAGGGTCGCGGTCTTTCGGTCCCGGCGCAGCGGGGCCAGCAGGGTGGTCAGCGGCCCGCCGCCGCGCATCGAGGTGCGGTGTCCCGCGCCGCCGGCCGGCGCATAGGTCTGCAAGGTGATCAGCGCCGCGGCCGCCTCGGGCAACGTCAACGTCGCCGCGCCGCCGCGCTTGACGAACAGGTCGGCATTATTCTTTGTCGTCTGCTCGCCCGGCGCTTCGATCAGAAGGCCGCTCAGCGGCTTCAATTCGGCGTTGCCGAGCGTGTCATGGTCCTGGAAGGCGCGCGGGCCGTCGCCATCCAGCGCGAACCACGGCGCCAGCGGCGCCAGGGCAGCGGCGAGCATTTCCGGCGGCGGCGGGTCGCGGAACCGTTCGCCCCAGGCGAATTCATTCTCCGGCGCCAGGGTCAGGAAATAGAGCCCGATCAGCCATTCGGTCAGCGCGGCGTTCCAGTCGGGCCGCGGAAAGTCGAGCGCCAGGATCGGGTCATCGGCGAAGCCGTCGGTCAGGTCCGACGGGCGGATCGTGAGATGCGCCCCCGACGCGCGCCGCGCTTCGAGCCACGGCGTGGTCAGCAGATTGAACGTCATTGCAATGCCCCCTCAACTTAACTATAAGTTGAGTTAATAGGTACGCGCAATTACGCACTCGCGCGTGCGGTTGATTTTCTGCGCAGAATTTAGGACGTTGCAGGGCCTGTCTGAGACAGGCCCTGCGCGGTCGTCGTTTGCTATGAGGCGTCGAAGCGCATGAGCATCACCCCCCTTTCTTCAGCTTGGCGGGTTGATCGGAGCCTGAGCGGGTGGCAGCCCACTCAGGCTCCTCCTACGTTGCGTCCTCGATTGTGAGTTGTCAATCTCTTATCGCTCCGCTCCAGTGGCTTCATCCCTGCGTCGGCAAGGAACTATCTTTTCCAAGGTCCGCGCTCCGCTCCAGTGGCGGATCATCCCCGCGCATGCAGGGAACAGCCGGATCATATCGCCTACTATGTATTCTGCAAGCCACGCGCGGCTGAGTAGCGGACCTCAACCGTCTCGCCCTTGCGGTCTTTCCACCGCCCGGTCCAGGTTTCGTCGTCCGAATCCGGCGTCAGAGCGAGGACCATGGGCGGGTCGTAGCGGCCGGGCCAGCTTTCCTGGAGCCTCTTGATCTCCGCTCCGGCCGCCGCGTCGGGCGGGACCGTTTCGGTCAGCCAGTGGGCCGGCACGCGGATTTCCGACAAGCGCCACGCCTTGGCCGCGTCGGCATCGTCGCACCAGGGGGACAGCACGCCGTCCCGCCAGCGCGCCAGACGGACCACCACCGTTTCCTCGCCCAGGCGCGTCGGCGTCCGCGTATCGCTGTCCCAGGCGCCGCCCTGGCGGTCGAAGCGCCGGACGTCCAGCACATTCATCCGCGCGATGCCGCGTTCGACCATCCGCCTGGCCTCGGCGGCCTGCGACGCGGCTTCGAGCGCCGGAGGCGTGTCGAGCGGGCATTCGCCGAAGACCGCCTCGATCAGGTCGCGCGGCGAACCGGCGCGGAGCGGCAGTCCGCCGGATTCGTCCACAACCTTCAGTGTACGCCAAAGCTGGCCGGAATCAGGGTAGACATATTGTCCCTTGGGAAAAAGCCGCGCATACCAGTCGGCGGGCGTATTGTCGTCGGCGGGCGGGCCGACGATCCACAATTCCGGCGCTGGGCGCGGCGGCCGATGAGCGTGCCGCTGCAGCCGGCCGGCACGCTGGATCAGCAGGTCCATCGGACATAAGTCCGTACACATATAGTCAAAGTCGAGATCCAGCGAGCTTTCCACGACCTGGGTCGCGACCAGGACTTGCCCGCGCCGATCGTCCGGTGCGCTGTCCTTGCCGAACCGCGCCAGGATGGCGTTCTCCCTGGCGAACCGGTCGCCCAGCGCATAGCGCGCATGGAACAGATCGACATGCACGCCCTCCGGGGCCATCGCGCGCAGATGTTCAGAGGCCGCGACGGCGTCGGCCACCGTATTGCGGATGTAGACGGCGCAATATCCCGCTTGCGCCCGTTCGAGCAAAGCGGCCATCGCATCGTCCGGCGTGTCGAAACGCCGGAATGGCAGGTCGCGCCGCGTGCCGCGCGACGCGCCCAGCGGCGTTTCGGTCAGCGCATCGCCCGCGACATGCGAGGCGAGCGGGAACGCGGCTTGTTTCAACTGCTTCGCCGCCTTCATCGAATAGGCATTGATCAGCTTACGGTGCAAATCCCTGGTCAGGGTCGCCGACAGCACGATCGCCGACCCGCCATGGGCGGCGTGGAATTCCAGCAGGCGCTCCATCGCCCGGCTTGTGTAGGCGTCGTAGGAGTGCGCCTCGTCAATGATCAGCACACGACGCGCCAGCGCAGCCAGCCGCAGGCTTTGATGCCGCACCGGCAGTATGCCGAGCAACGCCTGGTCCAGCGTGCCGACGCCGACCTGGGCCAGGAAGTTCTTCTTCCGCTCCTCGGCGACAAACGC
>JBDZUN010000028.1:0-22783 GCA_040255145.1 Hyphomicrobiales bacterium | reverse complement strand
CCGCTTTTATTATTCGATGATGGATGAGACGACGCCGGCGCCGACGGTGCGGCCGCCCTCGCGGATGGCGAAGCGCAGGCGCTCCTCCATGGCGATCGGCGCGATCAGCTGCACCTCCATCCGGATGTTGTCCCCCGGCATCACCATCTCCGTCCCTTCCGGCAGCGTGATCACACCGGTCACGTCCGTCGTCCGGAAATAGAATTGCGGCCGGTAGTTGGTGAAGAACGGCGTGTGACGCCCGCCCTCCTCCTTGGTCAGGATGTAGGCCTCCGCCGTGAACTTGGTGTGCGGCGTCACCGACCCCGGCTTCGCCAGAACCTGCCCCCGCTCGATGTCGTCGCGGTCCACGCCGCGCAGCAGGCAGCCGACATTGTCGCCCGCCTCGCCCTGGTCCAGGAGCTTGCGGAACATCTCCACGCCCGTGACCGTCGTCTTGCGCGTCGGCTTGAAGCCCACGATCTCCACTTCCTCGCCGACCTTCACGACACCGCGCTCGATCCGACCCGTCACAACCGTGCCCCGGCCCGAGATCGAGAACACGTCCTCGATCGGCATCAGGAACGGCTGGTCGCGCGCACGCTCCGGCTGCGGGATATACGCATCCACCGCCGCCATCAGCTCGAAGATCGTCCCCCGCCCGATCGCCTCGTCCTTGCCTTCCAGCACCGCCAGCGCCGAGCCCTTCACGATCGGGATGTCGTCCCCCGGAAACTCATACGACGACAGAAGCTCCCGCACTTCGAGCTCGACCAGCTCCAGAAGCTCCGGGTCGTCCACCTGGTCCACCTTGTTCAGGTACACCACCAGCGCCGGTACGCCCACCTGCCGCGCCAGCAGGATGTGCTCCCGCGTCTGCGGCATCGGACCGTCCGCCGCCGACACAACCAGGATCGCACCGTCCATCTGCGCCGCGCCCGTGATCATGTTCTTCACGTAGTCCGCGTGACCCGGGCAATCCACGTGCGCATAGTGCCGGTTGTCCGTCTCGTACTCCACATGCGCCGTCGAGATCGTGATCCCGCGCGCGCGCTCCTCCGGCGCCTTGTCAATCTGGTCGTAGGCCGTGAACGTCGCGCCGCCCTTCTCCGCCAACACCTTCGTGATCGCCGCCGTCAGCGTCGTCTTCCCATGGTCAACGTGACCAATCGTCCCAATGTTGCAGTGCGGCTTCCTCCGCTCAAACTTCGCCTTCGCCATCTGTGTATGTTCTCCCTGAGCCCACGGGTTCCATGACCCGTCCCCGCAGCCGCCGCTCGCCTGTCCATGCTGGAGCGGGTGAAGGGAATCGAACCCTCATCTTCAGCTTGGAAGGCTGTTGCTCTACCATTGAGCTACACCCGCATCGGAAAACCCGGAATTCGGAAAAGCCGGATCAGGACCGGAATTTCGTCGCGGGCGTCATCCCATTCAGTTCTTCCGTTCTCCGATTGCCGCCCTTTCGGCTTCCGAATGGTGGAGGGGGCTGGATTCGAACCAGCGTAGGCGTACGCCAACGGGTTTACAGCCCGTCCCCTTTAGCCACTCGGGCACCCCTCCGGAAGACATGAAGGGCCGCCGCGCTTCTTCGCCGGCCCGACCGTGAAATGGAGCGCAGCACCTACCGGATCAATCCGTCTTGTGTCAACCGCAAATGCTGGACCCCGCATGCCTTAAGGCCGCGCCAGCCCAGCGAAATTCGCCATCGATTGTTCGCCTGTCGTGCGCCGAGTATAGGATTGGCCATGAAGCAGCGCAACAGACCGCGCGCCCCGCATCGTCCGCCCGGCCGCGGCAAGCCGGCCGGGGTCGGGTCCGACGGCACCCTCTGGCTCTACGGCCTGCACGCGGCCGCCGCGGCGATCGCCAACCCGGCGCGGCGGATCGAGCGGGTGCTGGCGACGGCAAACGCCGCCCACGCACTCGAGGCCGCGCTGGCGCGCACGGACACGGCACCGGAGATCGCCGGCGCCGAGGCAGTCGCGGCGGTGCTGCCGCCCGGCGCCGTGCACCAGGGCATCGCGGTCGCGGTCCACCCATTGCCGGCCTGGGATCTCGACGACCTTTGCGCGGGGCTGGCGGACCGCCCGGGCGCGCTGCTCGTCGCGCTCGACCAGGTCGGCGACCCGCAGAACGTCGGCACGATCCTGCGCTCCGCCGCCGCATTCGGCGCCGACGGGTTGATCGTGACCCAGCGCCATGCGCCCTCGGTCAGCGGCGCGCTGGCCAAAGCCGCATCCGGTGCGCTCGAACACGTGCCGCTGGTCGCGGTAGTCAATCTCGCCCGCGCACTCGACACGCTCGGCGAGGAGGGCTTTCTGCGCGTCGGCCTCAGCGGCGATGCCCCCACCGCACTCTCGACGGTTCCGGAGGCCGGCCGGCTCGCCCTCGTGCTCGGCGCCGAGGCCACCGGCCTGCGCCGCCTGACGCGCGAGCGCTGCGACGTGCTGACACGGCTGCCGACCACGCCCGCCATGCCAAGTCTGAACGTATCCGCCGCGGCCGCCGTCGCCCTCTACGAAATCCGACGCCGGCGTTAGGGGCGGCGTTCGAGGCGTCTTTCCACGACATCGAATGGCGGGGACGCCGCGGCGGCGCTATGCTTTCGTTCCTGAGCCGATTCCGCCTTCATCGGGCGGTTGAAGCGGGCATCGCGCGTCCGGCGCAGGCGCTGATCGGGAGATTAAAGCCACGTCCAGCACAGCGGCGGTTTCGCATTTGCGCGGCTATCAGGGGCCGGCGATCCTGAGCTATGGCTTTCGGCCGTTCTTCCTGGCGGCGGCGGTCTATGCGGGCATCGGCATCAGCGTGTGGCTACCGCTGTTCTCCGGCGACATCGCCATTCCGACCGCATTTTCGCCGGTCGACTGGCACATACACGAGATGCTCTACGGCTTCCTGCCGGCCGTGATCACGGGCTTCCTGCTGACCGCGATTCCGAACTGGACCGGCCGCCTCCCGGTGCGCGGAGGTGGCCTGGCGGTGCTCGTGGCGGTGTGGACGGCCGGGCGAATCGCCGTGTTCTTCTCGGCACCGATCGGCCCGGTCGCCGCCGGCGTGATCGACGTATCGTTCCTGCTGCTGATGGCGGCCGTCACGGCGCGCGAGGTGATCGCGGGACGCAACTGGCGCAACCTTCCGCCGGTCGCGATCCTGCTGGTGTTCTTCGCCGGCAATGTGATCTTCCATATCGAGGACCACGCGGCCGGCATGGCCGATATCGGGCTGCGCCTCGGCGTCGCCGCGGCCGTCGCGCTGATCTCGCTGATCGGCGGGCGGGTGATCCCGAGCTTCACCCGCAACTGGCTGGCGCGCGAGAATCCGGGGCGGCTTCCGGTGCCGTTCGGCCGCTTCGACGTCGCGGCCATGGTGCTGTCCCTCATGGCGCTAGCGTCGTGGGTGTTCCTGCCGCAATGGCACGGCACGACGGCGCTGCTGCTGATCGCGGCGATCGCCCAGGCCGCCCGCCTGGGCCGATGGGCCGGCGACCGGACGTGGCGCAACCGGTTGGTCCTGGTGATGCACGTCGGCTACGCCTTCGTGCCACTCGGCTTCCTGCTGGTCGCAGGCGCCAACCTGTTCCCGCAGGCGCTGCCGGCCAGCGGCGGCATCCACGCCTGGACCGCCGGTGCGATCGGCGTGATGACGCTGGCGATCATGACGCGGGTGAGCCTCGGGCATACCGGCCGGCCGCTCGCCGCCGACCGGCTGACCCAGGCGATCTATGTCCTGATCGCCGCCGCCGCCGCGATTCGCATCGCCGCGGCGTTTGCGCCGGATTCCGGCCTCATGCTGCTGCATGCGGCCGCCGGCCTGTGGGTCGCCGCTTTCTGGGCCTTTGCGCTCGGTTACGGGCCTTTATTGTGGCGCCCGCGTGCCGACGCCCGCGCTTAGCGCTGGACCGTCATGAAGAAGGTTCCGGCGAAAAACGTGGCGCTGAAACGCGCCTACGATGCGCCCGCGCCGGCCGACGGCATGCGCGTCCTGGTCGACCGGCTGTGGCCGCGCGGGGTGAAGAAGGAAGCGGCGGCGATCGACCTGTGGGCCAAGGACCTCGCGCCCAGCACCGAGCTGCGCAAATGGTTCGGCCACGACCCGGAACGCTGGACGGAGTTCACGCGCCGCTACAAGGCTGAACTCGGTCAGCATACGGAACTGCTCGACGAGTTGCGCGCGCGTGCGCAGCGCGGCCCGGTCACGCTGATCTATGCCGCTCGCGACCAGGAGCACAACGAGGCGGTGATCATCCGGGACACGCTGGTCGGCTAAAGCGTTTCCAGCAAAAGTGGATGCCACTTTTGCGATTCGGAAACGCGACAAACCAAGGACTTGAAGATCGTTCAGCGTTTCCATGAAACGGTGAACAGCGCTAGAACTTCATCTCCACGGCGAGCTTGAACTTGCTGATGGCATTGTGATCGGCCGTGCGCAGCGTGCGGCCCACCAGCGCCTGAAGCTCGTAACGCTCGCCGAAGCCCCATTTCAGGCCGGCATTTGCCAGCGCATCGTATTCGCGCAGCAGCGCAGTGGGCGCTTCGACGACGAATTCCACACCCAGCCTGAGCGTCGGCAGGACACGGCGCATCGCCAGCACGCCCCAATAGGCGCCGTCATGGTACTGATGGAATATGTGCGTGTAGCCCAGTTCGCTGCCCAACTCCCACGCGCCGGTCTTGTAGCCGAGGATCAGCGGCAGCTCGAGCGCGACATCATCGTCGCCCAACCCGCGCCGGGCGTTGCCGGTGGGCAGCGCGACGAGAGGCTCGGTCGCCATGGCGAAATTTCCGGCCTGCAGGAAATTCCATTTCGACTTGATCTCGATGTCACCCAACCCCGATTCGGTGCCGCGGCCAGTCTGCCAGATCGTTTTGTACGGCAGCTTGATCGCCACATCGAGATTGGAGGCGACCGGCGTCTTGAGCTCGACCTTCGGCAGGGTCAGCGTGTCTTTCGTCTCGCTATCCTTGAACTCGCCACTGATCTTGATCTTCGGCGTGGATGCGGTCTTGGGCGAGCTGACGGTAAATGGCCCGCTAAACGCGGGTGTAGCCCAGATCATCGCCGCGCTGGCGATGGCGAGGCATGCCGGAATACCGTCCCTTACCCTCAAGGGATTGGCCGCTTCCGTACCGCGGCCAGTCCCGCCGCAAAGGTTTTCCAATTTTCCGGCTCGCTGCTGCACGCTCGCAAGCCAAGTTTCATGACAGTAATAAGACGCAATTGCAACAGACAGGATGAGCGAACAGCGGCCGAGGGCTGCGCGCCAGCGAGGCCCCATTCAAACACCACCATTGAGCCATGCGACCCACGGCGGGTCGCAGATGTCGACCGGCATTGGTTTCGGCTGGCACTATCGGGAAGGCCGAACAGCGGCCCATGGAACAGCGCCTTTTACACAGCCAATAGCGCCCGTGGGGCCGGAATGAACTCAGGTCCGGTCGCCAAGCGTCGGATGGCCGGACCGGAGCCGCCGCCTCTTCGTCAGCTATGAATGCTGCTGGTGCGCGGCCGCCATCTCGTCGAGCGCGAGCGTCGAATGGGCGAAGGCGCCCCCGGCGCGCATTTCCGCGGCAACCCAGATCGCCTCCATCAGTTCCTGTTCCGTTGCGCCGTGCCGCAGCGCCGCCTTGGTATGGCCCTTGATGCAGTAAGGACATTGGGTGACGTGGGCGACCGCGACGGCGATGATCTGCTTCGTCTTGGCCGGAAGCGCACCCTCCGCAAAGACCTTCTGGCTGAATGCCTGGAACGCCGCTTCGGTCTCGGGCGCCAATTCGCGGCGCTTCTTTGCGAGCTCCCGGCTCGGTGGCGGATACATGCCTTCGGACATCGATTTCACCTCTTCGCTGGTTAGGCCTGGATCACGGCAAGCCGGGCCCGGCGGGTGGCGGATCAGGGGGTCTCGCCGGCCGGCTGGTCCTTCCCGGCTGTCCCCGGCTTTGCCGCCCGTCTGTCCTCGCACACGATCGCCACCGGATCGCTCGCCGGAAACGTCCCGGCCAGCGCCTCGTCCAGCAGCGCCTCAACGTGGGACCATGGGGGCTGTGCGCTCACGGCGCGCTCCGGCGCGGTTTTTTCTCTGGTCATCGGCGGCTCCTGACGGTTGGGTGTGGACGGTCGCCGGCAGCCCGGGCGCAGTGCCCAGAAATGCGCGCACCGCACCCGGCGTCCTTCTTCACATGGGGTCGCGGACGATGGGAATCAGCCCCTTTCAGGCGATGTGACATGGTCAGCCTACGACGGCGGCGGCGCGAATGTCGGCGTTGCACCAAGCTGGAACCGGCACTCCAAGCCGGCGGCTTGAGTGCAACGGCCACGATCCCTAGCCTGATGCAGCGGTCGGCGCACCGTGTGGGAACGAGGGTTATGGCGATGGGGACGATCGAGTTCGAGGACGGCGCCGTCGCGGTGGACGCCAGCGTCATCGCCGAGGGCCTCGGCATCGACCCGTCGATCGTTCACGATTGCCTGCGCGAGGGAAAGATCACCGCCCGCCACGAACGCGGGGTCGCCGAGGACGAAGGGCGGCACCGGCTGAGCTTTTTCGCCGGCCACCGGCGATTTCAGATCGTGGTCGATAATGCGGGAAACGTGGTCCAGCGCTCGACGGCCAAGGTGTTCAATTGCCCGGCTTTCGTGCCAGCACGAAAGCCGGACGAATAGAGCCAGGTCGGGCGCCGGCGCTCCAATGGTCATCGGATCGGGTTCCGCGCCATATGCGCGGCCGGCCGTTTCCGGTTTCCGACCGATCTTTGCGCTGAACGTATGGGATGCGCTGGGGATCCGCTTGGAGAAGGCGAAGGCGAAGATGCGCTACTGCGCGACGATGCGATCCACGGCGGCGATCAGTGAGCGAAACAGAAGGACGATATGGACTACGCAGTCATAGCGAGGGCGATCCACGTCGCCGCGGTCGTGGTTTGGATCGGCGGCGTGGCCATGGCGACGACGGTCGTCCTGCCGCTGGTCCGTCGGCAGGGGCGGCCGCTGAGCGAGCGATTCGCCCTGTTCGAATCGGTCGAGCGCCGGTTCATATGGCAAGCGCGGATCGCGACAATCCTGGTGGTGCTGAGCGGCTTCTACATGGTCGAACACTACGACCTGTGGAGCCGCTTCTCCTCCGCCGAGTTCTGGTGGATGGACGCGATGGTCGGCTTGTGGCTGATCTTCACGCTGCTGCTGTTCGTCGGCGAGCCGCTGATCGTCCACCGCTGGGTGAGCCGCCAGACCGCCGCCGGGAACGAGAGCGTGCTGACCATCCTGCATGGTGCGCACTGGGTGCTGCTGGTCGCCAGCATCATCACGGTGATGGCCGCGGTCGCCGGCAGCCACGGGATGTCGCTCATTCCCTGATCCACGCCCGTGATGCCTGCCAGCGCGCGGTTTGGGGACTGGCGGCGTCCCGCCCACCCATGTCAGCGCCGCCTCAGGCCCGGCGGCGGCGTTCCTTCTGCACAATCGTGTCGAGCGCCTGAAGAAAGCGCGAGCGGTCACCGCGCGCGAACGGCCTGGGGCCGCCGACGATGTCGCCGGTGGCGCGCAACTGCTCCATCAGCGCCCGTTGCGCCACCGCCGATCCGATCGACTGCTCGGTGAACGGTTTGCCGTTCGGCGCCAGGGCATGGGCGCCGGCCTCCAGCACACGCTGGGCCAGCAGGATGTCGGCGGTGATCGCGATGTCGCCGGGCACGATCCGCGCCACGATCCAGTCGTCGGCCGCGTCCGGGCCGGCTTCGACCGTCACACGCTCCACCAGCGGCGTTTCGGGGACGCGCATGAAGCCGTTGGCGACGACGTAGGTCTTGAGGTCGTAGCGTCCAGCGACCTTGTAGACCTCGTCCTTCACCGGACAGGCGTCGGCGTCGATGAAGACGGTGATGGGATCCACAGGCATCGTGGCAGCGTCGGCAGGCTGGGGCGGCCGCATGGGCGCCCGCCCCCCTTCCGCCCCCGTCAACGTTGGGTGCGGCCAGCCTCGAACAGGAACCAGATGCGCAGTTCCGCCTCGTCGATCCAGTTTTCGATCAGGCTGGCGGTCGCGACGTCGTTATGTTCGTCGCAAAGCTCGTGCGTGGAACGCAGGCGCGCGACGAGCTGCATGTTGTCCTCCCGTAGCTCGGCCAGCATGTCGAGCGGCGAGACGTAGTCGGCTTCGTTGTCCGCGATGGTCTGGAGCCGCGCGATCTCGCCGATCGAACGCAGCGTGGTGCCGCCGATCTTGCGCACCCGCTCGGCGATCGGATCGGTCGTGGCGTAGATCTGCGCCGCCTGGTCGTCCAGCAGCAGGTGATAGTCGCGGAAATGCGGGCCAGAGACGTGCCAGTGGAAATTCTTGGTCTTCAGATACAGCGCGAACGTGTCGGCGAGCAGCACGTTGAGCGCGCCAGACAGGTCGCGGGTCGCGTTGGCGCCGAGATTGGTCGGCGTCGCCAGCGGCGCCTTGCGGCGCGCCTTCACGTCTTTGGCGTCTTTAGCAGCCATGTGCTCGATCTCCTCGTGGTCCAGTCGGCCGGCGCTTCCAACCGGCCTGTCCGATGTGGCAGCGACCGTCCGAAGCGCGGTTTTATCCAGGTCATCTTATGCTATTTCCCGTTCCACGGAACGGTAACGTAGGCCGCGGCCGAAGCGATCCCACGGCGCCCGACGCCGCGGCCGACCGCTTCCGCCGCAATCCGCGGGGAAACGTCTCACGCCACTTTCTTGAGGAAGCCGCGCAGCGCCTCATTGAACTCCGCCGGCCGCTCGAGCTGGTAGAAATGCCCGACATCCGGGATGATACGAATCTCCGCCCCCGGAATGTTGTCGGCCAAGAACTGGTTCGCCTCGACCGGGGTCGCCTGGTCCTCGGCCCCGGCGATGATCAGGGTCGGCCGGCGGATCGACGACAGCTTGTCCTTGATGTTCCAGCCGAATACGCCGTTCGGGTCGGAGGTCGACGAATCGAAGACGTGCTTCGGGAAATTCGCCTGGACCTGGAAGTGGGACTTCATGACGTCGACGATCTCCGGCTTCTCGCGCTTCGAGCGCGCCGACACCGCGCCTTCGAGCAGGCCGCCGAATGCGTTGACATAGTCCTTCTGGAACGCCTCGGCCGCCTCCGGCGGGATACCCTCGCCCAGCCCGGTGCCGGAGCTCAGGATCAGGTTGCCGATCACCCGGTCCGGGTAGTCGAGCGTGAACTGCATCGCGATCATGCCGCCGATCGAATTGCCGACCAGCACGGCCTTGTCGATCTTGAGCGCGTCGAGCACGGCGGCCACGTCCTTGGCGTGCTCCTGGATCGAATAGCCCTTCTGCGGCTTGTCGGAGCGGCCGTGACCGCGATGGTCGATCACGACGACCTTGTTGGTCTTGGCGAACGGATAGGTCTGGTAGTACCAGATGCCGCCATTGGTGCTGAACGGATGCAGGAACACGATCGGCGGCGCGCCCTCGCCATAGGTGTCGTAATACACCTTGACGCCCTGGTTTTCCGCATACGGCATGGTGTTCCTCCCGTTGTTGCGCGATCAGCGCTGTTGGCGGCAAATCCTAGCATCAGCCACGGCGGCGCGACCAGGACGGCGGCACCAGCCACAGAAGCGCCAGCACGTAGACGAAGATCGCGACATAGGCGACCGAGAAAACCCAAAGCGGCACCGGCCAGAACACGACGCTGTTGATCCAGCGCATGATCAGCGGCGGCTGTGCCCCGCGCGCGCCGAGCAGCGCGTCCTGCCACAGCGTCAGGAAGCAGTCGCGGCCGACCGCCGCCTGTACCGCCACCACGGTCAGCGAGGCGACGTGCAGGACCCGCCACCACGCGATCCGGATGAAAGCCCAGCCGCGCCAGGCGCCAAGCGGGATGGCGACGATGCCGAACAGGTTGAAGGCGATGATGCCGACATGCAGGGCCAGCACCAGCGAAGCGAGCGCGACGGACCACGACCCCGGCATCGCCCAAGTCTAACCCAGCCCCGCGCTTGTACCCAGCCACATGCCGCACTAGCCTTGGCCGCAATACCTTGGACCAGCAGTCCCGCGCGCCGGCCCGGCCGGCTTCCGCGCCTCAGGTGACGAGCCAAACCATGAGCCCGCACTTTACCCCGCTGCATCCCCTGTTCGTCGCCGAGGTCGACGGCATCGACCTGTCCCGGCCGCTCGCCGACGCCGACCACTCCGCCCTGGTCGATGCGATCGACCGCTACAGCGTCCTGGTCTTCCGCGGTCAGCCCCTGACCGACGACCGGCAGGTCGAATTCGCCTTGCGCTTCGGCCCGCTCGAGAATTACGGCTCGCTCAACTCGCGCAAGCGGCCGATGCGCCTCGCCCGGCCGGAAATCGCGGACGTGTCCAATCTGACCACTGCCGACCGGGTGTACGCGCCCACTTCGCGCCAGCGCGGCAACAACCTGGCCAACCAGCTCTGGCACACCGACAGCTCGTTCAAGACGCCGCCGGGCCATCTGTCGATGCTGTCGGCGCACGCCGTGCCGTCCTGGGGCGGCGAGACCCAGTTCGCCGACATGCGCGCCGCCTACGACGACCTGCCGGCAGCGATCAAGACGCGCATCGCGGACCTGTGGGCCGAACATTCGATCGTCTATTCCCGCGCGCTGATCGGCTTCGAGGATTTTCCGGAGCATGTGCGCGAGCAGTTGCCGCCGGTACCGCAACCGCTGGTCCGGGTACATCCCGGCTCGGGGCGCACGACGCTCTACCTGGCCGCCCACGCTGCCCATATCGCCGGCATGCCGGTGCCGGAGGGGCGGCTTCTGCTGCGCGACCTGATGGAGCACGCAACGCAGCGCGAATACGTCTACACCCATCGCTGGGACAAGGACGACCTGGTGGTGTGGGACAATCGCTGCACCATGCATCGCGGCCGCCCGTTCCCGGAGGACGAGCCGCGCGACATGCGCCGCGTCACCACCGCCGACGTCGCGGAGGCGCGGGAGCGCGTCGCCTGACCACCGCAAGATCGCGACCGCCCGCGCAACCCACGTCGCCCGCTGAGCGTCTTTGCAGACGATCAAACCATGGGGGCGACAATGGGCCTTGGCATAATTCTTCTGATTATCCTGATCCTGCTGCTGATCGGCGCGGTCCCGCGCTGGCCCTACAGCACCGGCTGGGGCTATTACCCCAGCGGGGGCATCGGCCTCGTCCTGATCATCGTGCTGATCCTGGTGCTGCTCGGCCGGCTCTGACGTCGGATGCGATCGGTTGACCCGCTACCGGGCCCGCGTTAGGGGTTAGCGCGTCGCCGGAGCCCGTAGCTCAGCCGGTAGAGCAACTGACTTTTAATCAGTAGGTCCAGGGTTCGAATCCCTGCGGGCTCACCAATGTTTTCAATGGCTTAGACTCAGTGAGCGCAAGTGGCGCGCGAGCGCGCCCTCCTGAGCACCCAGAGAACGGCGAGGGGAAGCCGGCCGCATTCATCATCCGCAAGACGATCGGACCGCGGCCGTTTGCCTCGAGGTCGGGCGCAAGCACTTTGTCCCGCGGTTTCCCGGCATGCTAATGGTGTGGAAGCCCGCCGCGACGCCCAGGCCGTCATGAGTCGGGCGCCGTTCACCGTCGGGCCACCGATGCCGCACCTGTTCGATCCCTACACGCTGAAGGGCGTGACGCTGCGCAATCGCATCGCGATGTCGCCCATGACCATGTACCGGTCGAAGGACGGGCTGCTGAACGACTATCACGTGATGCTCCTGGGTTCGCGCGCCGCCGGCGGATTCGGCCTCGTCTTTCCCGAACAACTGGCCATCACGCCCGACGGCCGCACCAGCGTGGGATGCGGCGGCATCTACGACGACGCCCAGATCGAGGGGCTGTCGCGCGTGACCCGCATCATCAAGGACATGGGCGCCGTGCCGGCCATCCAGCTCGGCCATACCGGGCGCAAGGGCAGCGAGGTGAAGCCATGGGAAGGCGGCCACCAACTCTCGCCCAACCACCCCGACGGATGGCAGGTCGTGGGCCCCTCGGCCGTGCCCTACGGCGGCAAGTACAAATATCCGGTCCACGCGCTGAGCCGGGACGAGATCGGGGCAATCCATCGGGCCTATGCCGCCGCGGCGGTGCGCGCGGTGGCGGCGGGTTTCGAGTGGCTCGAGCTCCACTTCGCGCACGGCTACCTCGCGGCCAGCTTCTTTTCCCCGCTCGCCAACAAGCGGACCGACGAATATGGCGGCAGCGTGGAGAACCGCGCGCGCTATCACCTGGAGGCGATCGACGCCGTGCGCGCGGTGTGGCCGGAGCGTTTCCCGTTGACCATGCGGCTGGGGTCCGACGACCTGCACCCGGACGGCGTGCAGTTCGATGACGCGATCGTCGCGGTCGGCCTGATGAAAGAGCACGGCCTCGACCTCGCGGACCTGAGCCTGGGCTTCAATACCGATGACATGGCGTGCAAGCCGTTCAACGAGATGTCGTTCATGATCGAGCGCGCGGCCCGGCTGCGGCGGGAGGTCGGCATCCCGGTGGCGACCAGCTGGAATCTCGGCCTTCCCCAGGTCGCCGATCGGGTCATTCGCGAAGACCTGATCGACCTCGTCATGCTGGGCCGACCGGCTTTGTCCAATCCGCACTGGCCGGTCTGGGCCGCACGCGAATTGGCCCAGCCCGACCCGTTTTCCCTGGTCCCGGAGGATTGGGGCTGGTGGTTGCGCAACTTCCGCGCCCACGACGCCTGCATCGGCTGGCCGGTCGTCGACGAACCGGTGGTCCCGGCGCTGCAATAATAGGCCGATGGAACAATACCGCCCGTCGGCGGAACGATTGGGGACGCGCGTGAGGCCTGAAACCTGGCTGCGGCTCGCGGTGGGCGGCGCGCTGCTCGTCGGCGCCGGCTGGGGTCTGCTCCATTTCGGCCACCATTTCAGCCAAGGCGACGCCGCCGACCTGGAACGGCGGCTGCGTCGGCCCGGCATGTGGGCGCCGGTCGTCTTCGTCGCGCTCTATGCCGTCGCGACAGTCCTGTTCCCGGCCCTTATGGCGTGGCGCCGCTGGTCTGCATGCGCGGCCCGATCGCCTATACCTGGCTCGGCTATGCCGGCCGCGAAGCCGCGACCGGCAGCGCGACCGCGGTGCGCAGCGCATTGTTCGCGGTCAGATTGCTGGCGGCGGTGACGTTGCTCGCGCGGCTGGTGCGGCGCACCCATGGCAGCGGCCGCCGCCCCGCCGACTGACCGGATGCATCGCGGTGCCCGATGCGGTGTGGGCGGAACCGAACTCCTGCCGCGGCAGGCTGTTTCTAGGACAAGGGCCTTCCCACATGATGGGGGCGATGCAGTTTCAGCGGCCCGGCGCCGCACCCGAGCGGGAGGATCAGCGATGGACGAGGAAAAGGGCCCGGGCGGTTCCGGCAGCGGGGCTTCGGACGCGGCCGGTGTTGGCGCCGAGATCGGCGAGCGCGCCCGCGCAACCCTGGATCATGCCAAGGAGGATGCCCGCGCCCTGGCCGACCGCGCCCGCGAGGCCGCGATTTCCGCTCTGGACCGCCAGAAGGCGGAAGCGGCGAGCCAGCTCGACGGGCTGGCCCAGGCGTTCCGCAGCACCGCCGAAAACCTCGAGAGCCAGCATTACGGTCCGATCGCCCGCTATGCCGGCTTTGCCGCCGAGAACCTGGGCGGCATCGCCGAGGCGCTCAACGAGCAGGATCTCGCCTCGCTGCTGGACAGCGCGCGCCGGCTCGCCCGCCGCCAGCCCGCCCTGTTCGTCGGCGGCGCCGTCGCGCTCGGCTTCGGGCTGGCCCGCTTCCTGAAGTCCTCGGGCGAAGGATTGCCACCACCCTCTACCGACGCCGATCCCGTCCACGCCAAACCAGCCGGCGACGACGATGCGCCGGCACGGGCGCCGCGGACCAGCGCCGCGGGTCGCGCCAAGCCGCGCGGCCGTTCCCGCCCCCGTACCGGTGGCGGCAGTCATGGCACGCGGGCGCGCTGGCACTCTGCGCCGACAGGGACACCGCGATGCTGAACCGCTCGGCGGGTCGGCGGCCCGACGACGAACCGTCGCTTTCGGCGCTGCTGGCGACCCTGATCGGGCAGATCGCTGCACTGGTGCGCGGCGAAATCCGGCTGGCCAAGGCCGAGGCGGCGGCAAAGGTGCGCCAGGCGCTGCGCGCCGGCCTCGCCTTCCTGATCGCCCTGCTGATCTTCTATGCCGGATTCCTGGTCCTGCTGGCGGCCTGCGTCATGGGCTTGGCGAGGCTGCTGCCGGCCGGCTGGGGCGAGCCCTGGGTCGCCGCCTTCATCGTCAGCGGCATCGTGCTGCTGATCGGCTTCGCCATGCTGGCCAAGGCATACAACGACCTGTCGCTGCGCGCGTTCGCCCTGGATCGCACCATTAACAGCTTGGACGCGGACGCAGACCTGATGAAGGACCGCTTCAAGGGGGCAAGCTGAGATGGTCGATCAGCCGCGCCCGCACGACAATGCGAACGATTCCGATCCCCTGGCAACCCTCGATCCCCTGACAGCGATCGAGCGCGAGAATGTCCAGGCCCGCGCCCGGCTGGCCGAGACGCTGGATGCGATCGAGGGCCGCCTTTCCCCCGGTTATCTGATGGAGCAAGCCATGGCATATCTGCGCGACGAAGCGAGCGAATGGGGCGCCGAGGTCGGCACGTTCGTACGGCGCAACCCACTGCCCCTGGCTGTGCTCGGCGTAGGGCTAGGGTGGCTCGCCGTCACGCTGTTGCGCGGCCGCGAGCGCGGCGACAACCTCGCCGACTACGACGCGGGCCCGGAAGGGATTTACGGCCCGGCCTATGACGATCTGGTCGAGCCCGGCGACCATTCGGCTGGCTTCGACACCGCGGTGCGCCAAGCCGAGCGGACCGCGGCCGCGCGGATCGACCGGGCGCGCGAGGACATCGCCGACCGGGCGGCGAAGGCTGGCGACCGCTTCGGCCGCTATGCCCGAGATGCCCGCCACCGCCTCGACGACATCGCCGAGGACACGCGGGACTTCGCCGACGACACGCGCGATCGGCTGTCGCATTTCGCCAGCGACACGATGGACCGCGCGAGTCACATCGGCGACTACGCGCGGAGCAGCGGCGAGCGCCTCCAGCAGCAGGTCGAGCGCGCCGCCGACGAGCGGCCGATGCTGCTGGGCGCGATCGGCCTCGGCATCGGCGCGGCGATCGCGCTGTGCCTGCCCGGCACACGGATCGAATCGCGCCTGGTCGGGGCGCGGCGCGACGAATTGCTCGACGAGCTGCGCGAGGCCGGCCGCGAACGCCTGCACGGCGCCGCCGATGCCGTGCGTCACGCCGGCGACGCGGCGCAGACGCAGGCCGAGGAAGAGGGCCTGAGCCGCCGCGGCGTCAGCGAAACGCTGGACAAGGCCCAGCGGGTCGCGGAAACCGCGATCGACACCGCGACGGATGAGGCCGAGGCCAACGTGATCGGCAACGGCACCAAGAACGACAAGGCGAAAGGCGACAACGACGCCGGCCCGGCCACCAAGACCTGAGCCTGCCCGAGACGGGCACGGCCCGCCGAAGATTCGCGGCCGGACGATCCGGCCGTCCGACGCGCCGACTTTCCTCGGCATCCCAAAGCGATTCCGCCCACGAAGGAATCGCTTTAGGATCGCGCGGGCCGGCCACCGAGCGGCGAGCACACGACCGCCCGTGCCGTCCGCATCAGGGAGGCCGCCATGCCAATCGACTTCACCCCAAGCCCCGAGCAAGAGGCGATCCGCGCCAGCGCCCGCAGCTTCGCCCGTGCCGAACTGGCCGGCGTCAAGGCGGCAATCGACGCGGTCGCCTCGCCCGAAGGCCGCTTCTACGCGACCGAGCCGTTCTACCGGGCGATGGTGGCGGCCGGCTTCATCAAGACCCTGATTCCGCGCGAATACGGCGGCACCGAGCTGTCGACCCTCGACGCCGCGCAGGCCGCGGAAGAGCTGGCCTATGTCGACGTCAACGTGCCCACCACGTTCCTGGCGACCGGCCTTGGGCTTCAGTCGCTGTTGCGCTTCGGCACGTCCGACCAGAAGCGGCGCTTCCTGCCCGATTTCGTCGCCGACGGCATGCGGCTCGCTGCGCTGGCCTGGACCGACGCCGGCGGGGGCGCCAACTGGGATTCGCCGGATCCCGACGCCGGCATGCGCACTTTTGCCCGGCGCGAGGGCGACCATTGGGTCATCAACGGCGAAAAAACGTACACGACCAACGGCAGCGGCTGGGACGGCAAGGGCGCGCACCTGTTCAGCGTCGTCTGCCGCACCGACCCGACCAAGGGCCCGAAGGAATCGATGGCGGTGATCCTGGTGCCGGGCGCCACGCCCGGCGTCGAGGTCGCCGGCTTCATCGACACGCTCGGCCATCGCGCGACGATGACGCCGCGCATGCGCTTCGACAACGTCCGTGTACCGCTCGACAACCTGGTCGGCGCGCCGGGCGACGGGCTCGACATTGTCGAGACGGCGTTCTCCTGGACCGCTGCGCTGATCGGCGCCGCCGCGGTCGGCGTGATGCAGGCGGCCTTCGACACCGCCTTCGAATTCGCCAAGCGCGAGAAGAAGCTCGGCACCCACCCGGTGATCGAGCATCAGAATGTCGGCTACATGCTCGCCGACCTGAAGATGAAGATCGAGGCGGCCCGCTACCTGACCTGGAAGGCCTGCCACCAAGTCGACACGAGCGGCGGCATGGCCCATGAGATCGCGGTCATGACCAAGGTCTATTGCTCGGAGCTCGCGGTCCAGGCGCTCTACGATTCGATGCGGCTGGTCGGCATCGACAGCTATTCCGACGCCTATCCGCTGGCCGGCCTGATGCAGGACGCCCTCGCCTTCCCGCTCTACGACGGCGGCAATATGGGCGTCCGGCGCCGGCAACTGCACCGGATGTTCCAGGACCCGGGCTACGATCCGATGGCCAGCGCGGAGGGCCGCCTGCCAATCATCGGCAACCGCCCGCCGCCAGCCTTGCACTGAACGGACACAGGAGGGACGACGCATGACGACCGTCGGCCACGTCGAAAGCGTATGGCGCTATCCGGTCAAGAGCATGCGGGGGGAGCGGCTGGACGAAGCCTATATCGGCTTCGCCGGCGTCCACGGCGACCGCCTCTACGCCTTCGCCAATAGCGGCGCGATGAAGGGCTTCCCATTCCACACTGCGCGCCAGCAGGAGCGGATGCTGCTCTACACGCCGCGCTTCCGCGACCCGGATGCGGCGGCCCGACCGGTCAACGTGGCCGAGGCGCTGAACATCCTGTTCGGCGCCAATCCGATATCGGCGCCGCCCGAAGCGCTGGAGGTCGAGGTCGAGACGCCGGACGGACGGCGCCTCGCCGTGACCGATCCGGCGTTGCTCGCCGAGATGACCAGCTCGGTCGAGGGCGAAATCCGCCTGATCCGTTCCGACCGCGGGCTGGTCGATTCCCGCCCCGTCTCGATGTTCTCGGTACAGACGGCCGCTCAACTGGCTGAGGAAACCGGCTCCGCGGTCGATAAGCGGCAGTTTCGCGCCAATCTCTATCTCGATCTGGACAGCGCCGACGGCTTTGCCGAGAACGCCTTCATCGGCAAGCGGCTCCAGATCGGCGAACGGGTCGTGCTGTCGGTGGTCGAGCTGGATCCGCGGTGCAAGATCATCACGCTCGACCCCGACACGACCGAGCGCAACCGCGACCTGCTGCACCACGTGATCGGCCAGCACGACGGTAAGGCCGGGCTCTACGCCGCGGTGCTGGTCGACGGCCTCGTCCGGCCGGGCGACGCGATCCGCCGCCTCGACTGAAGCACAGGCCCAGAGCCATTCAACGCAGGCCTGCCCGCGCCGCCAGGAAGCGCGCCGCCTCGGCCGGCGTCCGCTTGTCGCGGGCGCGGTCGACCATCTGGTTGGCCCGGCGCATCGCCGCGATATCGATCGTTCCGACCAGCGGGCTAAGCACATGGCGGAAGGCGGTATCGGCGGCGCGCTGTGGCGCGATCAACAGCACCGCGTCGTAGCGCGGGATGATCCCGCGTGGGTCCGACAGCACCACCAGGTCGTCGGCGGCGATGCGCCCGTCGCTGGAAAAGGCCGAGATCACGTCGACCGTGCCGTCGACCACGGCCTGGTACATGAAGGTCGACTGATATTGACGGGACGTCGCGAAGCGGAGGCCGTAGGCCGCGCGCAACGCCGCCCATTCCGGCCGCACCGGGAATTCATAGTCGGTGCCCAGGCGCAGCGAGGGCGCATGCGCGGCGAGGTCGGCGATCGAGCGGATGCCGAGCGCCGCGGCCCGGTCCCGGCGCATCGCCAGCGCATAGGCGTTCTCGAAGCCGAGCGGGCCGAGCAGCACGACGCCGTGTTCGCGGCGCAGCCAATCGGCCATCTCGCGCAGCATGGTCGTGCGATCCGGGTGGTCGGTGCGGTGCATGACATCGGCCCAGATCGTCCCGGAATAGTCGACATAGGCGTCGATCTCGCCCGCCGCCAGCGCGCGGAAGATGACGGCCGAACCAAGGCCGGTGCGCTGGGACACCGAATCGCCGGCCTGCGTCAGCCGGTCGGCGATCAGGTCGGCCAGGATGTGCTGTTCGGTGAAGTTCTTGGCGCCGATGCGATAGGCCGGCGGCCCTGCCGCCATCAGGGTCACGGCCGCGGCGAGGGCGCCGGCGATCAGCCCCGCGCCCCCGAGGGCGACCCGCCAGGCGCTGCGTCGAGCCGCGCCCGCCTCAATCAACGCCAGGAGCTGGTCGACCACCAGCGCGAGCAGCGCCGCCGCGACGCAGCCGAACAGCACGGCGGTCCAGTCCTCGGTCTGCAGGCCGGCGAAGATGTAGTTGCCGAGGCACGTCTGCCCCACCGGCGTCGCCAGGGTCGCGGTGCCGATCACCCATACCGCCGCGGTGCGGATGCCCGCCATCAGCACCGGCGCGGCCAGCGGCAACTCCACCCGGAACAGCCGCTGGCCGCTTGACATGCCTACGCCGCGCGCCGCCTCGATCACCGCCGGGTCGAGGTTGAGCAGCCCGGCGACGCCGTTGCGCAGGATCGGCAGCATCGAATAGAGCGTCAGCGCGGCGAGCGCGGGCAGAAAGCCGAGCGCCGGAAATCCGACACCGAAGATGCGCTGGGACAGGGCCGAGAGCGCCAGCAGGATCGGATAGAACAGGGCCAGCAGCGCGAGGCTGGGAATGGTCTGGACCAGGCTGACGAGGGTCAGCAACGGCCAGCGCAGCCGGGCGCTGCGGCTCGCCGCCAGCGCGAGCGGCAGGCTGAGCGCGACACCCAGGGCCAGTGCGGCGGCACTGAGCGCGACGTGATGACCGAGGTAGTCGGGCAGGACACGGAACGCCGCGGCCAGCCGCTCATTCATCGCTGGTGGTTCCGTCGATCAAAGCGTCGACACGCGCGGCCTGGCGGCGCGGCATGTCCATCAGGGCGCGCACCTCCGCGTCTTCGGCGCCCGTCAGCAGCGCGTGCGGCGGGCCGTCTGCGACGATGCGGCCGGCGCGCAGCACCAGGATGCGGTCGGCGAGCAGCACCGCCTCGACCACGTCGTGCGTGACCATCAGGGTGGTCAGCCCGAGGTCGTCATGGATGCGGCGGTACTCCCGGCCGAGCGCCTCGCGCAGCACGGGGTCGAGCGCGCCGAACGGCTCATCCATCAGCATGAGGTCGGGTCGGGCCGCCAGGGCGCGGGCGATGCCGACGCGCTGGCGCTGTCCGCCCGACAGGGCGGCGGGCGAACGAACGCCGGAATCCGGCGGCAAGTCGACCAGCGCAAGCAATTCCGCCACGCGCGCCGCAATCTCCGCGCGCGGCCAGCCGAGCAGCTTCGGCGTGACGCCGATATTGTCGGCGACGGTCATGTGCGGGAACAGGCCGACGTCCTGGAATACATAGCCGATGCGCCGGCGCAGGATGTGACCCGGCCCTTCGCCCACCGGCCGCCCGTACAGCCGCACCGTGCCGGCGTCGGCCTCGATCAGGCGGTTGACCAGCTTGAGCAGCGTGGTCTTGCCCGAACCCGAGGCGCCGACGATCGCCACGAAGCTGCCCCGGCCGATTTCGAGGTTGGCCGCGCGCACCGCGAAGGTCCGCGCGCCGTCGAACGATTTCGACACGGCGTCGAGCGCGATGATCGCGTCGGTTCCGGTATCGGTCTCGAGGGTTTCGGCGGACGGCATCGCCGCCGACCATAGCAAGCCCGCGCGCCGCCGCCGAGCCGGGCGCTAGAGGCCGCCGCCGATCCCGCCGCGGATATAGGGCCCGCTTCGGCTGGTGCCGCTGTTATTCACCGGCGGTGGTGGTGCGACGGTGTCTGGTTCGGTGGGGATCCGGTCGCGTCCAGCGCCAGCCGTTCCATCATGGTCTCCTGACGTATCCGGCGGGATCGCACCGCCGCCGATCGCCTCCCTCGCATTGGTGCCCGGCCCCGGGGCCGGCGCTTTCTGCTGGACAGCCGCCGATGGGCCTGACCGGTTCTCGCCGCTGACATCCTGGGCCAGCAGCGGACCGATGCTCCATGCCAGGCCAACGGCAACGGCCAACGCCGCAATGACGGCTTTCATCCGCTCCTCCCTTGTTCGTGCTGCGACGCCAACCGGCGGCGCTTCAAGAACGCGCGAGGGATGGCGTTTCGCGCGCGAGCAGATCGGGATTCGGCGGTCGCGCCGCCGCCGGAACGTCAGCCTGGAAGCACAGCCCGCCGAAGCGATGTGGCCGCGTGCCGCCGGCCCGTCCACGCCAGGTCGTCGATCGTATGGATGACCATTGCTCACCCACCCGTATCGTTCCGGTGTTCCGTGGATGGGATTGCACAATTGCTCATCGCCCTATCGGACCTCAGGCGCCGCCGAGCTGAGGCAGCGCCTCCACTGTACAATAGCGGTCATAGGCGTCAGGGTCGTTTACCCGCAATGTATAATCCGATGCGATCTCTCGAGGTTGCAACATCAGATTTACAGACTTCGAGTTGAGATCTTGATAAATGCCACCGGTATATCCCCAATATGGAATTTTGCTCGGCTTCGGGAAGATATGGCTGATGAACTGATCGCCCTTCGCAAACTGATCGTAAAGCAAGGTATAGCCGACCGTCAGCCGCCCCGCTTTATCGAAGCCGACCATCGCCATCGGCATCAGCGTCCGGGCATCGAACCAGACCCGCTTCCGGCTCAGCGGCGCATTCGCATAGGTTACCGGCTCCAACTCCACGACAAAGGCTTCGGGAATAAGCTCCACGGTGGTCAGCGGGAACATGCGCCCGTTCCGGCCGCCGACCCGCTCGGGCAGCCAATTCGGATCGGTGTGGTTCCAGTTGCCCGAAGCTGCGCCGATGAACGGCGTCTTGCCCAACAGCTTGAAGTTGCCCCAGGTCATGTACGGGTCGCCGATCGCCCAGGTATCGGATGCGTTGGTGCTGGCGCCCGGCGTCATCGGCTCGAACCGCTGATTGCCCGGCAGGCGCCGCACCCGCTTGTTCAGCGGAGAATAGGTTTGAAGCTGGGGAAACCGGCTTTGATCGTAATCCCAGATCGATAAAGCCGCGGTGCCCGATATATCGGCCGGATAGGTCATCAGCGAGGTCTGGAATTTCAGCTTGTCCTCGTGTCCCGGCATGTACGGTTTGGGATCGAGGACCGTCCGCCCTGTCGCATAAACCTCTACCCAATAGAAATCGTAGGTGTACGTTGTGTTTCCGTCGAAATCGACGACTTCGAGGCGATACGGCGTAGAGGCCTGATCCTGCCGACCCCAATTGTGCGCGTGGGCGGCGACGATCTTTTGCGCATCGTCGGCGTTCGGGAACGGGTTGCCACCGATCCAGGGCTTGCCGTCGGCCGTGACGACATTGCCTTTCGGGTCGAGCCGCGCCTGGCCGGCATTTCTCTCGGTCGCTTCGAGATACGGGATCGGGTTCAGCTTGTTGATGTCGGTCGTCGTCTCCTTTACGCGGCAGACTCGGCCGTGCGTCTTGATCTGGATGTAGGTTACGGGATCCAACAGATCCTTGACGGCGTCGACGTTGCCCGCGTCCAGCATGCCGCCCGGCTTCACGGCGCCCTTGGAGTAGGTCTCGATCTGAAGCGCCTCGTCGGGATAGGCGGCCTGGACGTCGCCGGTGCTCGCCCAGGCATCGAACAGCGGCATCAATATGCCGGCGCCGATCGCGGTTCTGCCCCAGTTCTCCAGGCATTGGCGCCGGGTATAGAGCTTGTCGTACTTCTTGATATGCATGCTGGTGCTCTCCCCCCGGATGGATGCCCGGCGCTAGCCGATTTTTTGCTCCGTCGGCTTTTAGCCTGCACCCGCCGATGCGGCAATTCGTCATCCCGGCGCGCGGCTCATGCCTTCAGAGCGGCGATGCGGCGGCGATCCGGATATCGCCCGGCATCGGATGCGGCATCGCGTGTCGCACCCTTGGCTCCCGCGCGTTCGGCAACGAAGGGCGCACCATCCCTTGACGATGCGATCCCCGGCTTGCAGGAGAGTGCGGTCGCCCGTATTGATTCCAGTCACGCGCGGCGCATGCCGGGCAGCTTCGGCTGCACGCGGATAAGCCATCCTCTCTAAGGCGTTGACCATACTGCGATATGCCGGATTAGCTCAGCGGTAGAGCAGCGGTTTTGTAAACCGAAGGTCGGGGGTTCAAATCCCTCATCCGGCACCAGCGTCGAAGGCCCGCTGCTCCGAATCCCGGCGGGGCGGCGAATCCGCGCTCCCGCCCGTATCTGCCCCGACAAGCAGGACGAATTCCGCTTGAGTCTGGTTAGTCTGGCCTGAGCGAATCAACAGGCGAGGAACGCGCGCATGCCGCAAGCCAACCAGATCGGGTCCGCGTGGGACGCCCCGAGCGTCATC
>JBDZUN010000274.1:0-4117 GCA_040255145.1 Hyphomicrobiales bacterium | reverse complement strand
CGGCGCGCATGGTCGCCACGATCGACAACATCAGCGGCGGCCGCTGCGGCCTCAACATCGTCACCGGCTGGAACAGCCCGGAATACCTGTCGATGGGCCTGTGGCCGGGCGACGACTATTTCGGGCGCCGCTACGACTACGCCGCCGAGTACCTCGAGATCCTGCGCGGCCTGTGGCGGGACGGGCGCATGTCCCATCGCGGCGAATACTTCCAGCTTGACGACTGCACGGTCTATCCGCAGCCACAGCGCCCCATCCCGATCGTCTGCGCCGGCCAATCTCCGCAAGGCCTGCGCTTCACCGCGGAGCGGGGCGAGCACAGCTTCGTCATCGGCGAAGCCGCGGTGCTGAAGACCATAGTCGGCGAGCTCGATGCGCATGCGCGCGCCAGCAGCCGCACGGTCACGGCGTTCGGCCTGTTCCAGCTCGTCATTGCGCCGAGCGACGCCGAGGCGCGGACCATCGCCGAACATGTCGTGACCGGCGCCGATGTCGGCGCGCTGGAAAATGTGACGGCCGCCGCCTTGCAGGATTCGGTGAAGGGCGGCACCAGCGACCGCATGCGAACCGGGCTCGCCCGCGACCTCGACATCGGCAACGCCGCGTTCATGGGCATTCCGGTGATCCACGGCTGCGCCGAGACGGTGGCGCGCAAGATCGACGACATCGCGGCCGAGACCGGCGCCGCCGGCATGCTGTTCAGTTGCCTCGACTTCGTGGCGACGATCCGTGCATTCGGCGAAGCGGTCCTGCCGCGTCTTCGGTGCGCACAGCCCGCTTGACCCGCTTCGCGGCAATATCGTTTCCGTGAGCGGCGATCGAGCATCTTCCCGATCGCCGGGAACGCGGATTTCGATTCTGCCGTGTCCTGCGAACCGCACCGATCTGCGCGCCGCTTGTGCCGATTCACGCCCGCTGCGCCTCGACGCGTGTCAGGTGCGGGGTGACAGAAGCGGCGGGAATGAAGCGATCCACCGGTCTCCTTGCCATACTTCCAGATGGTAGGGGTGCGGGTTCATCCCCGCGGCATCGGTCGCCGTGCGGTCGTTTTCATACTGGCGGATTTCTTCATGGGTGATTCTGCCGCCAGGATCAGCGTAGCGGAATATGTATTGCGGCACGGCGTTATCCCGAAATTCCGGTGAGGATCTCCCCACAATGCCTTCCGAATTCGTCGTCGCGGCCGATCTCGCTACGTGTGGTTAATGCCAATGGACTTCGCGAAGGTCGGTGCATTGCATCGAAAGAACATGTGAAAACGCGGATTATATTCTTCATATTTTAGGGCTAAGCCGCAAAGCCTACTGTCCAGGGCGGGATTTTGGGTGCCAACTTCGCCGGCTCCTTCGTAGTCCCGTAGCGCCGCCGTCCGGTGGGTGCGGCGGGCGCCCCTCACAGCGAGCAGGGGCAACCGCGATCACGGCAATCGAGGGAAATGCCACGCCGTCCTGGGTAGTGCGGGTCGGGCAGCGTGGGTTTAGGGATCGCCCGCATTCGGGGCGTCGGCCGGCAATGAAGAAAACCACCAAAATCGGGGCTGCTGTCTTGGCCATCTTCCTGGGCGTGGCCGTCGTCACATACAACGACCTGACGTCGTGCTCGTTCGTGCCCGAGGATGCCAGCGCCGGCGTCCATCCCGGCCGGACCTTCCGCATCTATCCGTCCACCCCGTTCTCGTCGGAGGATCTCAGGGCGTCCGCAGTCCGCCTGACCGACGCCGCGCGCCGGATCGTTCCGACCGCGAATCGCTACGACGCCGATCCGGGATTCATCGCCGTAGCACCGAAGGCGCCGCTGCAATGGGCATCGCGCTACAAGGTGTGCTTTTCCCGTTGGCGTGGCGAGGAACCGTTCCGCGCGGCGCTTCGGCTGATCCCGGGGATGGTCCGGTGTGCGACCTTCGAGACCAAGCCGCGTCCGACCTACACTATCGATCCGTTTGCACGGGGCCTCCTGGTTGTCGGGCGCGACAACCCGTTTGGGGACTATTACGCGGAGATCGTCAAGGCGGAGGGTCTGAATTTCTTCACCCAGGCGCTGTCCGAAGACCTGACCCGCAATACCTTGCGCGGCCGCGACGTCGTCATCCTGGGCACGTCGGCGTTCTCGCCCGCTCAGGTCGCGGCGCTGCAGGATTGGGTCGACAGGGGCGGGACGCTGATCGCGATGCGGCCGGACACCGCCTTGAGCGGCCTGACCGGCTTCATTCCCGCGCCGACCACGCTGCGTGACGGATATGTCGCGATCGACCGGAACTTCCCGGCGGGCAGCGGCATCGTCTCAGGGCCGATCCAGTTCCACGGGGTCGCGCGCCTCTATGCGCGCGCGCCCGCGCCGGCCGATACGGTGGATGCCGCCGCCTCGGATGCCGCCGCCTCGGTGGTCGCGACGCTGCTGGCGAGCCCGGCCGACGCGCTGGACAGCCCCGCGGTCGCGGTCCGCCCCGTCGGCAAGGGGCACGTCGTGCTGTTCGCCTACGACCTGGCGCGCTCCATCGCCTATACGCGCCAGGGCAATCCGGACTGGGTGAACCGGCAGCGCGACGGTTCAAGGCAGGTCCGGCCGAACGACCTGTTCTATCCGGACTATCTGGACCTGACGAAAGTGGCTATTCCGCAAGCGGACGAACAGCAGCGCTTCCTGGCCAACCTGATCCTGACACTGGCGCGAAAGCCGCTGCCGCGGCTGTGGTACCTGCCGAACGGTGCGCGGGCGGCGATCCTGATGACGGGAGACGATCACGCGACCCAGGGCGGAACGATCCACCTGTTCCAGAAGCTCGCGTCGGAGAGCCCGCCCGGGTGCCGGCTCGATCAATGGCAGTGTCTGCGTGCGACCAGCCTGGTCACGCTCCGCACCACGCTCGCCCCGGAAGACGTGATGAAATTCCACAAGCTCGGCTTCGACTTCGGCGTTCATGTCGATTCGAAATGCCGGAACCAGGAGCCCAAGCAACTGGCGGCCACCGTGGGCGACCAACTGGAGCAGTTCCGGGCGCGCTATCCCTTCCTGCCGCCTCAGAAGGTCCACCGGATTCACTGCATCGTCTGGACGAACTGGACGGACCTGGCGAAGATCGAAAGCGAGAACGGCGTCCGCCTGGACATGAACTATTATTACTGGCCGCCGGCATGGATCCGGAACCGGCCGGGTTTCATGACCGGATCGGGCTTCCCGATGCGCTTCGTCGATGAAGACGGGAATGTCCTGAACATCTACCAGGCCGCCGACCACCTGGTGAACGAAAACGGCCTGCCCCAGCGCCAGAGCGTCGACTTCCTGCTGGACCGGGCGCTGGGCGCGCAGCAGTTCTTCGGCGTGTTCGGTACCCACTATGACTACTCGGACAGTTTTGCGGACATTTTGGCTGCCGAGGCGCGGCGGCGCGGAGTGGCGCTCGTCTCAGGCGCGCAATTGGCCGCCTGGGCCAAGGCCCGCGACCACTCGATGTTCGGCAACATCGTCTGGTTGGGCTCGACATTGACATTTTCGACATACGTCGCGCCCGGCGCCGAGTACGCCCAGGTCATGCTGCCGGCCAGCTTCCGGGGTGTGCCCATCGCCGACGTAACCTGCGGCCGGCAGGAGGTCGCACTGAAGCACGAGACGATCAAGGGGCTGAGCTACGTCGCGTTCCCGGCGCATTCGGGGCTGTGCGCGGCGAGCTTCGGCAGGGACAACGCCAGAAGTTTTGCGACGGTCGACTGGCACCCGCGCGGGGCGGATCAGGCCGTGCCCACTGGCCCCTAGCAATTGCTCATTGACCGCCGCCGGCTTCATAAGCCAAGCCGACGTGCCGGTTGGGGCCGCGCCGGCGGCCTCATCGGCGCCTGAGCCGCAGCGGGCGGCTTGGCGTCCCCAAGGGGGTTCGAACCCCTGTTTTCGCCGTGAGAGGGCGATGTCCTAGACCACTAGACGATGGGGACGGTGCGCGGCCAGCGCCCTATATAACCGCGGCCCGGAGGTCGATCAATGGCGCGCCGCGCCGGGCGCGCTTGTCCCGATTTCGCCTACCCGATCGCGGCGATCAGCGCGTCGACCTCGGCCGGCTGGGTCGCGAACGAGGTGACGAAGCGTGCCGCCCCTGGCCCCCAGTCGTAGAAGCAGAATCCCTGGT
>JBDZUN010000273.1:0-4132 GCA_040255145.1 Hyphomicrobiales bacterium | reverse complement strand
GAGTTCCAGCGCCGGATGCGCTTCCCGATAGGTGTCGACGCGGTCGCGCTGCGCCGTGATGGCGTCGACGCTGTCGGGCCAGTCCTCCAGGAAGTCGGCCTCGCTCGGGTCGATGGCGTGCAGCTTGGCCAGCGCGGCGCCCAGTTGGCCGGCCAGGTCCGGCCGCACCGCGTCGAATTCGTGCCCCTGCAGCAGCTTCTTCGGCATGGTCTCGCCGCTGACGAAGGCGGTGACGAAGCCGCGGCCCATTGCGTCGGCCGGCTCGAACTCGAAGACCGGCTCCGGCACCGGGAAGCCGTGGCGATGAACCGCCTGCATGACCCGGAACTGCTTGCTGGGCGGCAGGAAGGGGTTGCCCTCGAAGTCGATGGTCTCCTGGCGCGACACCAGGCGGCGCCGGGCATTGCCCTCGACCAGATCGAACACGATGGTCTTGTTGGAGCCGCCCAAGGTTGGCAACGCGATGTTGTCGAGGTGCGCGCCTTCGCCGAAGCGGCGGCGCACGGCGCGTTCCAGGGCCTCCAGCGCGGGATCGGCCATCAGCGCGCCGCGGTCTCGGCCTCGGCTGGCCGATGCATCGGGTCGAGGTGGTTCGGCTTGACGATCCGCACCTTGTCGACCACGCCTTCCAGCAGGATCGCGAGCAGCTCGTCCCAGCGGTCGTCGTAGTCGCCGCGGCGGATGCCGGCGGACAGCGCCTCGGTCAGTTCGGGCAGCGTGCCGTTGCGGCCCATGAAGCGATGCAAGGCCGCGTGCTCCTTGGAATCGAAATCCTTGCCCAGCAGCAATTCGCGCTCGGCCATGTCGAGCAGGTAGGACGAAACCTGGCCGTGATAGCGCGCTTCGCCCTCGAGCTTCGGAATGACCTCGTCGATATAGGCGCGGACGGTGCGCAGGATGTCGTCGATCGGCGGGCGGTCCTGGGCCATGGCATGCGACTCCGGATTTACGAATAGCGGCCGAGCAGGAACATCAGAAGTTCGTACTCGACCAGCGAGGTGTTGCGCCCCATCGCGGCGTAGATCAGGCCGCGGCGCGCGGTGAAGGTCTGGCTGTAGCCCTGCATGACGTTGTAGATCGCCCAGCGGACGAGGCCGAGGATTTCCCAGTAGCGCACCTCGTCTGGGTCGATCTTCTCGCCGCCCGCTGCTTCGTAGGCCTGGTAGAGCGGTGCGCGCTCGCCGAAGCCGCCGACCGGCAGGTGGTACTGGTTGAACCGCCACGACCGGACGCACGGGTAGGCGATGTCCTCCAGCGCGTTGCCGATATGGGCGCATTCCCAGTCGAGCACGGCGTTGATGCCTTCTGGCCCGACCATGAAATTGCCGGTGCGCAGGTCGGAATGCAGGATACGGCGCGGCCGCGGGTCGGGGCGGTTGCGCTCCAGCCAGCGCAAGCCGACCTCGATGACCGGGTGGGCTTCCGCGTAGGCGTCGAACGTATCGGTCCAGGCTTGGATGACGTCCCGGCTCTCGGGGTATTTCTCGAGGAACGGCGCCTCGGCCGGGTCGATGGCGTGGAGCTGGGCGAAGATGGTGCCGAGCTGGGCCGACAGCCCGGGCCGGATGCCAGCGTGTTCCTTGCCCTTGAGGATGCGGTTCGGCATCGTCTCGCCGGCGACGAAGGCGTTGAGATAGCCGATGCCGAGGCCGTCCTCCGGCTCGTATTCCAGCAGGGGCTCGGGCACCGGCAGGCCGTGGCGGAACGCCACCTGCATGGTCTTGAACTGGTCGGTCGCGGCGATGAAGGGGCTATGCCCCTCGACCAGAGTGACTTGGCGCGACACCAGCCGCCGCCGCGCCCCGCCCTCGACCAGATCGAAGATCAGCGTGCGGTTGACGCCGCCCAGGGTCGGCACGTCCAGGTTCTCGATCCGCGCATTCGCGCCGAAACGGCGGCGCATCGCACGGCCGAGCGCCTCGCGCTCCGCGCTTTCGCGGTCGGCGACGGCAGCCTCCGTCATTGCGGATAGCCCACCAGGTGGTCGTCCTCGATCCGCTCGATATATTCGGTCATGCCATAGCCGATCCGGTCGTCCCAGGTGTAGCGGGTGAAGCCCTCGGCGATGCGCGAGCTCAGCGTCGCGTCGCCGTCTTTGCGCCGGTTGCGCAGCGGCGCCATGGTCAGCACTTCGCCGGTGATCGTGATCGACCGGCCGGTCGCGGTGCGGATGCCGAGACGCGTATGCACCGGGTCTTTTTGTTCGGACCATTCGGTGGTGATGACGTCGGCGTCCAGGATCTCCTCGTAGTCGCCGTCATATTGCAGCACGCCGACGCGGCGCGCCCGCCCGCTGGGGTCGCTGATCTTCAGCAGCATCAGGGCGCGGTCGTCGCCGAAATTGGCGATGAACAGCCGATAGAAATAGATATTGGTCCAGAAGCGCGGGCCCCAGGAATGGTCGCGCCAGCCGTTGCCGTCGATCGTCCATTCCTGGTCGCCGACGCGCATCACGCCCTTGGCATGGACGTGCTGGTTGAAATGCCCGCGCGAGAAGTCCCGCCCGTACATGGTCGGTACGTCGTCGGAGGTCGGCAGGCCGCCGTGGATCGGCGAAACGCCGACATGTTCCCACGACACGTGGCCGGGCAGCTTGCGTGCGGTCTGGAACATGGTCTGCGGATTGCGCAGTACGTCGGGATTGTCCAGCACCATGAGGTCGCCGTCATAGGTCATGCGCACACGCTTCAGCGGCTCGATCACCTCGTACTGAAGTCCGCCAGCGGAATGGCGTTCGTTGGTGTCGATCCTGGGCCGGCCGAACTGGCACGCAACCCGGCCGTCGGGCAGGTAGAGCACGACCGACAATTCGGCATAGCCCTCGTTGACCCGATTGCCGAGGCGCATCCAGCCGCCGATCTGCTGGCGCGGGTCGAAGGCGTTGGTATAGACGCTCTCGTTGAAGTGGGACGCTTGGTCGGGCTGGGGCGTGTACTCGTCCTGCGGCGTCATCACGAAGGCGTTCATGGCGTTTCCTCGACCTGGGCGTGGGCGCGCCGGACGGTCGGCCGTCTGGCCGGCGCCGTCCGAAGGCCCGCGAACCTGCTGCTCTGGAGCGTGGGTTCGTTTTAGGCTGGGTGCCGCAGCCGCGTCAAACCACGCAGCCGCGGCCGAACTGGCGGGCCGTCCGGGCCGATGGTAGGTTGACGCGCGCCCCGTTCCGGGCACATTCAGGCCTGCGACAACGACCGACGAGACGAGGAGCCCGCCTGTGACCGACCCCGCATCGACGCTGGAAATCGACGACGACGGCATCGCGCTGTTCACGATGCGCATGCCGAAGCGGCTCAACGCCATGGGCCGCGCGCTGTCCGACGACCTGATCCGCATGACCGAGACGGTGCGCGACGACAAGGCGATCGGCACGCTCATCGTCACCGGCTCCGACGGCGTGTTCTCGGCCGGTGGCGATATCACCGAGATGAAGCAAGGCTTCGTCGACCCGGCGGCCGCGCGCGAATATGTCCAGCGCCTGCATATCTGGACCGAGGCGATCTATCGCCTCGAAGTGCCGGTGATCATGGCGGTCGACGGCGTCGCCTATGGCGGTGGCTTCAGCTTGGCCCTGGTCGGCGATTTCATCCTGGCGTCGTCGCGCGCAGCGTTTTCCTCCGTGTTTGGACGGATCGGCCTGGTGCCGGATTTGTCCTGCCTCTACACGCTGCCGCGCCTGGTCGGGCTGCAGCGCGCGAAGGAGCTGGTCTATTCGGCGCGCCGGGTCGATGCGCAGGAAGCGCTGGCGCTCGGCATCGCCTATTCGGTGCACGCGCCGGATGCATTGCTCGACGCGGCGCGCACGCTTGCCCGGCGGCTCCGGCCGGCGTCGCGCACCGCCCTCGGTCTGTCCAAGACGATGCTGAACCAGTCGCTGCAATCCGACTACAAGACGATGGTGGAGCTGGAGTTGGGCGCGCAGGCCCTCGCGCTGAGCTCGCCCTATCACAAGGCGGCGATCACGCGCTTCCTGAACAAGGAGCCGGCGACCTTCGACTGGGACCGCGACGCGCCGCCGGATGCCGGTGCCGGCGCAGCGTCCAAGGTTGGGCGCGCGGCGGAATGAGTACGACCGAATCCCGCTTCGCCCTGACTCATGAGAAGCTGACCGCGATCCCGCTGACCTTCCGGGACGACT
>JBDZUN010000272.1:0-4171 GCA_040255145.1 Hyphomicrobiales bacterium | reverse complement strand
CAGCATTGGCGGCTGTTCCTGACCACCGGCGTGCTCGGCGGCTTCACCACCTTCTCGACCTTCTCGCTCGACGCCGCGGTGATGTGGGAGCGCGGCGCGTTCGGCACCGCCTTCCTCTACGTCGCGGGATCGCTGGTGTTCGGGCTCGCGGGGCTGTTCGCGGGCTTGTGGCTGATCCGCCTGTCCCACTGAGCGCCGCCCCGGTGCGCGCCCGGCCGGTCGCGGTGCGGCGCGCCCGCATCCTCGTGGTCCCGCTGTCCGACGAACCACGGCAGGCTGACCACGATCAGATCGGAATCGCCGTCGCGCAGCAGCTTGGCGCGCAGCCGCTCTGCCCGGCGGGAGTGGAGCAGGTGCTGCCACCAATGGCTCTTGACCAGTTCCGGCACGATGACGGCGAAGGTCCGCTGCGGCAGCTTGTCCGCCAGCCGGCGGGTGAACTTGAGGATCGGTACGTGGAAGTTGCGATAGGACGCGCGCAGCAGCACCAGGCGCGGCGGCACCCGCCCGCCGGCGCGCGCCGGCGCGGTCACGTCGCGCGCCCATTCCCGGCGCAGCTTGCGTTCCTTCTCGTTGATCTCGCCGCCCTCCAGCGCCAGCAGGTGCACCGCCACCACGTCGGGCGACAGGCGCAGCGCGGCATTGAGCGCCTTGTCGGTCAGGCGGCTCCATTCCTCGGTGACGACCAGGACGATCGGCGGCTCGGTATGACGCAGGTCGAGCGGGTTCTCGTCGCGCAGATCGTCCGCGAGGCCGTCGTAATAGCGCCGGATCGATATCAGGAGCGCCAGGATCATCGGCACCGCCAGCACGGTGATCCAGGCGCCGTCGCGGAACTTGGCCGCCAGGATCACCAGGGTCGCGGTGCCGGTCGTGACCGCGCCGACGAAGTTGACGATCAGATGCAGCGTCACCCGGAACCGCGCCCGGCCGGCGGTGCGGCGCCGCGCCCGCAGCCAGTGGGCCACCATCCCGGCCTGCGACAGCGTGAAGGTCAGGAAGGCGCCGATCGCGAAAAGCGGGATCAGCCGGTCGGTGATCCCGTCGAAGGCAATCAGCAAAAGCCCCGCCATCCCGGCCAGCACCAGGATCCCGACCGAGAAGACCAGCCGCCGCCCGACCAGCGCGAACGGGCGCGGCAGATAGCGGTCCTGGGCCAGCTGCTGGCACAGGCGCGGGAAGCCGACGAAGCTGGTATTGGCCGACAGCACCAGCACGCATAGCAGGCTGCCGATCGTCACCGCGTAAAGCGGGCCGCGCCCGGCGACCGCGCCGACGAGCTGGGACAGCACGCTCTGATAGCCGGCCTGCGCCTGATCCGTCGCCCCGATGCCGTAGGCCTGGACCAGATAGGCAATCCCGCACAGCATGAGGCCCAGCACGCCGACCAGCGCGCTCAGCGCACGGCGGCCGTGGCGCACCGCCGGCGCGCGGAAATCGCCCATGCCGTTGCTGACCGCCTCGATGCCGGTCATCGCGGTGCAGCCAGCCGCGAAGGCGCGCACCAGCAGCCACAGGCTGAGCGGCGCGGTCGCCATGCCCAGCGCCGGCAGCGGCGCGACCGGCTGCGGCGCGCCGCCGGCCAGCACGGCCTTGTGGATGCCGATGGCGAGCAGGACGGCGAAGCTGCCGATGAACAGATAGGTCGGCAGGGCGAAGGCGCGTCCCGCGTCGAGCGTGCCGCGCAGGTTCAGCAGCGTCACCAGCGCCAGTGTGCCGAGGCACAGCAGCAGGGCGTAGGGATGCAGGGCCGGCAGCGCCGAGACCAGCGCGCCGATCCCGGCCGCCGTGCCGACCGCCGCATTCAATACGTAGTCGACCATCAGCGCCGTCGCGGCGAGCAGGCCGCCCCGTTCGCCGAGATTGGTCAGGGCGACGGTATAGGCGCCGCCGTTGACCGGATAGGCCGCGATGGTCTGGCGGTAGGAGACATAGAGGATGCCGAGCAGCGCAACGATCAGCGCCATCACCGGCATGATGTGGGCCGGGGCCGCGGCGCCGATCGGGACCAGGATCGCCAGCGCGGCTTCCGGTCCGTAGGCGGTGGAGGCGAGGGCGTCGAGCCCCATCGCCGGGATCGCCGCGAAGACGCCGATCTTGCGCGTCTCCCGCTCGCGGTTCGGCAGCGCCCGACCGAAGATCAGGCGCCTGAGCGAAAGGGACTTCGCTGCCGTCGATTCGTCCATGCGGGGAGATCATGCCACGAAGCGGGCATGCCGGCCCCTGCGATCGCCGGAGCCGAGGCCGAAGGCGGGCGCCGCCGGTTCAGGAAGCGCGGCGCAGCGCGCGGTCGGGGTCCGAGATCGCGTATCCGGCTGAGCGCACGGTGCGGATCATGTCGATTTCATCCGGCGCGTTGAGGCACTTGCGCAGGCGCCCGATATGCACGTCGACGGTGCGCGCCTCGACATAGACATCGGTGCCCCAGACCGCGTCGAGCAATTGCTCGCGGCTGAACACGCGGTCGGGAAAGCGCATCAGGTGGTCGAGCAGGCGGAATTCGGTCGGCCCGAGATGGATTTCGCGCCCCCTCCGATGGACCCGCCGCTGGCCCCGGTTCAGGGTCAGGTCGCCGACCTGCATGACCTCGTCCGCCAGCGCCGGCCGAATGCGGCGCAGCACCGCGTGCAGGCGCGCGATCAGCTCGACCATCGAGAATGGCTTGGTCACGTAGTCGTCGGCCCCGGTCTCCAGACCGCGCACACGATCGCCCTCCTCGCCGCGCGCGGTCAGCATCACGATCGGCAGGTTGCGGCTGCGCGGGTTGGCGCGGATGCGCCGGCAGACCTCGATGCCCGAGACCTTCGGCAGCATCCAGTCCAGCAGGACCAGGTCCGGCGTCTCCTCGGCGATGCGCAACAGCGCCTCGTCGCCGTCGGGGGCCACCGTCACGCGGTAGCCGTTGCGCTCCAGGTTATAGGTCAGCAGCGTGGTCAGCGCCGTCTCGTCCTCGACGACCAGGATCAGCGGCTTCATCGGGGCTCCGCTCGTCAGTCTGGAAAGGTGTTCGTCTCATCCGGGCTGTAGATCGTCCGGCCCTTGGGACGGGTTTCCATCGGCTCCTCGCCGCGGACGAGGAAATGGATCAGTTCAGCGATGTTGGTGGCGTGGTCGCCGATGCGTTCGAGGTTCTTGGCCACGAACAGGAGGTGCGTGCCCGAGCCGATCGTGCGCGGGTCTTCCATCATATAGGTCAGAAGCTCGCGGAACAGGCTCGTATACATCTCGTCGATCTCTTCGTCGCGCCGCCAGACGGCCAGCGCCTTCTCGGCGTCGCGCTCGGAATAGGCGTCGAGCACGTCCTTGAGCTGGCGCAGCGTCTGGTGGCCCATCCGGTCGAGCCCCTGCAGGGTCCGCACCGGCCGCGTCAGGTCGAGCACCCGGGCGCGCTTGCCGATGTTCTTGGCCAGGTCGCCGATCCGCTCCAGGTCCGACGAGATCTTGATCGCGCTGATGACCTCGCGCAGGTCGTTGGCCATCGGCTGGCGCAGGGCCAGCATGCGCACAGCCTGCTGGTCGATCTCACGCTCGATCCGGTCGATCCGCAGGTCGTCGGCGACGACCTGATCAGCCAGCGTAAAATCCCGCTTGGCGACGGCGTCGAGCGCCGCCGCGAGCTGCGCCTCGGCCAGCCCGCCCATATGCGCGATGGTGGTCGACAGGCGATCCAATTCTCCCTGGAACGACTTGACGATGTGCTCCGTCACCCGATCCTCCCGGCCGCCCTGCGGCGTCCATGCGAACAACCCCGCAAACCTTAGCGCGTTGCCGCGGGCCGCGCATCGCGTGGGCACCCGATTAAGCGCGTTGCGCGATGGTATTGTGACAGCGCCGCGACGCATTCGTGACGGTCACGACCCGGCAGACGGATCCGGCGCCGCCGGCAGCGACACGGTGAAGACGGTGCCCTCGCCCGGTTCGCTGTCGATGGTCAGACGCCCATTGTGGCGATTGACCACGTGCTTGACGATTGCGAGCCCCAGGCCGGTGCCGCCGCGCGCGCGGCTGCGCGCGTCGTCGACCCGATAGAACCGTTCGGTCAGGCGCGGCAGGTGGGTGCGCGGGATGCCCTCGCCGCGGTCGCGCACCGCAATCGCGACGTGGCCGGGCACTGCCGGCGTCCCTGCCTCGACGGTCACGCGTCCGCCGGACGCGCCGTACTTGATCGCGT
>JBDZUN010000027.1:0-23409 GCA_040255145.1 Hyphomicrobiales bacterium | reverse complement strand
CTTCCGCCCCGACGACGACGCACGGCTCGCCGCGCTCGACGACGCCGCCCGGGCCGCGCGCGTGCCGACGGTGGCGACCAACGACGTGCTCTATCACGCACCGGAGCGGCGCATCCTGCAGGACGTGCTGACCTGCGTGCGCGAGGGCGCGACCATCGACCGGCTCGGCTTCCGGCGAGAGCGCTTCGCCGACCGTTTCCTGAAACCGCCGGCCGAGATGGCGCGCCTGTTCCGCCGCCACCCGGACGCGGTCGCGCGCACACAGGAGATCGTCGAACGCTGCCGGTTCAGCCTGGAGGAGCTGAAATACCAATATCCGGAGGAAGAGCCGATCCGCGGCCTGACCGCGCAGCAGGCATTGGAGCGGCTGGCCCGCGAGGGCGCCGAGTGGCGCTATCCGGCCGGCGTGCCGGAGCGGGTCACGACCAACCTGGACCATGAATTGGCCCTGATCGCCGAGCTGCGCTACGCCCCCTATTTCCTGACCGTGATGTCGATCGTGCGCGCCGCCCGCTCCGCCGGCATCCTGTGCCAAGGGCGCGGCAGCGCCGCCAATTCCACCGTCTGCTACTGCCTGGGCGTCACCGAGATCGGCCCGGACAAGCACGACCTTCTGTTCGAGCGCTTCATCTCGGCCGAGCGGCAGGAGCCGCCCGATATCGACGTCGATTTCGAACACGAACGGCGCGAGGAGGTGATCCAGTGGATCTACCAGACCTATGGGCATGAGCACGCGGCGCTCGCCGCCACCGTGATCCGCTATCGCACGCGCGGCGCGGTGCGCGACGTCGGCAAGGCGCTCGGCCTGCCGGTCGATGTCACGGCTGCGCTGTCCGGCCTAGTCTGGGGCTGGAGCAACCAGGGGCTGGACGCCGCCGCCGTGCACGGCCTCAACCTCGACCCCGACGACTGGCGGCTGAAGCTGACGCTCGAACTGTCGCGCGACCTGATCGGCTTTCCGCGCCACCTGAGCCAGCATCCCGGCGGCTTCGTGCTGACGCGCGACCGGCTCGACATCCTGGTACCGATCGAGCCGGCGACGATGGCCGATCGCCAGATCGTTGAATGGGACAAGGACGACCTGGAGGCGCTCGGCATGCTGAAGGTCGACGTGCTCGGCCTCGGCATGCTCGGCGCGGTGCGCCGCTGCCTCGACCTCCTGCGCGCGCACAAGGGCATCGACCGCGACATGGCCGACATCCTCGCCGACGAGGAGCCGGAGGTCTACGCCATGCTGAGCCGCGGCGATTCGGTCGGGGTGTTCCAGGTCGAAAGCCGGGCGCAGATGGCGATGCTGCCGCGCCTGAAGCCGAAGAATTTCTACGACCTGGTGATCGAGGTCGCGATCGTCCGCCCCGGCCCGATCCAGGGCGACATGGTCCATCCCTATCTGCGCCGGCGTGAGGGCAAGGACCAGGTGAAATTCCCTAAGCCGGAGCTGGAAGAGGTGCTGGGCAAGACCCTGGGCGTGCCGCTGTTCCAGGAACAGGCGATGAAGATGGCCATGGTCTGCGCCGGCTTCACGGCGGCCGAGGCGGATCGGTTGCGCCGCTCCATGGCCACCTTCAAGGCGCACGGCAAGGTCTCCGAATTCCGCGACAAGCTGGTCGGCGGCATGGTCGCCAACGGCTATCAGCGCGACTTCGCCGAACGCTGCTTCCGCCAGATCGAGGGCTTCGGTTCCTATGGCTTCCCGGAAAGCCACGCCGCCTCGTTCTCGCTGCTGGTCTACGTCTCGGCCTGGCTCAAGTGCCGCCACCCCGACGTCTTCCTGTGCGGCCTGCTGAACGCGCAGCCGATGGGCTTCTACGCCCCGGCGCAGCTCGTGCGCGACGCCCGCGACCACGGCGTCGAGGTGCGCCCGGCCGATATCGGCCATAGCGACTGGGACAGCACGATCGAATCGGCCACGGACGGCGGGCATGCGGTGCGGCTCGGCCTGCGCCTGGTCAAGGGCTTGAGCGAAGCGGACGCGGCAAGGATCGTCGCGGCGCGCGCGACCCGGACGTTCATCGATCTGCACGACCTGTGGTGGCGCGCCGGCGTCAAGCGGGCGAGCCTCGAACGCCTGGCTGAGGCCGACGCCTACGGCTCGCTCGGGCTCGACCGGCGCGCGGCTTTATGGGCGATCCGCGGCTTCCGCGACGACGTACTGCCGCTCTTCGCCGCCGCCGACGCGCGCGAACAAGGCGCGGAGCCAGCCGTCGCGCTGCCCGCCATGGCGCTCGGCGCGCAGATGATGGAGGACTATGCCAGCCTGAAGCTGTCGCTGCGCGCCCATCCCCTGGCGCTATTGCGTCCGGTCTTCGCCGCGCGCGGCGTCACGCGGGCGGAATCCCTGCGCGAGCTTGACCACGGCGCGCGGGTCAAGGTCGCCGGCCTGGCCATCACGCGCCAGCGGCCGGGCGAGGGCCACGTGATCTTCCTGACCCTGGAGGACGAGACCGGCATCGCCAACGTCATCGTCTGGCCGCGCGTGTTCGAGCGCTTCCGCCGCGTCGTCATGGGCGCACGCCTGATCGTGGTCGAGGGGCGCCTCCAGAAAGCCGGCGCGGGCGAGCACCTCGTGCTGCATGTGGTGTCGGATCGACTGCACGACGCTTCGCGCTGGCTCGACACCCTGGCGGAAAACCGCCCGACGCCGGATCAGCGGCGCCGCCTGTTCGCCTCGCGCGACTTCCATTGAAGTCGCGACGATTGACGTCATACGTAAATTCCGTCATTCTACGGGATGATCCTGAGCTTCCGGGACAAGCGAACCGCGACGTTCGCCGGCGGCGAGCCTGTCCGGGCATTCCAGGGCTTTGAGCGTCAGGCGTTCAAGCGACTGGAGATTCTCGACGCAGCGACGTGCCTGGACGATCTGCGTGCCCTGCCGAGCAATCGGCTCGAAGCGCTCAAGGGCGGACGGGCCGGCCAATTCAGCATCCGCATCAATCGACAATGGCGGCTCTGCTTCGAATGGCCCGAAGGAGCGGCCTGCCCGTCCGAGGTCGCGATCACAGATTATCATTGACGGAGGCAGACATGACCCGCCCGGCAATCCATCCCGGCGAAGTCCTGGCGGACGAGTTGAAAGAAGTCGGCGTTTCGCCGGCAGCACTTGCGCGCCAGCTCAACGTGCCGGCCAACCGCATCACGCAGATCCTTCATGGCAAGCGCGCGATCACCGGCGACACCGCCCTGCGCCTAGGCCACTGGTTCGGCACCACGGCGCAATTCTGGCTCAACCTCCAGACCGCCCATGACCTGCGGCTCGCCGAAGCCGCCAGGGGACGGGAGATCGCAGCGCTGCCGCGGCGGCCAGAGGCGGCCTGATCGCGCGCCGCCTGTCGGCGCCGTCAAATCTCCACGACGCGGTTGGGCAGTTCGTTGCGATCGTCGGGGCGCGGCGGAACGTGCTGCGCCAACAGGCGCCCGGCCCGGCCGATCGCCGCGACCAGCCCGTCACCCAGCCGGCCGGCGCGCGCGGCCGCGACGATCTCGGCCGACAACTCGTCCCACGCGGTCGCATGGACCCTGGCGTTGATGCCGGCGTCAGCCAGCACGATCACCCGGTGCTCGGCCAGCGCGACGTAGATCAGCACGCCGGTCCGGTCCTGGGTCAGGTGGACGCCGTGCGCCAGGAAGATCGATTCGGCCGCCTCGTGCGCCGCCTGGGTCGCCATCCGCCCGGGCACGACGCGATAGCGCAGCGCCGGCAGCGACAGCGCGATGGCCGCGACGATGAAGCCGGCGCCCTGCGCCAGCAGAATCCATGGGATCGGCCATAGCGTGAAGAAGTAGAGCGGCCACGGCACCAACAGCGCGAACAAGGCCGCCCAGACCAGCGCCGGGGCGTGATGCGCGTCCGCCGCGCGCGCGACCACAACATAGATTTCGCCGGCGGTATCCGCTTCGGCGGCCGCGACCGCCTGTGCGATACTGGCCCGGTCGGTGTCGGTCAGGGCTGCGTGCGCCATCACCAACTCCCCGAAGAACCGCCACCGCCGAACGAACCGCCGCCGCCGGAGAACCCACCGCCGCCGGGGCCGCCGCCACCGCCCCAGCCGCCGCCCATCGGGAAGTACATGCCGGAGCGCCGGCCGGGCCCGAACCCGCCGCCGCCGAAGAACCGCAGGGCCCAGAAGCCCAGGATCAGCGCGATGAACAGGAACGAACCGAAATCCAACCCGCCGGACGGCCCGCCGCCCCGGTCGCGCCGCTGGTCGACCTTGAGGGGACCGCCCGACAGCACCTGGACCAGGTCGTCGACCCCACGGTCGATGCCGCCGGGAAAATCGCCGGCGCGGAAACGCGGCAGGATGTCGTTCTGGACGATCAGGTCGGATTGCAGGTCGGTCAGCGCGCCTTCCAGGCCATAGCCGACTTCGATGCGAACCTTGTGCTCCTTCGGCGCGACGATCAGCAGGACGCCGTTATTCTTGCCCTTCTGGCCGATGCCCCAGGCCCGACCGAGCTGATAGCCGTAATCGGCGATGTCGTCGCCGCCGAGCGAGGCGAGCGTCACGACCACGAGCTGCGTGCCGGTCTTCTGCTCCAGGGCGGCAAGCTTGCCGGTGATCCGCGCCTGCGCCGCGCCGTCGAGCAGGCCGGCCTGATCAACAACCCGGCCGGTCAGCGGCGGGAACTTGGGCGCCGCCCACGCCGCCGTCCCGGCCAGCAGCGCCCCACCCAGCAGCGCAACGGCCAGCACGGTCATCGCCAGCGACCGGGCGGTCCAGCGGGGATGCGGAAGCGTGGATTGCCTCATCGAAGCGATCGTATGCCTTCCGGCGGCTTGGCGTGCGCCGCCCTATTCGAACTTCACCTGCGGCGGCTTCTGGTTCTCTTCGGTCGTGGTGAAGGTCGCCATCGGCTTCGCGCCGTAGACCGTTGCCCAGAGCCGGCCGGGGAAGGTCCGCACCTCGGTATTATAGGTCTGGACCGCCTGGATATAGTCGCGCCGCGCCACGGCGATGCGGTTCTCCGTCCCTTCGAGCTGCGATTGCAGCGCCAGGAAGTTCTGGTTCGATTTCAGGTCGGGATAGCGTTCGCTGACCGCCATCAGGCGCGACAGCGCGCCGCCCAACTGCGTCTGCGCCGCCTGGAACCGCTGCAGCGCGGCCGGGTCGGTCAGGTCGTCGGCGTTGATCTGCACCTGTGTCGCCTTGGCGCGGGCCGCGATCACCTCGGTCAGCACCGTGCGCTCCTGCTTGGCATAGCCCTGCACCGTCTGAACCAGGTTGGGGATCAGGTCGGCGCGACGCTGGTACTGGTTCTGCACCTGGCTCCAGGCCGCCTTGGCCTGTTCCTGCAGGGTCGGGATCGTATTGATGCCGCAGGACGCGGTGAAGCCGGCGATCAACAAAACGGCCGCGACCAGTCGGGCGCGGCGGATGACGTGCGGAACAGCCATGGGTGAGCCCCCTCCAGACATGGCGCGCGGTGCGAATGCCAGGAATATCGTGCAACGGCGCCGCGCATACCACCCCCTTTGCGGGGACGAACCCCGGCGGGGCGCGGATCAGGCCCCCGACGCGGCCCTGTCGTAGCGCCGCGCGACCCCGTCAGCGACGATCAGGGTGAGCACGCCAAGCGCCGACGCGCCGGCAGCCGCCAGGAACGCGACGTGATAGCCGCCGGTGATCTGGAAGATCGCGCCGACCGCGAACGGCCCGCCGGCAACGCCGGTCATCGTGCCCAATTGGCAGATCGAGAAGATGCGACCGTAGTCGCGCGTACCGAACCGCTCGGCCAGGAGCAGCGCCTGCATCATCAGCACGTTGCCGAGATTGATGCCGAACAGGATCGACCCGGCGATCAGCGCGGCCGGACTATGCGCGAAGGCCAGGAAGACGAGCCCCGCGCCCTGCATGCCGACGATGGCAAGCGTGAAGCCGCGCGCCGGCATCTTCAACAGCAGCCAGCCGCTGATCAGCCGGCCGGTGATGCTGGCCCCCGCCATGCAGGCGACCGCCAGCGCGGCGAGCGCGTCGGACCCACGCAGTGAAACCAACCGGTAGAGATGCGCGACCGCGCCGACCTGCGATCCCAGCGCGAAGATGTAGGCGATCAGCAGGCCGATGAAGAACGGGTGGCGGATCGCGTCCGCGAAGGCCATGCCGCGCGGCGCCGCGGCGACGATCTGCTCCGCCGCGCCCGGTATCGGCAACACGGCCGACCCTGGATCAGGGGCGCCGTCGGGCTGGAGGCCCATGGCCGCTGGGCTCGGCCGCATGACCAGGATCGTGATCGGCACAACGCCGATCAGGAACGCCGCCCCCATGCAATAGCCGGCCTTGGCCAGGCCGAATTGGTGGATCCAATAGGCCGATGTCGGCGTGAACAGGATGCCGCCGAGCGACAGCCCGGTCGAGGCGATCGACAGCGCAAGCGAGCGCCGGCGCTCGAACCAGCGCGCGACCAGCGTGGTGCCGGGCACGAGGCCGCAGCAGCCATAGGCCGCACCGAACGCGATGTGGAACAGATAGAGATGGACGACGTCGGTGACCGCGCCGATCGAGGCGAGCGCGCCCGCCCCCAGCACGGCGCCGAACACGATGGTGATGCGCGCGTCGAAATGATCGATAAGGCGGCCGGTCAGCGCGCCCGAGATGCCCGAGGCGACGAAGAACGAGGCGGTCGCGCCGCTGACCACCGCGACGGAAAAGCCGCGCTCGGCGACGAACGCCTTGAGCAGCACCGTCAGGTTGTAGAACGACAGGCCGGAAATGACGGTCAGCGCGACGCCGACCGCGGCCACCATGTACCAGCCATAGAAGACCCGTCGCGCCTTGGGCGTCCGCGGTTCGGGCGCCTGTGGTTGGGGCGCCCGCTGCGGCAGGTCGATGTCGGGCGCGAGGCTATCCACGGCGGTGGCGGTACCTGCCGGTCACACCGTTTCCATCACCTGCGCCCAATCCTCGATCACGCTTTCGCTGCCGGGCGCGACCTGGACCGACACCTCGTCATAGCCCGACGCCTTGAAGTGGCGCAGGCGGTCGCGGATCGCCTCGGCCGGCCCGGTCAAGGTCGTCGCACGGATCAGGTCCTCGGTTACGAAACGCTCCTCTTCCGGCCGCAGGAACATCATGTGCCCGCGGTGCAGGGTGAGATAGCGGGCGTCGGCGGGTGCGTAGGATTCGTAGACCTGGGCATAGTCGCGGGCCAGGCGGGCAAACGGGGAATCGGGCGGCGGCGCGCCGGCGTCGCCCGCCAGGCTGCCGTAGAGCGATGCCTCCATCGCATCGTGGAGCGCAATGATCGCCATGGCGCCGCATTCCTTCTTCACCCGCGCGCTGGCATACCCTTCCCCGTCCTTCAGCACCGAGCCGAACACGAACAGGGTCTTGCGCTTGGTCTTCGGGTCGATTCCGGCGCCCTGATAGGCGGCGTCCATGTCCTTGGCCGTCGCCGCGACCACCGCATCGTCGAAGCCGATATTGATCCAGTCGGCGTCGAGCGCGGCGGTCAGCCGGCGGCTTTTTGGCCCCATCGCCGAGACGTGCACCGGGATTGGATCGTCGATGTTCACGAGCTTCCGGTCGGGGTTCAGGAAGCGCACCTTGCGCGTCTTGCCCTCGACGGCGAGTTCCGGCGTCTCGCCGCGCCACATCGCCTGCATGACGCGGATATATTCGCCCATGTCGGACAGCTTGTAGGCGGGCAGGCCCATCGTGCGCCGCCCGGTGAAGCCGGTGCCGACGCCGGCGATGACGCGACCGGGCGCCAGCGCATTCACGGTGGCGAAGCCGTTGGCCGCAACCGGCGCGATGCGGTTCGACGGGATCAGCACGCCCGCCGCCAGCCGGATCGCCTCGGTCTTGACCGGGGCGACCGCCATCGCCGCAAACACGTCGGCGTTCAGAAGCTGCGTGTCGTAGAACCACGCGGTGCGATAGCCGGCGTCCTCGGCGCGCTTCGCCGTGCGCCACGAATCCGCCGCCGTCGGCATTCCGATGCCTAAGTCCATTGCTGTTTCTTCCCTTTGATGGCGATGTCCGTTTCGAACAAATTCCTATGGCCGCGCGCGAATCGATCCGTAGTCGTCATTGCGAGGAGCAAGTGACGGGAAGAATCACGCCGCCACTTTGCGCTGGATCAGCTTCTCCGCCAATTCGTCGATGCGACGATACAGCTTCTCGCGGTCGGTGATGAAGGCGAACACGATCACCTCGTCCACCCCCAGATCCTCGAACCGCTTCAGCATGTCGGCGTCGGCCTCCTTGTCGTAGGGCGAGACCGCGATCTTGATGTCCTTGCGGCTGCGCCCTTCACGGGCCAGCGCGGCGTCGAGCTTCTTGAGCTGCGCGGGCAGGGTCTCGGGCGTGTACTTGACCCCGAACCAGCCGTCGCCGAAGCGCGCAGTGCGCTTCAGCGCCGCGTCGGTCTCGCCGCCGACATAGATCGGCGGGTGCGGCTTCTGCACCGGCTTCGGGTTCTGCACCACCTCAGGCAGGGTGTAGTACTTGCCCTTGAAGCTCGACACCTCCTGCGTCCACAGCGCCTTCATGACCTGCAGGTAGTCGTCGGTGCGCGCGCCACGATGCTCCCACGGCACGTCGAGGGCGCGGAACTCCTCGGCCAGCCAGCCGACGCCGATGCCGAAATCGACCCGGCCATCGGACAGCACGTCGACGTCGGCGACCTGCTTGGCGGTATAGACCGGGTTGCGCTGTGGCACGATCGTGATGCCGGTGCCGAGCCGGATGCGGCTGGTGCAGGCGGCGAGGAAAGCAAGCCCGGTCAGCGGCTCCAGCGGCGCCTCGTCCGGGTCGATGATGACCCGGTTATTGTCCGAATACGGATAGGGCGAGGCGTAGTCGCGGAACAGCACCACGTGCTCCGGAATCCAGATCGAGTGGAACCCGCCCTGTTCCGCGTGCCGCGCCGCCTCGCGCACATGCGCGGGGTCGGCCGCGCGGCCGTTGAAGATCGTCTCCAGTCCGACGTGCATGGCGTCCTCCGTTTTTCCTTTTCGAGAAACTATAGCGCGCCGGCCGGCGCCACGATGCACCCGGACAGTTCATCGATCCGGCGCAGCACGGTCGCATCGTCGGCGATCACCATCAGGATCACCTCGTCGACGCCCAGGTCCCGGAAGCGCTCGATCATGTCGAGATCGACCTCGTGCTCGTACGGGCAGATGCACACGTCGATGTCGGAGCGCTTGCGTCCGTGTCTGCTCAGGGCCGCGTCCAGCTTGCCGAGCTGCGGCTTCAGCGTCTCCGGCGTGTAATTGAAGCCGATCCAGCCCTGGCCGAGCCGCGCGACCCGGTTCAGCGCCACTTCGGTCTCGCCGCCGACATAGATCGGCGGGTGCGGCTTCTGCACCGGCTTCGGGTTCTGCACCGCCTCGGGCAGGGTGTAGTACTTGCCCTCGAAGCTCGATACCTCCTGTGTCCACAGGGCCTTCATGACCTGCAGGTAGTCGTCGGTGCGCGCGCCGCGATGCGCCCACGGCACGCCGAGCGCCTCGAATTCCTCGGCCGCCCAGCCGACGCCGATGCCGAAATTGATCCGGCCGCCGGACAGCACGTCGACGTCGGCGACCTGCTTGGCCAGGTAGAGGGGATTGCGCTGCGGCACCAGCGTGATGCCGGTACCGAGCCGTATTTTATCCGTGTGCGCCGCGATAAAGGCCAGCGCGGTCCACGGCTCCAGCGGCACCTGCTCCGGGTCGAGATTGATGGTCTCCCGGTACGGGTACTGGGATTGATAGCGCGGGAACAGCACGACATGCTCCGGCAGCCACAGCGAATGAAACCCGGCCTGCTCGGCGTGCCGGACGGCCTGCCGCACGTGCGCCGCCGTGACCGTCGGTCCGCCGAAACTGGTTTCAAGGCCGATGCGCATCGCGCGGCCCGCCTTAAAGGTCCGGCCGGCGGTGCGCCCACGGCCTGGTCGCCGCCTCGAACGCGGCCGCCGCCCGGAACACCGACAGGTCGTCAAAGGTGCGCCCGACGATCTGCATGCCAGTCGGGATATTGGTGCTGGCCGAGAAGCCGGTCGGTACGCTCATCACCGGACACTGGCTCAGGACGTTGAATGGATAGGTCATGATCCAGCCGATGAACGCCGACACCTTCTTGCCGTTGATGGTGAAGTTCGGGTCCAGGTCGCTGTGCTGCGCCTTGAGGCCGGGGATCGCCATGGTCGGGCAGATCAGCACGTCGTATTTCTCCAGGATCGGCTGGAGCTTCTGGTACATGTCGAAGCGCACCTTCTGCACGCCGTAATAGGTGGGCACGTCGTGCTGCTTGCCCTTCTCCAGGATTGCGACCAGGGACGGAGTCAGCTCGTTGTGCCAGCGCGGCAGCAGGTCGCCGGCCAGCGCATGGAACACCGCCTGCCAGGTCACTTCGAAAGCGTCCTGTACCTCGACGGTCCAGCCGACATCGACCTCATCCACTGTGGCGCCGAGGCCGCGCAAGGTCTCGACCGCCGCGCGGGTATTCTTCTGCACCTCCTGGTCGACCTCGAAATAGCCGAGGTCCATCGAGAACGCGATCTTCCACCCCTTGATGCCCTCGAACGTCGTGGGCAGCACGACCTTCTCGCGCAGGGAATAGAGGTCGGCCGGGTGTGCGCCCGACATCACGTTCTGCATCAAAGCGGCGTCGGCCACACTCCGCGTGATCGGGCCGTAATGCAGCACCACCTCGCCCGGATGCTCACGGTCGAGCGGGTTGCGCCCCCATGGCGGCTTGTAGCCGACCACGCCATTGGCCGAGGCCGGCAGCCGGATCGAGCCGCCGCCGTCGGTGCCGTCGGCCAGCACGCTCATGCCGGCCGCGATCACCGCGCCCGAGCCGCCAGAGGAGCCGCCGGGACTGTAGTCCTGGTTCCACGGATTGCGCGAGGTGCCCCACAGCGGCGTGTTGGTCACGCCGGAATGGGCGAGCTCCGAGGTCGTGGTGCGGAAGTGCATGATCGCCCCGGCGTTCAGAAGCCGCTCCACCGTCGGTGCGGTCTGGTCGGGCCGGAAATCGGCGAAGGCGCGCGAGCCCTGGGTGGTGATCTCGCCCTCGACCGAATGCCAGTCCTTGATGCCGCAGGTCAGGCCTTCCAACGGCCGCGCCGTGCCCTTGGCGTAGGCGTCCTCGGCCTGCCTCGCCTGGCCGCGCGCGCGGTCGAAATAGTCGTGGGTGATGGCGTTGAGCTTGGGATTGACCGCTTCCGTGCGCGCGATCTGCGCATCCAGAAGCTCGACCGGCGACAGCGTCTTCGCCTTGAACGCGGCGAGCGCGTCCGTGCCGCTGATATAGCAGAGGTCAAGATCCACCTTCATCGCCCGCCGCCCTCCCGTCCTGTCCGCGACTCTGCAGGCCGCGATTGCCGCCACTATAGGGCGGCGGCGCGGCATACGGCCACGGGAGATTGACCGTGCCGCGCAGCATGGCGACGGATGCCGGGCGCAACCTGACACAAACCGTCGATGGCGCTAGGCTAGGCGGAAAGCGCGGGCCACAGCGCTGGAGAGAGGAACCGTCGATGTCGCTCAACGCCGCCGAAGCATCGTTCGCCGACGAAACCGCCGACGCCTTCGTGGCGCGCGCCGACGCCTTGCGTCCGCTGCTTGCCGCGCTCGCGCCCGAAGGCGAGAAACGCCGCTCGATCCACCCCGACGCGATCGCCGCGATTAAAGCGGCCGGCCTCTATCGCATCAGCCAGCCGCGCCGCATCGGCGGGGCGGAACTCGGCCTGCGCGCCATGCACCGGGTCGTGCGTTCGCTCGCCTGGGGCGACCCGGCCGCCGCCTGGGTGCTGATGGTGCAGCTCGCCCATACCTGGATCCTCGGCATGTTTCCGGACGCGGTGCAGGACGAGATCGTCGCCGACGACCCCGACACCCTGATCTCGGGCTCGCTCGCCGCGGCCGGCCGCGCCGTGCCGGCCGACGGCGGCTGGCGGATCAGCGGCCGCTTCCCCTTCGCCAGCGGCTGTGACCACGCGCGCTGGAACCTGCTCGGCTGCAACGTCGCGGCCGAGCCGCCCCATCCCCGCCAGGTCCACGTCATGGCGCCGGTCCGCGACTACACCGTCAACGACAACTGGTTCGTAATGGGGTTGAAGGGCACCGGCAGCAAGGAGCTGGTGCTGGACGACGTGTTCGTGCCGGAGCACCGCGCCATCGCCAGCGCCGTCCTGTTCAAGGGGCAGAGCCAGTGGGCCCAGGCCCAGGCGACCTGGTTCCACATGATGCCCGTGGTCTCGGGCCTGGCCTTCCACCTGTCCGGCGTCGTTCTGGGGTTGTGCGAGAGTCTTCACGCAGCGTTCGTCGAGCAGACGCGCGACCGCGGCGACAAATATACCGGCTCGCGCAAGGCCGAGAGCCCCGGCCTCCAGTTCCGCGTCGCGGAATCGGAGCTCGAACTGCGCGCCGCCGGATTGTTACTGGAGGACGTAGCGCGGAAGTTCGAGACGCTGGAGGCGGAAAGACGCCTGCCGACGATGGACGAACGCGCCGACCTGCGCTTCTCGATCGCCTATGCGGTGCGGCGTTGCCACCAGGCGGCGAGCCGTTTGTTCGACGCCGCTGGCGCCAACGCGGCCTATGAGTCCTCGCTGTTGCAGGCGCGCTTCCGCGACCTCAACGTCGCGATGCACCACGCCATGGTCGATTTCGACGGCGGCGCCGAGCAGTTGGGCCGCGTCCGCCTCGGCCTCAAGCCCAACAGCACGGTGCTGTAGGCCGGGGCCGAGGACGACGACTGTTTTTCTGCGGCTATTCCGCGGCCTTGCGGCGCGCGGCTGCCTGAGAGATCACCTCGCCGGCATGGGCGATGAATGCCGGCAGATCGTCGGGCTTGCGGCTGGTCACCAGATTGCGGTCGACCACGACCTCCTTGTCGACCCATTTCGCGCCGGCATTACGCAGATCGGTCTGTAGACTGGGCCACGACGTCATGGTGCGATCCTTGACACTGTCAGCGTCGATCAGGGTCCATGGGCCATGGCAGATTGCCGCGACCGGCTTGTTCGCCTGCATGAAGGCGCGGACGAAGGCGATCGCCCTGGCCTCCAGCCGCAGGAAATCCGGGTTCATCACGCCGCCCGGCAGAACCAGTGCGTCGTAATCCTCAGGCCTGGCCGCATCGAGCGCACGATCGACCCGGATCGTCTCGCCCCATTCCGTCCTGTCCCAGGCGCGGAAATCCGGCGTCCGAGGCGAAACCACCTCGACCATCGCGCCGGCATCGCGCAACGCTGCCCGCGGCTCCGTCAACTCCACCTGCTCGACGCCTTCGGTGGCGAGCATCGCGACGCGAACGCCATGAAGATCGGGAATGTTGTACTTCGTCATCGGCGTACTCCTACGCTGCCGGGAACCAGCCCATTAACAGGCGGCCTCCCCCGGCCGGATCGCCGATTTTTCAGAAATCTTCCGCCTCGATCCGCGCCATGTCGTCGTCGGAAAAGCCGAAATGGTGCCCGATCTCGTGGATCAGGACGTGGCTGACGATGGCCTCGAGCGAATCGTGCCCGGCGCGCCATTCCGCCAGGATCGGCAGGCGGTAGAGATAGATGCGGTCGATGTCCTGACGCACGTCGAGCACGCTGCCGCGCAGCAGATCGACGCCGTAATAGAGGCCGAGCAGGTCCATGGGCGAATCGAGCCCCATGACCGCGCAGACCTCGGCGTCGGGCACGTCCTCGACCCGGATGACCACGTCGTGGCACATCTGTTGGAACGGCTCGGGCAGCCGGTCGAAGGCGTCGCGGCCGATCGCCTCGATATCGGCCAGGGATGGGATGTGGGCGTTGGATTCACTCATGCCCACCACGATAGCGTGGGCGTCGGCAACCGCAACGCATCCGATGCCCAGCTTGCCGGGCATCGGGGCGGGTGGCAGGATCGCGCCCGCCATGGCCGAGCCGCTTCCAGATCTTACGCTCCAGAACGCGCCGGCGCGGCGGCGCAAGTTCCTGGTCGTGGTCGACGAGACGCCGGAATGTCGGCTGGCCCTGCGCTATGCCGCGCTCCGCGCCAAGAACACGGGCGGTCGCGTCGCGCTGCTCTATGTCGTCGAGCCTGCCACCGATCACCAATGGGCGGCGGTCGAGACCGTCATGCGGGACGAGGCGCTGGAAGAGGCCGAGCACACGTTGCACGGCTTTGCCGCCGAGGTGAACGCGCTGTCGGGCCTCCTGCCGGAACTGCACATCCGCGAGGGCCGGCCGAAAGACGTGATCCTCGACCTGGTGCGCGAGGACAGCGCGATCCGCATGCTGGTGCTGGGCGCCGGGACGGGCAAGGAGGGGCCGGGGCCATTGGTCAGCGCCTTTGCCGGCAAGCTGATGGGCGAGTTGCCGATCCCGCTGACGCTGGTACCCGGCGACCTAGCCCCCGACCGGATCGACGAGTTGACATGACCGCGCGGGGCGGTTGACCCCGCGACGCCGAAGCGCCATTTGTGAGGCAACCTGATCGTTGCCCGGCCATGCCGCGCACAGTCCACCGGAGGCGCCGACAGCCATGTTCATCCAGACCGAATCGACGCCGAACCCCGCGACGCTGAAATTCCTGCCCGGACGCGCCGTCATGACGTCCGGCACGGCGGATTTCCCGGACGAGGCGGCGGCCGCGCGCTCGCCGCTGGCGCAGAGCCTGTTCGCCATCGACGGCGTCAAGGGCGTCTTCCTCGGCTCCGACTTCATCACCGTGACCCGTGAAGGCGAAGGCGACGGTGCGTGGCACCACCTGAAGCCCGCCATCCTGGGCGTGATCATGGAGCACTTCTCCGCCGGCCGCCCGATCCTGACGGAGGAGGCGAACGGGGCTTCGCTGGAAGCGACACACGATGCAGAGGATTCCGACCTGATCGACCAGATCCGCGAGCTGATCGACACCCGCGTCCGCCCGGCCGTGGCGCAGGACGGCGGCGACATCATCTTCCATCGCTTCGAGAACGGCATCGTCTACCTGCACATGCAGGGTTCATGCTCCGGCTGTCCGTCCTCGACCATGACCCTGAAGCAGGGCATCGAGAATATGCTGCGCCACTACGTGCCCGAGGTGCAGGAGGTCTGTCCGGTCTGAGCGGCGCGCTGGGACGGCCCCGTCCCGCGACCGTGCGCGTCCTCGCATTCGATACCGCGCTGGGGGCCTGTTCGGCGGCGGTCTGGGCCGACGGCATCGTGCTGGCCCGCGCGTTCGAGCCGCGCAGCCGCGGCCATGCCGAGGCGCTTCTGCCGATGATCGAGGGCGTGCTCAAGGCAGCCGGGCTGCGTCTCGACGCGCTGGACCGCCTGGCGGTGACGGTCGGGCCCGGCAGCTTCGCCGGCACCCGGGTCGGGCTGGCCGCCGCACGCGGCCTGGCGCTGGCCGCCGGTCTGCCGCTGGTCGGAATCACGACGCTGGAGGCGGTAGCGTTCGACCTGCCGGCCGCCGCCGGATCGGCGATCGTGTCGGCGTTCGACGCCTATCGCGGCGAGCTCTACATCCAGATCTTCGACCCCGACCTGCGCCAGCGCACGCCGCCGGCCGCCCTGCCGCCGGAGGCGGCGGTCGACCTGGTGGATCGCCCCGATGCCGTGCTGGCAGGCAATGCCACCGCCCGGCTGGCACCGGCGCTGGCCGCGCGCGGGATCGCCTGCACGATGGCCGAGGGGCGCGAGCAGCCCGACGCAGCCCTGGTGGCGGCGCTGGCCGCGCGGCGGCAGCCGGCCGGGACGCTACCCGCGCCGCTCTACCTGCGGCCGCCCGACGCCAAGCTGCCGACCCCGAAACCAGCGCCGGCATGACAGGGCCGACGATCCGGCGGGTCGGCGTCGCCCATGCCGAGGTGTTGGCGGCGGTGCAGGCGGCATGCTTCGCGGAGGTGTGGAGCGCGTCCTTCATGGCGTCGCTCCTGGCGCAGCCCGGCAGCGTCGCATTGCTTGCCACGGACGCGGCGGCAAACCCGGAAGCGGTCGGCATGGCGCTGTTCCGCGCCGTCGCCGGCGAGGCGGAATTGCTGGCGATCGGCGTCCTGCCCGCGGTGCGTGGCCGGAGGACCGGAGGGGCGCTGCTGGACGCGGCGCTGGCCGGCGCGGCGCAGGACGGCGCCCACGCGATGTTCCTGGAGGTCGCGGTCGACAACGGCCCGGCCTGGGCGCTCTACCGCCGCGCGGGGTTCGTCCAGGTCGGGCGCCGCACCGGCTATTATCGGCGGCCGGACGGCATGCTGGTTGACGCATTGATATTGAGCCGAAGCCTGCTGCCGCGGGTAGGGCCGGAGGCGCGGCCGGCACGGGCGGACGATTGTTTCGGCGGCCCGAACGGCACACAATGGGGACAATGACATGCCGGCCATAGTCGGCGAACGAGGGGGCGATCCGGGCTTGCCAGTGGGACAGAGCGACCATAGGGACGACCCAATGCAGCGTGACATCGAACGGCTATGCGCCGAGAAGGGCATGCGCATGACCGATCAGCGGCGCATCATCGCCCAGGTCATGACCGAGGCGACCGACCATCCCGACGTCGAGGAGCTGTATCGGCGCGCGTCGGCCCGTGACCCGAAGATCAGCATCGCCACCGTCTATCGCACCGTGCGCCTGTTCGAGGAAGCCGGAATCCTGGAACGGCACGATTTCCGCGACGGCCGCTCGCGCTACGAGCAGGTGCCCGACGAGCACCACGACCACTTGATCGACCTGCAGTCGGGCAACGTGGTCGAGTTCCGCAGCGAAGAGATCGAGGCACTGCAGCGTGCGATCGCCGAGCGCCTGGGCTATCGGCTGGTCGATCACCGCCTCGAGCTTTACGCGGTCCCGGCCGGCAAGGCGCAGAAGGGCTGACGTGAGCGCACTCACCGGCGCGGACAAGGCCGGGGGATGGCGCAGCGTTCGGCGCTCCGAGGCCGCGCCCAAGACCGCGGCCGCGACGCATGGCCGCGCCCTTGGCGCGGCCATGCCCGACGATCTCGAAATCCTGTTCCCGGCCAAGCCGGGCCTGGCGCGCCTGCGCGGCGCGACGGTGTTGTGCGCGTTTCTGGTGGTCACCGCGATCGGCATCCCGATCCAGGCCGTGGTGCTGGGCCTGCGGGCGGCGGGCGCACGGCGGCAAATCCCGCACGCCTACCATCGGCTGGTCTGTCGCATCCTGGGCATCCGGGTCATCGTCCACGGCCGGGCGGCGCGCGGCAGCGGCGTCCTGTTCGTCGCCAATCATTGTTCGTGGGTCGACATCCCCACCCTTTCGGCGGCCAGCGCCGTCTCGTTCGTCGCCAAGCAGGAGATCGCCGACTGGCCGTTCTTCGGCCTGCTGGCCAAGCTGCAACGCACCATCTTCATCGCGCGCGACAAAAGGGGCGAGACCGGCCGCTATCGCGATACGATCCGCGCCCGATTGCGCGCCGGTGACAACCTGGTCCTGTTCCCCGAGGGCACCAGCAGCGACGGCAACCGGGTGCTGCCGTTTAAGAGCGCGCTGTTCGCCGTGGCCGAGGCGGGCACTATCGCGGAGGCGCCCGAAGGCCAGACCTGGGCGCCGCTGATCCAGCCGGTGTCGATCGCCTATACCGGCCTGTGCGGCCTGCCCCTGCAGCGGCCGGAGCGGCCCTTCGTCACCTGGTATGGCGACATGGAGCTGGTGCCGCATCTGTGGGACATGGTGCGCCGCGGCCCGATCGAGGCGGTGGTCGTGTTCCACCCGCCGCTGGCCACCGAGACGACGGATTCGCGCAAGCAGATGGCTGCCGCCGCCCAGGAGGCGGTCGCCGCCGGCGTGGCCGACGCGATCGCCGGCCGGCTGGACACGCCCGCGCGCACGGCGGCGGCGGCGAACCCGGCAGCCACGGCGGGAGCCGCTTGACTCCGCACCCGCCGCCGCTAACGTTCGCGGAACCTGCGACAGGCGCAAAGCCCTTGCCGAAAAAGCTGTTCATAAAGACATATGGCTGCCAGATGAACGTCTATGACTCCGCCCGCATGGCGGATGTCCTGGCGCCGCTTGGCTATGCGCTGACCGACCAGGCGGAAGACGCCGACCTGGTCATCCTGAACACCTGCCATATCCGGGAGAAGGCCGCCGAGAAGGTCTATTCGGAGCTCGGCCGCGTGCGCGCCCTGAAGCGGCGGCGCGGCGAGGACGGCGCGGCGATGCGGGTTGCGGTGGCCGGCTGCGTCGCCCAGGCCGAGGGCGCGGAGATCCTGCGCCGGGCACCCGTCGTCGATCTGGTGCTCGGGCCGCAGACCTATCACCGGCTGCCCGGCCTGATCGCGCGGCTGGACAAAGGCTCCGGCCCGCTGGTCGACACCGACTTCCCGGAGGAGGACAAGTTCGACCGCCTGCCGGAGGAACGCGCCCCATCGGGTTTGACAGCCTTCCTGACGGTGCAGGAGGGCTGCGACAAGTTCTGCGCCTTCTGCGTCGTGCCCTATACCCGCGGGGCGGAGACTTCGCGTCCCGTCGTCCAGGTCGCCGCCGAGGCGCGCCGTCTGGTCGCGGGCGGCGCGCGCGAGATCACGCTCCTGGGCCAGAACGTCAACGCCTATCACGGCGCGGGCCCGGACGGCCGGCCCTGGTCGCTGGGCGCGTTGATCGGCCACCTCGCGGAAATTCCCGGCGTCGCGCGGCTGCGCTACACCACCAGCCATCCGCGCGACATGGACGAAACGCTGATCGCCGCGCACCGCGACGTACCGCAATTGATGCCCTATCTGCACTTGCCGGTGCAGGCCGGCTCCGACGCGGTGCTGCGCACGATGAACCGCCGGCACACCGCCGACGACTATCGCCGGCTGGTGGAACGCATCCGCGCCGCGCGGCCGGACATCGCGCTGTCGTCGGATTTCATCGTCGGCTTCCCCGGCGAGACCGACGCCGACTTCGACGCGACCCTGGCGCTGGTGCGCGACGTCGGCTACGCCCAGGCCTATTCCTTCCGCTACAGCCCGAGGCCCGGCACACTGGGCGCCGAGCGCGACGACCAGGTGCCGGAGACCGACAAGGCCGCGCGCCTCGCCACCCTGCAAGCCGTGCTGCGCGAGCAGCAGCGCGCCTTCAACGCCGCGGCGGTCGGGCGGGTACTGCCGGTGCTGCTGGAGCGGCCGGGCCGCCACGACGGCCAGCTGGTCGGACGCTCGCCCTATCTTCAGGCGGTTCATGTCGCCGCCGGCGCCGAAATGCTGGGCACGGTCGCCGATGTCGAGATCGAGGCCGCCTCCGCCAACAGCCTGGCCGGCCACCTGGCGCCGGCCGCCACACGCGAACGCGGGAGACCGTCCGCCGCATGAAGAGGACGATTTGGGGATGAGGACAGGCGCTCCGTGAGGCCGTGGAGTCAGGGCGCGGATGCGTCCATCGCCCATTCGGTCCAGGGCGATGCCCTGATCATGGATTTTCCGGACAATCGCCTTTTGTCCGAGCTGTTCGGGCAATACGACCGGCATCTGGCGCGAATCGAGCAGCAGGTCGGCTGCCGCGTCACCTCGCGCGGGAACCGGGTCGCGATCAGCGGGACGGAAGCGGCGCGCGAGACCACGCGCCGCGTGCTCGACGACCTGTACAACCGGCTGCGCCAGGGACTGGAGGTCGGCCCCGGCGAGGTCGACGGGGCGATCCGCATGGCCTCGTCCGACGAGCCGGCCGGCCTGCACACGTCCGACCAGACCCTGCACCTGCGCACGCGCAAGCGCATCGTTACACCGCGCTCCGCCGGACAGGCGGCCTATATCCGCGCGCTGGCCGACAACGAGCTGGTCTTCGCGCTGGGCCCGGCCGGCACCGGCAAGACCTACATCGCGGTCGCCCATGCGGTGCACCAATTGCTGCAGGGCCGGGTCGACCGGCTGGTCCTGTCGCGCCCGGCGGTCGAGGCGGGCGAGCGGCTGGGCTTCCTGCCCGGCGACCTGCGCGAAAAGGTCGATCCCTACCTGCGTCCGCTCTACGATGCACTGCACGACATGCTGCCGGACGATCAGGTGATGAAGCGGCTGGAATCGGGCGAGATCGAGGTCGCGCCCCTTGCCTTCATGCGCGGGCGGACGCTGGCCAATTCCTATGTCATCCTGGACGAGGCACAGAATTGCACGCCGATGCAGATGAAGATGTTCCTGACCCGGCTGGGCGAGAATTCGCGCATGGCCGTGACGGGCGACCCCAGCCAGGTCGATCTGCCGCCGGGCGTCCGTTCCGGCCTGACCGATGGCGTCGAGACGCTGGCCGGCATCGAGGGCGTGGCCGTGGTCCGCTTCACCGAATCCGACGTGGTGCGTCATCCCCTGGTCGCGCGCATCGTGCGCGCCTACAACGAGCGCGATGCGTGGGCGGACCGCGCCGTCCCGCCCGCCAATGAAGGCGAAGCCTGAGCTTCGACTTGTGGTGCCTGAGATCGAGATCATTCTGGATGAGCCGGCCTGGACAGACGATGTCGCGGACGCGCCGGCGCGTGTGCGCCGCGCGGCGGAAGCCGCGCTGGCCGGCGGCGGCGCGGCGGCCGGGGCGGGGCTTGCCGTGGTGCTTGCCAACGATACGGCCGTGCAGGACCTGAACCGCCGGTTCCGCGACCAGGACAAGCCGACCAACGTGCTCGCCTTCCCATCCGGGGGGCCGGACGGGGCCTTTCCGCAGGAATGCACGCTGGGCGACATCGTTCTGGCGCACGGAACCTGCCGCCGCGAAGCCGAGGCACAGGGCAAGCCGCTGACCGACCATCTGGCACATCTGGTGGTGCACGGGGTGCTGCACCTCTTGGGCCGCGATCACCTGACCGACGCGGAGGCCGAGCAGATGGAGGACGAGGAGCGCGCGATCCTGGATCGGATCGGCGTCCCCGACCCCTATCGCGACGAGGAGCCCGCCGCCCAGCCGCGGAGCCGGCCCGAAACCCGGGAGGCGCAGCCATGAGCGACCCCGGCGAGGCGCGAAGATCGCCGCTGATGGCCTTCGTCGACCGTCTGGCCGACATGCTGGGCGCGCGGGAGGAGGAAACCACCCTGCGCGAAAGCCTGCGCGACGTGCTGGACGAATACGACACGCAGGACAGCGCGCTGAGCCCAGAGGCGCGGCTGATGCTGATGAACATCCTCTCGCTCGGCGAAATCCGGGTGGAGGACGTCATGGTGCCGCGCGCCGACATCGCCGCCATCGAGATCGACACCTCGCTCGACGACACGATCCGGATGTTCCGGGAATCCGGCCACGCCCGGCTGCCGGTCTATCGCGAGATGCTGGACGATCCGGTCGGCTTCATCGACCTGCGCGGCCTGATCGCCTGGTGGCCGGTCAACGGCGCGCCGCCGGAACGCTTCTCGCTGGAGGCCATCGTGCGCGAGCTTCTGTTCGTGCCGCCGTCGATGCCGGTGGCGGACCTTCTGCTCAAGATGCGCACCACCGGCACGCACCTGGCGCTGGTGATCGACGAATATGGCGGCACCGACGGCCTGGTCACGATCGCCGACCTGATCGAGGAGATCGTCGGCAAGATCGACTATGGCGACACCGCCGACGAGCCGGTGATCGAGCCGGCGCCGGGCGGCTACATCGCCGACGCGCGGGTACCGATCGACCGGCTGGAGGAACTGACCGGCCTGACGCTGGTCGACCAGGCGCTGGAGGAGGAGATCGACACCATCGGCGGCCTGATCGGTGCGCTGGTCGGCCGCGTACCGCAACGGGGTGAGCGGGTCGAGCACCCGGCCGGCCTTCTGTTCGAGATCGTCGACGCCGATCCGGGCCGGGTCAAGCGCGTGCGCATCCACCGGCTGGACAGCCACGACACCCGGGACGAGGCGTCGTGAGCGTGCGCCCGCGTCGCCCGGAGCCGGAACGGCCGCGCCGGCCGGGCTATATGCCGTTCCTGCCACGGCTGGCGATCCAATTGCGCACGCTGACCGGCTGGCGCCGATGGCTCGCCGCGTGGATTGCCGGCCTGGTCACCGCCGCAGCGTTCGCGCCCACCAACATCTGGGTCGTGCTGTTCGTCAGCGTGCCGGCGATCGTCTGGCTGATCGACGGGACGTTCGGCGGCGATCCGCGGCACGGCGTCCGCGCGGCGGCGGCGGTCCGCTGGTGGTTCGGGTTCGGACAGGTGCTGATCGGGCTGTACTGGATTCACGACGCGCTCCTGGTCGACGCAACCACCTATGGCTGGCTGGTGCCGTTCGCAATCGTGCTGGTCCCGGCGGCCCTGGCGCTGTTCGGCGCGGTCGCGTGCGCCGTGGCGCGCATGCTGTGGCGGCGGGGGCCGGGCCGCGTCCTGATCTTCGCCGCGGCCTGGAGCGGCGCCGAATGGCTGCGCGGACACGTCCTGACCGGATTCCCCTGGAACCTGACCGGCTATGCCTGGAGCGGCGCGCCGAGCCTGTTGCAAGGCGCATCCGTCTTCGGAATCTATGGGCTGAGCCTGACCCTGCTGGGGCTGAGCGGCGCGGTCGCGGTCGCGGGCGACGGCGGCCTGCGCCAGCGCCGGGTGTGGATGCCGCTGGCCGCCGCCGGGTTGATCCTCGCCGCCCTGTGGGGCGGCGGGTTGGCGCGGCTTCGGCAGGCCGATGTCCAGGCCGTCCCGGGGGTCGTGCTGCGCATCGTCCAGCCCAATATCGACCAGCGCATGCGGTGGGACGAGGCGTCGCTGCGCGACATCCTGACCCGCCTGCTGGGGCTGACGGCCAGCGCCGGCTACGACAAGGTCACGCACGTGATCTGGCCCGAGACCGCGGTGCCGTTCTACCTGGACGAATCCCCGGCGGCTTTGCGGGTGATCGGACAGCTTGCGCCCAAGAACGGCGCGCTGATCACCGGAACGATCCGCCGCGAGACGGTGGACGCGCCCGGCAAGAACAAGCCCGAGGAACGCTATTTCAACAGCGTCGAGGTGATCGGCCATGACGGCCAGGTGCACGGGCATTACGACAAGTCCCACCTGGTGCCCTTCGGCGAATACATGCCGCTGTCCGGCCTGCTGACGTGGCTTAGCCTGGACAAAGTGATTCCGGGCCCCAGCGACTTTTCGGCGGGACCCGGCCCCCACGCCCTCGATGTCCACGGCGCGGCGCCGTTTGAACCGCTGATCTGCTACGAGGCGATCTTTCCCGGCCTGGTGGCGCGGGGCGCCGAGCGGGCGCGGTGGATGGTCAACGTGACCAACGATGCCTGGTTCGGCACGTCGGCCGGCCCCTACCAGCATCTGGCCCAGGCGCGGGTGCGGGCGATCGAGCAGGGTCTGCCGCTGATCCGCGCCGCCAATACCGGCATTTCCGCGGTGATCGACCCTTATGGCCAGATCCGCAGCCGGCTCGGCATCGGCGACGTCGGCGTCATCGATTCGGCGCTGCCGCGCGCGCTCCCCCAGCCGCTCTACGCCCGGTTCGGCGACCGGCTCTATCTGGTGCTGCTGCTAATCGCGGCGGCGGTCGGGCTGCTGCCGGTCGGCCGCCGGTCTTGAGCGGCGGCCGCTAAGTCGAGAAGCAATGGGCGGCGAGCAGGAATACGACATTGCC
>JBDZUN010000026.1:0-23491 GCA_040255145.1 Hyphomicrobiales bacterium | reverse complement strand
CAACCCAGCCAGTTTGACCATGAAGCGCGGGTTGACGCCGTAGTCGCAGGCCGGAATGCAGCGACCGCTGGCCGAGCAGACCTGGGTCCAGCGCACCGCGTCGGTGGTCCCGGCGCCGCCCACCAGCAGATCCAGGATGCCGGCCACGACCTCGGCGCCGTCGGCCGCCGCGAGCCCCGCGGGCGGGACCATCGGGCACGCCGCGAAACAACGGCCGCATTTGGTGCAGGCGTCGAGAATTTCCGCGGCCCGGTCGCCCAGCGTGTCCTGGAACGCCTTCACGACCGTTCCCTCCGTCCGGCCCATACGCTCCAGACTAGCACAGCTTCCGCGCCGACCGCACGAGACCGGGCGGGCGAATTGCCCCACTCCCGCTCGCAATGACGGCGGGACCTTCCTATCTTGATGGCGCTGCGGCGCAGCATCATCGCGCGCGCCTTCCGAGCCCCCAATGCCCGATCTGCTCGACCACGCCTTCCTGCACCACGCGATCGCCCATTACGGCTATTGGGCGGTGCCGCTGCTGATCATGCTGGAATGCATCGGCCTGCCGATTCCCGGCGAGACGGTGCTGGTCAGCGCTGCGATCTATGCCGGCACCACACACCAGATGAACATCGAATGGGTAGTCGTCGTCGCCGGCCTGGGTGCGATCCTGGGCGGCGTCGCCGGCTATCTGATCGGGCGCGAGTTGGGCTATCCGCTGCTGCTGCGCTATGGCCCGCGCGTTGGCCTGACCGAAGGCCGGTTCAAGCTGGGTCGCTATCTGTTCGCCCGGCACGGCGGCAAGGTCGTGTTCTTCGGCCGCTTCGTCGCACTGCTGCGCGTGCTGGCTGCCCTGCTCGCCGGCGCGACGCGCATGGCGTGGGCCCGCTTCCTGTTGTTCAACGCGCTGGGCGGCATCGCCTGGGCCGTCCTGTTCGGCTTTGGCGGCTACGAGCTCGGCGGGGCGGCGCGGCGAATCTCTGGCCCGATCGGCTGGACCACGCTCGGCCTGGTCATCGCCGGGCTGGCGGTGGCCTGGGTCTTCTTTCGCCGACACGAGGCGCGCCTGATCGCCGAGGCCGAGCGTGCCTTCCCTGAACCGGAGGCAGAGCGGCCAGCGGCGTGAGCGGGGCGGCGCAAGCCGCCGCCCCGATTCTTTCGTCGCTACTTGATGATGACCGGGTTGATCGGCGCGCCGCAGCCGTCGACCACCTTCAGCGGGGCGCCGGTATAGAGAAAGTCCCACTGGCCGTCCTTGTGGCAATCGTCGGCAAGCGCCTCGAAATTGCAGATCTCGTTGAACACAATGCCCAGGTTGCGCATCAGCGCGCCGTGCAACGGGATCATCATGCCGTTGCCCGGATTGATCGTGCATTCGTTGCCGATCGTGTCGGTCGACAGGCAGGTGATCTCCATCTCGTGGAACCACTTGACCAGTTCCAGGCTGTAGATCATGCCCGGTTCGTTGAAGTCCTTGTAGAAGACCTCCTTGCCCTGGATCCACAGGTTCTGCAGGAATCCGATCCGCAGGCAGAGGATATCGTGCTTCTCGATGGTGACGCCCTGCTTCTCGGCGCAGCCCTTGAGGTCGTCGAGGTTGAGGGTGTCTTCCTTGTCGAGCGCGAACTTGCCCTTGTAGCGCGCCATGTCGAGCAGAACGCCGCGCCCGACGATGCCCTTCTCGGCGATCGGCATGATCGACGCCTTCGACATGCCGCCGATCGAATTGTCGGCGTGATAGCCGTTCCACATCTGGTCATCGAACCAGACGTGACCGAGCGCGTCGATCTGGGTCGTGCCCTGCAGGAACATCGTGACGTAGTCGTCGGAATACTCGACCTCGCCGGGATATTTCGGCGCGCGGCCGGCGCGGAAATAGCTCTTGTCCATCACGTTGACGCGGAAGGCCGGCGTCCGGCTGGGGAAGATCGGGTCGCCGTGCGGGTTGCCCATCTTCTCGCCGGTGGCGAAGACCTTGCCCTGCTTGACCGCGCGCACGCCGCGCAGGACCTCTTCGTTGGTCAGGAAATTCAGGCTGCCGACCTCGTCATCCGGTCCCCAGCGGCCCCAGTTCTTCGGCGCATCCTTGAGAAACTCGCCCAGCGTCTTTGGCAGCTCGTGCGTGTGGCTCTCGCTCATTCCCCTGTTCCTCCCGGGTTCGGATTCCGATACGCGCACTATGCCTCAACTCGCGCGCCGTGACACCCTGGCGCTGCTGCGTCGCAAGAGCGGCATGCGCGCGGGCCTCTTGTTGCACCTGCAAAAGATTGGTAGCGGAGAGATAAGCGATTTCTCGCGCGCCGCATGTCGGCCGCATGCCAGTCAGGAACGCCCGTGCCTCAGTCGATCTCCGGTCCCACCTCCCACTCCTATTTCTCCGAGCGCCTGCGCCTCCACTACGTCGACTGGGGCAATGAGGGCGCACCGCCGCTTCTACTGATCCACGGCGGACGCGACCATTGCCGCAACTGGGACTGGGTCGCCCAGAGCCTGCGCGACGACTATCACATCATCGCCCCCGACCTGCGCGGCCACGGCGATTCGCAATGGCTGATCGGGTCGTCCTACCTGCTGATCGACTTCGCCTACGACATCGCCCAACTCGTGTCGCAGAAGAAGTTCGCCCCCGTCACCATCATCGGCCATTCGCTCGGCGGCGCGATCAGCCTGCTATACACCGGGCTCTATCCCGAGACGGTGAAGAAGGTCGTCGCGATCGAGGGGCTGGGGCCCCCGCCGCAGATGTGGGAGGAGCGCGCCAAGATGACCCCGGACGCGCGGGTACGCGACTGGATCAGTCAGCTGCGCGACCTGGCCGGGCGCATTCCGCGCCGCTATGCCTCGATCGAGGACGCATTCGCGCGCATGCAGGCGGAAAACAAGCACCTGACGCCGGAGCAGGCCCGACACCTGACCGTGCACGGCGTCAGCCAGAACGAGGACGGCACCTATAGCTGGAAGTTCGACAACTATACCCGCGCCTTCGCGCCGATCGGCTTCACGCTGGACGAGCTGCACGCGATCTGGAACTGCATCGCCTGCCCGACCCTGCTGGTGCGCGGCACCGAAAGCTGGGCGCCGGACCCGACGCTCGACGGCCGCATCGATCACTTCCGCAACGCCAAGGCGGTTAACGTCGAGGGCGCCGGCCATTGGGTACATCACGACCGGTTGGCGGAATTCCTCGGCCTGGCCACCGATTTCCTGGCCGACTGAATATTGACGGCCGCCGCTCAGGCGGCCGCCTTGTCGTCCTCCGCCGGCAGCAGGTCGCGAAACCAGAACGGCGGCCGGTGCACCCGCTCCCCCAACCGGATCGGCACGCGGCGGGTAAAGCCGGGGCCGTTCACGACGAAGCTGTGGTATTCGCCGTTCTCGCCGCACGGATCGACGCCCGCTGGGAGGTCATCGAGGAAGGCATGGTCGAGCTGCCGGCCGACATGGCGCTCGGTCAACCTGTTGCCGTCGATGCAGGTGGTGTAGGCCTCGAACCCCAGCGCGATCACCCGACGCGCCACGTCTGCCGTGTCGCGCCCCCAGAGCGGGAACAGCGCTCGCATGCCCGTCGGCGCCAGCAGGGCCTCGCGATAGGCCCGGATGTCCTCGAGGAACAGGTCGCCGAATACAAAGCCTTCGACGCCCTGCCCCTGCAACCGCGCGATAGCGGCGCGCATCGCGGTCGAATAGGCGTCCTCGGTCGGCAAACCCGCCGCGTTGTCGTCTGCCGGGCAGCGGGCATCCTTGTCCGGCGTGGACAGCGCGACAACCTCGACCGGCAGGCCAAGGGCGGCGGCCTGCGCGTCGAGCAGCGTCCGGCGCACGCCGTGCATGCTGATCCGGTCGAACTCCGCGTTGATCGTCGTCAGGAGGCCGACGACCTCCACGTCCCGCATCCGCCGCGCTTCGTACAGCGCCATCGCGCTGTCCTTACCGCCGCTCCAGCACATCACGACCTTCATCGCCGTCTTCCCTCATTGTCCTCGACCGGGGCCAGACCCGCCCATGTCGCGCAGCATAAAGCAAGGAAGGTCGCAGCCGCATTGGCCGCGTGACCATATTCCCAATCCGTCCGCAGCGTGTCCCATTGCGTCGGCGCGGCCGTCCAATTCGCGGTCGCCCGATTGGCGGGATAGGTCCAGACGAAGAAGGCCATGAGGCCGGCGGCGATCAAGGCCGCCGCGGCCAGCGACAAGGCAAAGGCCGAGCGGGTCCGCCGCACCCGGACGGCGTGGCCGATATTGGCCGCAAACGCCGCCACGATGATGATCCCGAACAGCGCCCAGCCGCGATAGATGCCTTGGACCACGAAGTACGAATCGCGCCCGAGCGCCAGCTTCGCCGGCATGGCGGAGACGTGCGCGCCGGCGGGCACCAGGGCGAGCGCGGTCAGCACGATCGCAAGGAAGGCGAGCCGCCGCCGCCCGATATCGACGCCCTGACCGCAGGACCTGTCCATGGCCTGCCAAGGTTAAGCGCGTGCGACCGCATTCGCCAGCCGCGGCAGCGCCCATCCCGCTTCAGGCTCGCGGTCAGCGCCGGACGGCGATAGTTTTGCGCCGGGATCACGACACCGGTTCGAATCATGCGCCTCATCACCCGTATCGGCTGGATCGCGGTCGCGATGCTCGGCACGGCGGCCTTCGCCGTCCTGGCCCTGCGCCGCGGGGAAACGGTCAGCGCCGCGTGGCTGGTCATCGCCGCGCTCTGCACCTTCGCTATCGCCTACCGGTTCTACAGCCGATTCATCGCCCACCGCGTGCTCGGGCTCGACGAACGCCGCCCGACCCCGGCGGTCCGGCACGACGACGGGCTCGACTACGTCCCGACCCACCGGGTCGTGCTGTTCGGCCACCATTTCGCGGCCATTGCCGGCGCGGGCCCCCTAGTCGGCCCGGTCCTGGCGGCGCAGATGGGCTATCTGCCCGGCACGCTGTGGATCCTGGTCGGCGTCGTCTTCGCCGGCGCGGTGCAGGATTTCGTCGTGCTGTTCCTGTCGATGCGGCGCGACGGCCGCTCGCTGGGCGAGATGGTGCGCGCCGAAATGGGGCCGGCGGCCGGCATGATCGCGCTGATCGGGCTGTCGCTGATTGTGGTGATCCTGCTGGCGGTACTCGCGCTCGTGGTGGTCAAGGCGCTGGCGGAGAGCCCGTGGGCGACGTTCACCGTCATCGCGACCCTCCCGATCGCCGTACTGATGGGGCTTTACGGCCGCTTCATCCGGCCCGGCCGGGTCGGCGAGATGTCGGTACTCGGCCTCGTCCTGCTGATGCTAGCGCTGGTCTACGGCCGCGTCGTCGCCGAGAGCCCGGCGCTGGCGCCACTGTTCACCTTCGACGGCCGCGCGCTGGCCGTGATGCTGATCGGCTACGGCTTCGTCGCCGCCGTACTGCCGGTCTGGTTCCTGCTCGCGCCGCGCGACTACCTCTCCACATTCCTGAAGATCGGCACGATCGCCGCGCTCGCGGTCGGCATCCTAGTCGTCCTGCCCGACCTGCGGATGCCCGGCCTGACCCAGTTCGTCGACGGCACCGGACCGGTCTTCAAGGGCACGCTGTTCCCGTTCCTGTTCATCACGGTCGCGTGCGGCGCGGTCTCCGGCTTCCATGCGCTCGTCTCATCCGGCACGACGCCCAAGATGCTGGCCACTGAGGCCGACGCGCGCGCCATCGGCTATGGCGCCATGCTGATGGAGGCGGCGGTCGCGATCATGGCGCTGACCGCGGCCTGCGTACTGGAGCCGGGCCTCTATTTCGCGATGAACAGCCCCGCTGCCACGATCGGCCACAGCGCGCCCGAGGCGGCCCAGGCGATCTCGTCCTGGGGCTTTGCCATCACGCCCGATGCGATCACCGGCGCTGCGCGCGAGGTCGGCGAACAGACCATCCAGTCGCGCGTCGGCGGCGCGCCGACGCTGGCCGTCGGCATGGCCAAGATCCTGTCCGACATGGCCGGCGGGCGGAGCCTGGCGGCGTTCTGGTACCACTTTGCGATCCTGTTCGAGGCCCTGTTCATCCTGACCACGATCGACGCCGGCACGCGCGTGTGCCGCTTCATGATCCAGGACCTGCTCGGCGTCTTTGCGCCCGGTCTGCGCCGGACCGAATCGTGGGGCGCCAACGTGCTCGCCACCGGGCTCGCGGTCGCGGGCTGGGGCTATTTCCTCTACCAGGGCGTGATCGACCCGCTGGGCGGCATCAACACGCTGTGGCCCCTGTTCGGCATCGCCAACCAGATGCTGGCGGCCATCGCACTGACCCTGTGCACCGTCGTGCTGTTCCGCATGAAGCGCGAACGCTATGCCTGGGTCACTGCAGTACCAACCGTGTGGCTGCTGATCTGCACCCTGAGCGCCGGCTGGCTGAAGGCGTTCAGCGCCGATCCGGCCATCGGCTTCCTGGCTCACGCCCGCAAGTTCGGCGACGCGATCGCCGCCGGCACCGTGCTCGCGCCCGCCCACAGCCTGGGCGAGATGCAGCGCATCGTGTTCAACGACCACCTCAACGCTGCACTGTGCTGCGCGTTCATGGCGGTCGTGGTCGCCATCGCGGTGATCGGCGTGGTCGGCATCCGGCGCGCGCTGACGAACCCGCGCGCGACGACGTGCGAGGCGCCGGAGATTCCGGCCATGGCCGAGGCCGCCGGCCATGCGTGACCGCCTGCAACAAGTCGCACGCGCGTTGCGCCTGATGCTCGGCCTGCCCGACTACGAGGCCTATTGCGCGCATCAGCGGCGGCACCATCCTGACGCGGCGCCGATGGACCGGGGGGCTTTCGTCCGTATGTGCCAGGAACGCCGCTTCGGCAGCGGCGGACCGACACGCTGCTGCTGACGGCGGAGAGGCCCGGCCCCCCGCGCCATGAAGCAGCGCAGGAGGCCGCGCCGGCCTATTCGACCGTCAAGCCGGCGAAGTCGCCCCGCTCGCGCCAATCCTTGAGCATGGCGAAGAAGGCAAGGCCGCCATACGGATAGTTGGTCTGCAGGAAACCCTGTCCCTCATTCGTGCCTTCGCCGTTGTAATAGCCGGGCGTGCATGTGTTCTGATAGTCGGTCATCACTGTATGGCCGGTCACCAGCTTTACCCATTCCGCTTCCGCCTCAGCCGTCGGCTCGACGCACTTCGCCTGGCGCTCATAGACCTGCTTGATGAGGTGGGCGACATGGGCTGACTGCTCATCCAGCATGTAGGTGAAGTTCGCGGCGAAGCCGGTCTGTGTCAGCCCCATGTGGAAGCAGTTCGGGAAACCGTGGGCAAGGAACCCGTGGTATGTCCGCATGCCTTTGGCCCAGGCGCCGGAGAGCGGCATGCCATCGCGCCCATACATTTCGAACTGCGCGCGCTGGGTGTAAACGGTTCCGACTTCGAAGCCGGTCGCGAAGATCAGGCAGTCGATTTCGTATTCGACGCCATCGACCACCACGCCCTTTTCGGTGATCCGCTCGACGCCTTTGCCCTTGGTATCGACCAGTTCGACGTTGGGCCGATTAAAGGTGGGAAGGTATTCGTCGTTGAACGTCGGCCGCTTGCACCATTGGCCGTACCACGGTTTGAGCGCCTCCGCGATTTGTGGATCGGCCACCGTTGCCGAAACGCGATCGCGCACCTCATTCATTTTCTTGTAATCGGCGATCTCGGCCAGCAGCGCCATATCTTCTTCCGACAGGGAAGAATCGCCGCCCCCGGACAGCAACGCGCCCAGCATCTTGAACAGGCTGGTCCAGCCATCGGCGACGAGGTCTTCCTTCACCTCGGCGCCGTTCAGGATCTGGGTGAAGTTGTAGTTGCGATAGGCTTGCCAACCGGGACGGAGCCGCTTCACCCATTCCGGATCGGTCGGCTTGTTGCCGCGTTCGTCGACCGAGGACGGCGTGCGCTGGAACACATAGAGCTGCTTGGCATGCGCGCCCAGATGTGACACGCACTGGATCGCCGTGGCGCCGGTGCCAATGACGCCGACCCGCTTATCGTGCAGCTTGTGCAGGCCGCCGGTCGTGTCGCCGCCGGTATAGTCGTAGTCCCACCGGCTGGTGTGGAAGGTGTGGCCCCGGAACGTCTCGATGCCTGGGATCGCCGGCAGCTTCGGCCGGTTCAGCGGGCCACTCGACATAACGACAAAGCGTGCCTTGAACACGTCGCCACGATCGGTGGTCACGGTCCAGCGCGCGGCCTTCCCGTCCCACCGCGCTTCGCTGACCTGGGTCTGGAAACAGGCGCGCCCGTACAGGTCGAAATGCCGCCCGATCCGCTGGGCGTGCGCGAAAATCTCGGGCGCGAAGGAATACTTCTCCTTCGGGATGTAGCCGGTTTCCTCAAGCAGCGGCAGGTACATGTACGATTCGATGTCGCATTGCGCGCCGGGATAGCGGTTCCAATACCAGGTGCCGCCGAAATCGCCCGCCTTCTCGACGATGCGAAACTTGTCGATACCCACTTCGCGCAGCCGGGCAGCCGCCAACAGGCCGCCGAAGCCGCCGCCGATGATCAGGACATCGAGTTCTTCCTGGATAGCCGGACGGGTGAAGCCGGCCTCGACGTAATGGTCGCTGTCGAAGCCCGCATAGCGCCCTTTGGTCTGCTGGTACTGGCGATTGCCGTCCGCGCGCAGCCGCCTGGCGCGCTCGGCCGCGTATTTCGCCCGCAGTGCAGCAGGGTCGAAACCGAGTTCTTCTGGGGTCGGTATCCGGGTCGGTCCCGGTTGCGCCAAGGCCTCGTTCATCGCGCCAGCCTCCCTTTTCCGATCGGGTCGTTTCCAGGTCGCACGTTCTTTTTCGGCCGTAGCGGCCGTTATCGCACCACTTTGGCTCGTGCTGACCGGAATATCAATACGGTCGCGCAGGGAGGGGACGCCGTGTTCGCAGGGCTGGATGTGGGCGACGCGGCGTGCGGTAGTTCGACCCGTCTGACCGCCCGCGGACCCTACCGCATGGCCAGGCCGCGATAGCCCGAAGCCGCCACCTCGTCGCACTTCTGCTTATAAGTCCCCACGCCGCCGATATAGGAGAGCAGCCGGCGTGGCTTGCCCTTGACGTTCGAGCCCATGTACCAGGAGTCGGTCTTGGTCACGAGCGTCTGGTTGGCGATCTCGTCGTGGTGTGCAACCCACCGGTCCTCGAATTCCTTGGTCGGCTCGACCACGCTCAGGTTGTTCTCGCGCATGTGGCGGATGCAGTTGCTGATCCAGTCGGCCTGCTGTGCCAGACAGGTGGTCATGTTGCACAATGCCGCCGACGGCGCGAGCGGCGCGGCGGTGGTGAACAGGTTCGGGTAGCCGTGCACCTGCAGCCCCATCGCGGTGCGGATGTCCCGGCCCCAATCCTCCTTCAACGACCGCCCGCCACGGCCGCGGATGTCGATGCGCGTCAGGGCGCCGGTCCCGGCGTCGAAGCCCGTCGCCAGGATGATGACATCCAGTTCGTGGACGGTGCCGTCCGCGGTCTGAATACCCTCGGGCACCACCCGCGCGATCGGGTTGTTACGCACGTTGACCGCTTCGACATTCCGGCGCAGGTAGACTTCGAGATAATTCATCTCCAGCGGCACCCGGTGGGTGCCAAAGCCGTAATCGGTGGGGATCAGCGCCTCGAACAGCTTCGGGTCCTTGAGGCGCGCGCGCATTTTGGCGCGTACGAAGTCGGAAACTTGCTCACTGACGTCGGGGTCGTAGAATAGTTCGGGGAACGACGCGATCCACAGCTTCAGCGATCCGTCGTTCCAGTTCCGCTCCAGCACCGCGTGACGCTGCTCCGGCGTCAGGTCCGCCCAGGCGCCGTTGTCGAAATTGTACTCGAAGCCCGCGAAGGTATGCGGCAGGTGTGCTTTCAATTCCTCGAACCGCGCCTTGTAGGCGCTGACCTCGGCCAAGCCGTATTTCGGGTTGTTCATCGCGGTGATGTATTGCGGCGTGCGGATGAACACCTTGAGGTGACCGACCTCCTCCGCAATGGTCTGGATGACCTGGATGCCCGTCGCCCCGGTGCCAATCACGCCGACGCGCTTGCCCTTCAGCTCCACCGGCGTCTTCGGCCAGCGAGCCGTGTGGAACATCCGGCCCTTGAACGACTCCTGCCCCGGAAACACGGAAGACAGCGGCGCCGACAGCATGCCGCAGCAGGTGACCAGGTATTGGGTGTCGATGGTCTGCCCGCTGTCGGTGGTCAGCGTCCAGCGGCCCGTCGCCTCATTAAAATGGGCACTGACGATCCTGGCGTTGAACTGGATGTCCTTGCGCAGGTCGAGCCGGTCGGCGATGTAGTGCATCCACCGCTCGATCTCGGGCTGCCCGGGGAAACGTTCGCTCCAGCTCCAGTCCTTATAGAGGTCTTCGGAGAAGAAGTACTGGTAGATGTAGGATTCAGAGTCGAAGCGGGCGCCGGGATAGCGGTTCCAGTACCAGGTGCCACCGACATCCGACGCGGTATCGAACGCCCTCACCTTCAGGCCCTGCTCGCGCAGCCGATATAACTGGTACAGCCCGGCGACACCGGCGCCGATCACGGCGGCATCGAGTTCGAGCGGGGCATTCAGGCCATCGGTCGTGTTCCGGGCCGCCGTCGACTCAACCACGTCTTCTCCTCCCTTGTGACTCGATTCCGGACGGATCGGGGCCGAAGACGATGGCGAACCGAGGACCCGCCGACCCGCCCGTGGCCCCATGATCCAAGTCCGGCTGCTTTTTGTGCATGGCCGCATGCATGTTTCAGCAGGTGCAATTGTAGCATAGCGACAGTCTAGCAGGGCGACACAGGGACATTCCGCATAGCGGCGCGATTGCCCGCGACGGGCCGCGGACCATCCATTACGGGAGTGACAGGCGATCCCCCGGCTGGTGGCACCGGTGGACCAGCGCAGGCCAAACGCATCGTCATACTGCGCGAAAAGATGCCGGCCGCCCCGGCACTCGACTCGCGGCTCACGGACGAAATCGCCTCGCCGGCGGCGCGACCGACGAGGCGATGAACTGGCGCACGCCGCCGGCACCAACCCACCGGTGATATCGATGCCGGCTTTCGACGCGGAGGAGGCCGTGACCGCCCGTGCACAATTCCGCACGCCGGGCGGGCCCGCAAAGTCGGACTGACCGGCGCGGCGCCCCCTCCTGCTCGCGGGCCGCCGCGCCTGCCGGTCAGCGTATCGCGAAGCCCTGGTAGCCGGACGCCGCGATCTCCTCGCATTTCTGCTTATAGGCCCCGACCCCGCCGATATAGGAGATCAGCCGACGCGGCTTGCCCTCGACGTTCGAGCCCATGTACCAGGAATCGGTCTTGGTCACGAGCGCCTCGTTGGCGAGCTCGTCATGGTGCGCAACCCACTGATCCTCGAACGCCTTGGTCGCCTCGATCACGTTCAGGTTGTTTGCACGCATGTAGCGAATGCAATCGCTGATCCATTCGGCCTGCTGCGCCAGGCAGGTGGTCATGTTGCACAGGGCGGCCGACGGCGCGAGCGGCGCGGCGGTGGTGAACAGGTTCGGATAGCCGTGCACCTGCAGCCCCATCGCGCTGCGGATGTCCCGGCCCCAATCCTCCTTCAACGACCGGCCGCCGCGGCCGCGGATGTCGATGCGCGTCAGGGCGCCGGTGCCACCGTCGAAACCCGTGGCCAGGATGATGACATCCAGTTCGTGGACGGCGCCGTCTGCGGTCTGGATGCCCTCGGGCACCACCCGCGCGATCGGGTTGTCGCGCACGTTGACCGCCTCGACATTCGGGCGCAGATAGACTTCGAGATAGCCGGTCTCCAGCGGCACCCGATGCGTGCCGAAACCGTGGTCAGTCGGAATCAGCAGCTCACAGAGGGCCGGATCCTTGAGCCGGGCGCGCATCTTGGCGCGCACGAATTCCGAGATTTCCTCGTTGGCGGCCTCCTCGTAGAACATCTCGGGAAACCAGCCGAGCCAGATCTTCAGCGAGCCGTCGCCCCACTGCTCTTCCAGCATTGCGTGGCGCCGCTCCGGCGCGGTGTCCGCCCAGGCCCCGGTGTCGAACGTATATTCGTTTCCCGAAAACGTATTCGGAAGATGCTCCTTCAACTCTTCGAAGCGCGTCTTATAGGCGGCGATCTCCGCTTCCCCGTATTTCGGGTTACCCATCGGGACGATATATTGGGGCGTGCGGATGAATACCTTGAGGTGGCCGACCTCCTCCGCAATGGTCTGGATGACCTGGATACCCGTCGCCCCGGTGCCGATGACACCGACGCGCTTGCCCTTCAGCTCCACCGGCGTCTTCGGCCAGCGCGCCGTGTGGAACATCTGGCCCTTGAACGTCTCCTGCCCCGGAAAGAGCGATTCCAGCGGCGCGGACAGCATGCCGCAGCAGGTGACCAGGTATTGGGTGTCGATCGTCTGCCCGCTATCGGTGGTCAGCGTCCAACGGCCCGTCGCCTCATTGAAATGGGCACTGGCGATCCTGGTGTTGAACTGGATGTCCTCGCGCAGGCCCAATCGGTCGGTGATGTAGTTCATCCACCGCTCGATTTCCGGCTGTGCCGGAAAACGCTCGCTCCAGCTCCAGTCCTTGTAGAGGTCTTCGGAGAAGAAATACTGGTAAGCGTGCGACTCGGAATCGAACCGTGCGCCCGGATAGCGGTTCCAGTACCATGTGCCGCCGACGTTCGAGCCGGTTTCAAACGCCCTCACCTTCAGGCCCTGCTCGCGCAGGCGATACAACTGATAGAGCCCGGCGACACCGACGCCGATCACGGCGGCATCCAAGATCAACGGCTGTCCGGATTCCCTCGCTCCACGCGCGGCCACGGCCGACTGAACCATCTCTTCTCCCTTGTCTTTGAGCCGCCGCACCGGGCGGCCTTTCCGCATACGACATGAATTTGGCAAAGGGCGACGAAGGCGTCCAGCGGCCGCCTCAATCACCTGCCCGTGCTTATCTCCTGATACTAGCCTGCGACGTACTGGCCGCCATTGACGGTCATGGTCGAACCGGTGATGAACCCGGCCTCGTCGTCGGCCAGGAACACGACACAGCGCGCGATATCCGTGCAGCGGCCGAGCCGGCCGACCGGAATGGCCGCGATGATCTGGTTGCGGACGTCCTCGGGTACCGCTGCCACCATGTCGGTCTCGACATAGCCGGGCGCGACGACATTCACGGTGATACCCTTGCGCGCCGTCTCCTGCGCCAGCGCCTTGGTGAAGCCGACCACCCCGGCCTTGGCTGCGGAATAGTTGGTCTGGCCGATCTGGCCCTTCTGGCCGTTGATCGAGCTGACGTTGATGATGCGGCCGAACTGTCGCTCCCGCATCGAATCGATGACTTGCCGAGTCATGTTGAACAAGGAATCCAGATTGGTGCGAATCACGGTCGACCAATTGTCGTAGGATTGCTTGTGCAGAAAGCCGTCGCGGGTGATGCCGGCATTGTTGACTAGTATCTCGACCGGCCCCAGCGTGTCCCGCACACGCGCCACACCTGTGCCGCAGGCATCGAAATCGCACACATCCCATCGATAGACCGGGATGCCGGTTTCGGCGTGGAACCGCTCCGCCTTTGCCTCGTCGCCGCGATAGTTCGCCGCCACCGCATGGCCGGCGCGCTTCAGGGCGACCGCAATCTCGGCGCCGATGCCGCGCGTCCCTCCGGTAACGAGTGCAACCCGGCCCATCCTACGCCTCCACGTTGCGGCGCCCCCTACCGTCCACTTCGCCGCGCGCCCGGCCCCTTATCGCGGCGCAGAGCAGCATTCACACGCGTTCAATGCACATCGCGATTCCCATGCCGCCACCGACGCACAGGGTGGCGAGCCCGCGCTGTACGTCGCGGCGCTGCATCTCGTACAGCAAGGTTACCAATACGCGGGTGCCCGACGCGCCCAGGGGATGGCCGATCGCGATGGCGCCGCCGTTGACGTTCACCTTGTTGACGTTCCAGCACAAATCCTTGTTGACGGCACAGACCTGGGCGGCAAACGCCTCGTTGGCCTCGATCAGGTCGAGGTCATCGACCTTCCAGCCGGCTCTTTCCAGCGCGCGCTTGCTGGCCGGGATCGGGCCGGCGCCCATGATCGCGGGATCGACGCCGACCTGCGCCCACGACACGATACGTGCCATCGGCGCCGTGCCGCGCGCGCGCGCGGCCTGCTCCGACATCAGCACGACCGCCGCCGCGCCGTCGTTGATGCCGCTGGAATTGGCAGCCGTCACCGTGCCGTCGGGGTCGAAGACTGGACGCAGGCCGGACACGCTTTCCAGGGTCACGCCCTTGCGGATGTGTTCGTCCTCCGAGACCGTCACCTCGCACTGACGGTTCTTGATCACGACCGGGACGATCTCGTCCTTGAAGCGGCCCTCGGCCTGCGCCTTCTCCGCCCGGTTCTGCGACGAGACGGCGTAACGGTCCTGCTCCTCGCGCGTGATCTGCCACTGCCGCGCCACGTTCTCGGCGGTATTGCCCATGTGGTAGCCGTGGAACGCATCCCAGAGGCCGTCCTTCAGCATGGTGTCGATGAACTCGAACCCGCCGATGCGGTGACCTTCACGCATCGCCGCGCAATGCGGCGCCTGGCTCATATTTTCCTGGCCGCCGGCCACGACGATCTTGGAATCACCGTTCAAGATCGCCTGGTATCCCATTGCAATAGAGCGCAATCCAGATCCGCAAAGCTGATTTACCCCGGTTGCCGGCACCTCGACCGGAATGCCGCCATTGACCGCGGCCTGACGTGCGGGATTCTGGCCCTGGCCGGCGGTCAGGGTCTGGCCCATGATCACCTCACTCACCTCGGCCGGATCGATCTGAGCGCGGCGGACCGCCTCCTGGATCACAACCTCGCCGAGCCGGTGCGCGGGAAGCGTGCTCAGACTTCCGTTGAACGAACCGACTGGGGTTCGAGTACCGGAAGTGATGACGACTTCCATGGATTTCTCCTCATTTCACTTGAACGCCGACGCCGCATTTCTGCCCGGTATCGCCACGTTTCCGCCATGATATCGAGAAAACGTTCCCGAATTGCAATGCGGTCTCGGTGCGGCGCAACATCGAATAATGTGCACAAGCAAAAGCAACGCTTGCGCTCCACCCGCAGGGTTGGCAAGAATGCCGGTGTGGTGACCGGATCAAATCCCAAAGAAAGCCCAAGCAGCGCGTCGGCGGCCGGCAACGGGCCTGCGACCGCCGCTTCGGCGCCGCCGATCGTCATCAAGAAATATGCGAATCGCCGGCTGTACAACACCGCCACCAGCGGATACGTGACGCTGGACAGCCTGGCGCAGATGGTGCGTGAGCAGGTCGACTTCGTCGTCTATGACGCGCGCACCGGCGAAGACATCACGCGCGCGGTCCTGACGCAGATCATCTTCGATGAGGAGGGCAAAGGCCGCGGCCTCTTGCCCATCGAGTTCCTGCGCCACTTGATCCGGCTCTACGGCGACAGCATTCAGACCTTTGTGCCTTGCTACCTGGACATGAGCATGGAGGCGCTGTCACGTAACCAGGAGCAGATTCGTCATTACATGGCCGAGACGCTGAGCGGCAAGACCCCGCTGGAGCAGTTCGAGGGCTTCGCGCGCCAGAACCTCGCGTTTTTCGAGCGCACGATGCGTATGTTCTCCCCCTTCGCGACGGCCGGGACCGACGCGTCGCCCCTAGCCGAGCAGCCGGCCAAGGCCGAACCCCCGGCGCCCCCGGCGGCTGAGCGTCAAGCCACGGAGATCGATGAGCTGCGGAAGCAACTGCTGACCATGCAGCAGCAGATCAACGACCTCGTCAAACGCACCTGACCTCGCCCCGCACGCGGCCGTCGCCGGCTAGCGCGCGATCGGGCCGGCCGCCCAGCGCGGACTGGTTTCAGGCCGACCGCAATAAAATCCCTGCAACCGCTCGACGCCATAGCCGCGCAGCAGCTCCGCCGTGGCGGCGTCGGTCACGCTTTCAGCCACCGTCGTGACGCCGAAATTGCGCGCGAGGTCGACCAGCGTCCGGACGAAAAGCTGATTGTCCGAATTACCGGCAAGATCGACCACGAACGAGCCGTCGATCTTGACGGTGTCGACAGCCAGCGACCGCAGGTGGCGGAACGAAGTGTAGCCGGCCCCGAAATCGTCGAGCCCGACATGGCAACCCAGATCGCGGAGCGTGGCCACGAACCGCGCCGCTTCGGCAAGGTCGTGGATCGCCATCGTCTCAGTGATCTCAACCGTCAGCCGCGGCGCGATATCGGTCCGCCCGTCGATCAGCGCCAGCAACGCACCGAGCCAGTTTGGATCGGCCGCCGACGTTGCCGAGACGTTCAAGGACAACCGGACGTCCGGGTGGCGTTCGAGCGCCCCGATCGCAAGCTCGAGCGCGCGGCGGTCGATCGGCCGCACCAGCCCCAGCTTTTCCGCAGTCGGGATGAATGCGGTCGCCTCCATCAATCCGCTATCGGGCTGCTCGATTCGTACCAGGCACTCGTACTCCACCGGGCACAGCGTGGCGGCATCGACGATCGGCTGATAGGCCAGGACCAGCCGCCGCTCGCGCAGCGCGCCGACCAGGGATCGCGCCAGCGAAATTTCGCCGCGGCGCACCCGGTCCTGCTCCGGCGTCGCGCAATATACCGCGACGCGGTCGTGGCCACTGTTATGCGCCTGCTCCAGCGCCTCCTGTGCGCGGCGCATGGCCACGCGGCTGGTGCGCGCGGCGTGCGGCAGCGGCACGCACCCGACCGACAGGGTGGCGGCAACCGGCCCCCATTCCGTCTCGATCATCGAATCCCGCACCGCGGCCATCAGCGCCTCGGCAATCGCGATCATGCCTTCGTCGTCGATATCCTCGACGACAAGGCCGAATTTGCTGTCAGAGAAGCGGCCGATCGTGCCATCCGGCAGACAACCCCGGATCCGTGCGGCGACGCGCACCACAACCTCGTCCGCGACATCAAACCCGTATGCCCGGTTGATCGCGCGCAGGTTATCGACGCCCGCGAGCAGGAACGCCGCCGGGCGCTTTTCGCGCTGCGCGCGAATGATCGCCTCCGACAACCCGGCCCGCAGCAGGGGGCGGGTCAGGCAGCCGGTTGCCTCGTCGTGGCGGACGGTCTGCTGCGCGCACGAACCGCGCAATCCCAGGCGGATCGGGGGCGGCGACAAAATGCCAACCCCAGGTCCGGGCACGGTTGCGGTGCCAAACCGCTTATCCGTCAGAGGTTCCATGCCCGATCCACATATTCGTTCCGCATCGTTCAAGCGCGACGCCGACCGCATCCGGCAATGTCTCGCGCTCCCGTAACGGTCGAGTGCGTAAGCCACGCCTGAATCGCTGGACGATCCCCGGTCATCAAGAAAAGCAAATTTACTCGTCCGCGACACAGACCAAACGGAATTTAGGCAGATTATCTTCCATTGTCGCCTTTTCTTGAGGCCGACGCCGGCAAGACGGCACCTCCTTCACCCAGACACGCGAAAACCTTCGGCCGCCGCCGGGCAGGTCGCGGGAGCGCCGCCCAGCCTTTCGGATCGGATTTCTGTTGCGCCGCAGCGTGATATGATCCCGCTACGTGGCGGCGCACCCGCGCCGCTCTCGGATGACCATCAGGCCGGCCGATGTCCGAACCCGTCCAGAACCGAACGCCCCCGGTGGAAGCCGGCGCGATCAGCCTCTTCGACCGCACGCGCGGCGCCCTGCTGCGCCGATGGCGGGATCTGGCCGCGCGCGTCTCGCCGTCAGGCGTAATCCGGCCGGACCTGCCGGCGGAGGACCTCGACCGGCTGCGGCGTCAGGTCGACGCCTGCCTGGAGGGGCGTGGCGGCGGAGCGTCGGCGCGAGGACACGCCGCAGGCCTCGGGCGCGCCTATTTCGACCTCAACAATCAGGGCAAGCTGCGCTTTTTTCAGATGCTGGCGCGCGAATACGGGATTGATCGGCCTGAACTGGCCGCGGCGATCGAACGGTTTGAGGCCGCCACCGATCCGATGGCGCAGGAGGCGGGATTACGGGCAATCCGCGATGCGACGGTCGCGCCGCGAATCCGTTTGCTACGGCAATTCAATGGCTTGATTGACGGCGTAAAGTTTCTGGTCGATCTCCGCGCGGCGCTGATGGGCTTCGCCCGCGCCGACCCGACCCTCCAGCCGCTGGACCACGAGCTGCGCGAATTGCTGGCGTCGTGGTTCGATATCGGCTTCCTGGAATTGCGGCGCATCACCTGGGAAGCGCCGGCGGCGTTGCTGGAAAAGCTGATCGCCTATGAGGCCGTCCACGAAATCGGCTCGTGGGAAGACCTCAAGGACCGGCTCGATTCGGACCGCCGCTGCTATGCGTTCTTCCATCCCGCGATGCCGGACGAGCCGCTGATTTTCGTCGAGGTCGCGCTGGTCAACGGCATCGCGGGCAATGTCCAGGGCCTGCTCGACCGGCATGCGCCGGCGGGCGATCCGGAAAATGCCGACACGGCGATCTTCTACTCCATCTCGAACGCCCAGCAGGGCCTGGCCGGGGTCAGCTTCGGCGACTTCCTGATCAAACGCGTGGTCACGGATCTGAGCCACGACCTTCCAAACCTGAAGGTATTCGCCACCCTGTCGCCGATCCCCGGTTTCCTCGCCTGGCTGAAGAATGCGGTGGAACGGGGCGACCCGGTTCTGGCCAAGGTCGATGCGGGCCGGGTCGGACACTCGGCCGAGGCGGCGGCGGACGAGCCGCCCGGCGCAGCGCTGCTGGCCCTGCTGGCCGATCCCGAATGGCCGACCCGGCCCAACCTGCCGGCGGGGCTGGAGGACGCCTTGATGAGCCTGGCCGCGCATTATCTGCTGGTCTTGCGGCGCGGCGATCAGGCCTATGACCGCGTCGCTCACTTCCACCTGTCGAACGGCGCGCGAGTCGAGCAGTTGAACTGGCTGGCCGACCGCTCGCCCAACGGCCTTCAGCAATCGGCGGGCATCATGGTCAATTATCGCTACAACCAGCGCGAAATCGAGGCCAATCACGAACGCTATCGCGGCGAAGGGAAGATCGCCACGTCAGGCGCGGTGCGCGGCCGCCTGCCGTAGGCCTGGGCATCCAGGCGACCCCTGTCCGGCCGACGAACGGGCCACGGCCGTCAGTGCAGGTGCCTGAACGTGTCGATGGTGCTGAGGATCGCCGGGCCGACGACGATGATGAACAGGCACGGCAGGATGAACAGGATCAGCGGCAGCGTCATGATCGCCGGCAGCCGGGCGGCCTTCTGCTCCGCCGCCAGAAGGCGTTCGGTCCGGAACTCGGCGGCCAGCGTCCGCAGCGATTGCGACAGCGGCGTGCCGTAGCGCTCGCCCTGAAGAATGGTGGACACGACGCTGGTGATCGACGGCAGGTTCGCGCGGCGCGCCAGGTTCTCGAACGCAACCGCCCGGTCCGGCAGGAAGGTCAGCTCGGCTTCCAGAACACCGAGCTCGTCGGCCATCTCCGGCGACGAGCTCTCGAACTCCTGAGCGACGCGGGTCAGCGCGACATCGAAACCGAGGCCGGTTTCCGCGCAGATCACCAAGAGGTCGAGTACATCCGGCAGCGCGCGCTTGATGCTCTTCTGGCGCCGCCGGATCTGCATCTTGATGACCATATCGACGGCCATCGAGCCGATCAGGCCGCCCAGCACCACCGCGCTGAGGCGCAGGATCGGCGAGTGCTGGAACAGTTGCCAGCTCCAGACCGGTATAGCGGCGCCGACCAGGCCGCCGATCGGCCCGACCAGCTTGGCGAAGACGTAGACCGCCATCCCCTCGCGCCGGCGCCACCCTGCCTGCAAGAGCAGGAGCTTCGTCTTCTCGCGCTGAGCAGCGCTGACCAGCTTCAGGTCGCCGACCGCGCGCTGGATGAGCTGGATCGGGTTGAGCTGCATCGCCGGCCGGCCGTCGTTCCGACGTGTGCGCTGCAGCGCCTGCCGGCGCAGGCCGTCGCGATAGACCACCGTCTTGAGGCGGGCCGAGCGGACCGCGTTGCGGCGCAGCGACAGCCACGCCACCATCATCGTCACGAAGGCGATTGCGCCGACCACGATGGTGGCGATGTTCTGGATGAGTTCGTTCATCAGATTTGGAACCTCACCATGCGCACCATCGTCGCGACGCCCAATGAGAAACTGAGGCCCGCCGCGCACAGCAGGTAGACGCCGCGCGGATCGAAGAACAGCTTCGACATGTATTGCGCGTTGACGAGAGTCAGGATGACGCCCATCGCGAACGGCAACGCGCCGACGATGTAGGCGGAAGCACGCGCCTCCGAAGACAGTGCCTTGACCTTCAACCGCAGCTGGCTGCGCTTGCGGATGATGTCCGACAGGTTGGTCAGGGTCTCGGCAAGGTTGCCGCCTGTCTCCTGTTGCAGCGCGAGGGTGATGACCAGGAAGCGGAATTCCTGGATCTGCAGGCGTTGGGCCGCCTCCTCCATCGCCTCGCCGATCGTCTTGCCCAGACGAACCTGCTGGCTGACGTACTTGAGCTCGGTGCCGAGCGGATCGGCGATATCATCGCCCGACGTCAGCAATGCCTGGGTGATCGGCAGGCCGGCCTTGACCGCGCGCACCATGATGTCGAGGGCGTCGGGAAGCTGCTTCAGGATCTTGTTGGCCCGACGGCGTTCGATGAACAGAAGCACAATGTGCGGCACGCCCATGCCGAAGCCGAAGCCGAACATGATCGAGAACAGCAACGGCATGTGCGCCAGAAAGGACGCACCCAAGCCCAGCACGAGGCCCGCGACGCCGATGCCGAGCAGGTATTCGCTGACCGTGACCTTGAGGCCGGCCGTCACCAGCCGCCGTTCGAGAACTTCCAGGCTCGGCGTCACCCCGCGCAGCTTCGAATCGAGGCTTTGCCGAGTGTCCCGCCGGGTACGGCGGCGGATGGTGGACGCTTCGACGTCGGCGACCGGCATGCGCGCATTGGTGACCCGCCGCTCGCGTCGCTGACGCGCATCGGCGCTGGACAGGTGGAACCCCCAATAGAGCGCGCCGAGAACAAGCGCGGCGGCCAGGAACAGGAGCAGGAAGGCCACGTCGAACATCGGTCATCCCATCGCGGACAGGAGCGCGCGGTCCAGCCCGTAATAGCCGGCCCGTTGCAGGAAGCGAGGCCGCACGCCGCTCGACTTGAATTCGCCGATCAGCCGGCCGTCGCGCGTCTCGCCCTGGTATTCGAAAGTGAACAGGTCCTGCGTCGTGATGACATCGCCCTCCATGCCGATAATCTCGGTGACGCTGGTCACGCGGCGGATGCCGTCGCGCATGCGCTCAACCTGGATGATCATGTCGACCGCGCCGGTGATCTGCTGGCGGACCGCCTTGCTCGGCAGGTTGATGCCCGCCATGCCGACCATGTTCTCAAGCCTGACGAGCGCGTCGCGCGCACGGTTGGCGTGGACCGTCGACAGCGAGCCGTCATGGCCGGTATTCATGGCCTGCAGCATGTCGAGCGCTTCCTCGCCGCGGACCTCGCCGATGATGATGCGGTCGGGGCGCATGCGCAGCGCGTTCTTGAGCAGCGAGCGCATGGTGATCTCGCCCAGACCCTCGCTGTTGACCGGCCTGGTCTCGAGCCGGACGACGTGAGGCTGCTGGAGCTGGATTTCGGCCGCGTCCTCGATGGTGACGATGCGCTCGCTGGGGTCGATCAACCGCGACAGGGCATTCAGGAGCGTTGTCTTGCCCGAGCCGGTGCCGCCGGACACCAGGACGTTGAGCCGGCAAGCCGCCGAGATCTGCAGCACGCGCGCCAGGTTGGCAGACAGGTTGCCCTGCGCCACCATCTGCTCGAGGTTGATCCGACGCCGCGAGAATTTGCGAATTGAGATGCTCGGCCCATCGAGCGCCAGCGGCGGCAGCACGATGTTGACGCGGCTGCCGTCCAGAAGGCGCGCGTCGCACATCGGGCTGGATTCATCGACGCGACGGCCGATCGCGCGGGCGATACGCTGGGCCACGCGGGTGACGTGCGGGTCGTCGCGAAAGCAGACTTCGGTCTGGACCAGCTTGCCGGCCCGTTCCACATAAATCTGGTGCGGGCCGTTAACGAGAATATCCGTAATCGAATCGTCGGCGAGCAGTTCTTCCAGGGGGCCGAGCCCGATCATGTCGTCGACGATGCTGGAGGCGACCGCCTTCTGCTCCGCCTCGTTCAGCCGCAGGTTACTTTCACCGACGATCTCGGTGACCACGAACTCGATCTGGCTTTGTAGGTCCGAGCGGCTGAGCCGGCTCGCCGCGTCGAGGTCGATCTGCTCGTAGAGCTTCTTGGAGATCGCCTCGCGCGCGGGTCCGAGCAGGTGCGCCCGTTTTGACTTGGCCGGCTTGGCGGCGGGCGCCACGGGCGCGATCAGCCGCGCGCCGGAATCCTCAAGCATGGCCTCGAAGCCGTATCCGGCCATGCCTTCCAGCCCGGCGATCGAAGGCCTGGCGTCGTCGGCCGCCGGTACCGGCGCCGACGCCGGAACCACGTTGGCCAGCGTTTCCCTGCGTCTGCCAAATCCGCTCATCTGCGCCTCAGAAACTTGGTCAGTCGATTGCTGCTGCTCGGCGCCGCGCTGGGCCGGCCGCTGAGGCGGTCGGCCAAGTCCTGGAGACTGGTCGCCAGCACGCCGTTGGTCTGGACGACCGGCGTGCCGTTCAGCACCGCCTCGGCCGCCGCCTTAGGCTCGAATGGGATTTCGTGGTCGATCGCCTGCGTGGTCTGACGTACGAACTCCTCCCTCGTGACCAGCCCGGAACGGTATTCGCCGACCTTGTTGGCGACGACGATGCGACCGGCGCGGGCGCCGTTGCTCGTCGTCAGCTGCATGATCCGCGCCGTCTCGCGCACGGCGGGAAGGGTCAGGTCCGTCACCACCACCACCTGGGACGCGTTCTCCAGGACGTAGTGCGTCGCCGGCGAGAAGGCGCGCGGCAGGTCGACCACGACGTAGTGGAATTGCTGACGCAGTTCGTTGATCAGGCCCTGGACCCCGGCGACGTCCATGGTCACCGGCGAGTCCAGCGGCTCCTCCCCGCTCAGGATCACGAGACGGTCGTTGACCTTGGTCGCAACCCGTTCGATGAACAGGCTGTCGATGCGGGTCGGATCCTCGATCGCCTCGCGCAGGCCGTGGCTCGGGTCGACGTCGAGATAGAGGGCAGTGGTGCCGGCCTGGAGATCCAGGTCGAGCAGTGCGACCCGACGCTTCATCTCGCTCGACAGGTGCCAAGCCGCGTTGACGGCGATGGTGGTCGCGCCGACGCCGCCGCGCGCGCCGATCACCGCAACCAGACGGCCGAGCTTGTTGGCGATGGTCGCGTGGCTCTGCTGCACGGGGCCGTCGACCGCCTTGCCGAGCGCGTTCTGGATCAGCTCCGGCGTGATCGGCTTGACCAGATAGTCACTGACGCCGCCGGCGATCAGCTCACGGAACAGCCCCACATCGTTGCGCTCGCCCATCGCGATCACGGTCACGCCCGGCTCGCAGACATCGGCCAGCGCACTCATGTCGGACAGCGGCAGCTCGGAATCGGACAGGTCGACCAACAGCAATTTCGGCGATCGCGCGTCCGTCAGCTTCCGGATCGCCGCC
>JBDZUN010000025.1:11113-23672 GCA_040255145.1 Hyphomicrobiales bacterium | reverse complement strand
CGAAGGGGTGATCCAGGTGACTGCCCTGGGACGGCTCGGCATGCCGCAGGATGTGCGCGTCGATAAGGAGGTCGCGTTCAAAGACCTGCCGACCGGCACCAAGGGGTGAGGGCGGATTCCGCCGCGACGAGCGGAGGCCGTGTGATCCCGAAGGACGACGATACCGCGCTGTTACATGCACTCGCGGCGCGCGAAGGCGTGCGTGAGACGGTGCATCGCTATTGCTGGGCCGTGGACAAGGGCGAACTGGCCGACGTCATGGCGCTGTTCGCGCCGGAATGCCAGCTCGAATTGGCGCCAGGCAAGCGCTACGGCGATCGCGCGGCGGTCGGCCGCTGGTACGGCGCCTATATGGCCAACCGCATGGGCATGCTGCGCCACCTGATCCACAATCTGTCCATCGATGTGGAGGAGGGCGACCGCGCCCGTGCGCGCAGCTACTTTGATGCGGTGGGTGAGCTCGACGGTGAATCGATATTCGTCGCAGGCTATTATGACGACAAGTTGGTCCACGGTGACAACAGCTGGCTGTTCGCCGATAAGATCATCTCGCTCGACTGTATCGTGCCGATTAGCGAAGGCTGGGCCGACAAGCGCTTCAAGCGTGCGATCCTGCGCAACGTGGAATAGCCGGATCGGAGCCTCCGCGCGCCGTTGTGAGGCGCGAGGCAAAGCCGAAGCGGGTGACGCCTACCGGAAGCTCTCGTTGATGGCTTTCAGCTTTTCACTGCCAGGGCAGAGTTCGGCCTCGCCCAGCGTGTTCAGCGGCTGGTCGATCAGTTCCAGGATGTCGTGCAGGTTAGCTGAGCCCGGCTCGTAATAGAGCAGGCCGGTCGCGATCTCGCCCGCGGCCGTGCTTTCCTGGATCTTGGTCATCGCGCCAATCCGGTCGCTCGGGTCGTAGTCCGGCCCGAGCTTGGACAGCCGCATCATCGAACCGTCGTGCAGGGTGACGTATTCGCTGGTGCCTTCCTCGTATTCGACGGTGATCTCCGACTTTTCGGGCACCAAGTCGATCCGGGTCAACGCGCGCGAATGGCCGCGGGTATATTCGTAGCTCTTGGTCGAGCCGGCGTGGTTGTTGAACGTCACGCATGGCGAGATGCAGTCGATGAAGGCGAAGCCGCTGTGGCGCAGGGCAGCCTTGACCAACGGCACGAGTTGCGCCTTGTCGCCGGAGAAGCTGCGTGCCACGAAAGTCGCGCCCATCTGCAGCGCCAGGGTGCACAGGTCGATTGCGTCGTAGGGGTTCTCGACCCCGTACTTGCTGCGCGCGCCGCGGTCGTTGGTGGCGGAGAACTGCCCCTTGGTCAGACCGTAGGTGCCGTTGTTCTCAACAATATAGGTCATATTCAGCCGGCGGCGCACGACATGCGCGAACTGGCCCAGGCCGATCGAGGCGGTATCGCCGTCGCCGGACACGCCGACATAGAGCAGGTCGCGATTGGCTAGGGCCGCCCCGGTCGTCACCGATGGCATGCGGCCGTGGACCGAGTTAAAGCCGTGCGACTTGCTGAGAAAATAGGTCGGGGTCTTGGACGAGCAGCCGATGCCCGACAGCTTGGCCATGCGGTGCGGCTGAACTTCCAACTCGAAGCACGCCTGGACGATCGCGCCGGAGATCGAGTCGTGACCGCAGCCGGCGCACAGCGTCGAAATAGTGCCTTCGTAGTCGCGGTGCGTCAGCCCGAGGGTGTTGACCGGGACGCGCGGGTTACGGGCTTTCGGCTTCAGGATGTAGGTCATGACGCTCTGCGTTCCAAAGGGCGATGCGATGCTGCGTGCGGTTTGCGCTATTCGGCGGCTTCGGTGGCCACGGGCTGCCGTCCCGCGACGTAGCCGCGAAGGGCGTCGGCGATGAAGGTCGCCCCGATCGGCATGCCGTCGTAATTGGTCAGTGAGATCAGGCGATTGGGCTGCCCGCCCGCTTCGTTGATCAGGAGCGTGCGCATTTGGCCGTCGCGATTCTGCTCGATCACGAAGACCTGGTCGTGACGTTCCAGGAACGCGCGGACGTCGTCGTTGAACGGAAAGCCGCGCACGCGCAGCAGGTCGAGCGCGATGCCGTCCTCCGCCAGCATCTCTGCGGCTTCGAGCATCGAGGGATGCGTCGTGCCGTAGAAGATCACGCCGTAGGCGCCGGGTTTCCCGGCCAGGGTGATCTCCGGTTGCGGCACCAGCGATTCCGCCGTTTTGAATTTCTTGAGCAGCCGCTCCATGTTGTCGACGTAGTGGCTGCCGTCTTCGGTGTATTTGGCGAAGCGGTCGCGCGACGTGCCGCGCGTGAAGAACGACCCCTTGCTCGGATGGGCGCCGGGCAGGGTGCGATAGGGGATACCGTCGCCGCCGACGTCGAGATAACGGCCGAACTGGCTGACGGCATCCAGGTCTTCGGCCGACAGGACCTTGCCGCGGTCATAGGTCCGCGAATCGTCCCATTCGAGCGGATCGCACACCCAGTCGTTCATGCCGAGGTCGAGATCGGACATGACGAAGATCGGCGTCTGTAGCCGCTCCGCCAGGTCCAGCGCCTCGGCCGCGAAATCGAAGCATTCCTTTGGGTTCGACGGGAACAGCAGGACGTGCTTGGTGTCGCCGTGCGAGGCGTAGGCGCACATCATCACGTCGGATTGCTGGGTCCGCGTCGGCATGCCGGTCGAGGGGCCGCCACGCTGGATGTCGAACAGAACCACCGGAATCTCGGCAAAATAGCCGAGGCCTATGAACTCGCTCATCAGCGAGATGCCGGGGCCGCTAGTCGCGGTGAAGGCGCGGGCGCCGTTCCAGCCGGCGCCGAGCGCGACGCCAATGGCCGAGAGCTCGTCTTCGGCCTGGACGATGGCATAGCGGTGCCGGCCCGTCTCCGGGTCAATGCGGAGCTTGGCGCAATGGTCGTCGAAGGCGTCCGCGACCGAGGTCGAGGGGGTGATCGGGTACCACGCCGCCACCGTCGCGCCGCCATAGACGCAACCGAGGCCGACCGCCTCGTTGCCGCTGATCATGATCTTGTCGCCGACAGCGTCCGAGCGCTCGACCCGGATCGGCAGCGGGCAGTCGAAATGCTCGCGGGCGTAGCCGTAGCCGATGTCCACCGCATCCATGTTCGGCTTGATCAGCTTGGACTTGCCGGCGAATTGCTCGGCGACCAGCGTCTCGATCACGTCGAGGCCGATATCGAGCAGCGCCGCCAGCGCGCCGACATAGACCATGTTCTTGAAAAGCTGCCGCTGCGGGTGGTTGCCGAACGTCTCGATGCACAGCCTAGTCAGCGGGATGCCGACCACCTGGATGTCGTCGCGGCTGGAATTGCGTTTCAGGGTCGAGTCGTAAAGCAACACGCCGCCGGGGGTGATGCCGGCCACGTCCTGCGCCCAGGTCTGCGGGTTCATGGCGACCATCAGGTCCCAGCCGCCGCGCCGGCCCAGATGGCCCTTGCCGCTGACGCGCACCTCGAACCAGGTGGGCAGGCCCTGGATGTTCGACGGGAAGATGTTCCGCGGCGCGATCGGCACGCCCATGCGGAAGACAGACTTCGCGAACAGCAGGTTGGCGGAGGCCGAACCCGACCCGTTGACGTTGGCGAAGCGGACGACGAACTCGTTAACCGACTGGAGCACTTGCATGGGCTTCGACCACGTTGCTGCTGGCCTGGGGGCTGTTGTAGAGGAATTTCTGCATATCCCACGCCGCCGTCGGGCAACGTTCGGCGCACAGGCCGCAATGCAGGCACACGTCCTCGTCCTTCACCATGACGCGGCCGGTGGGCAGGAGGTCCGACACGTAGAGCGGCTGATCGAGGTTCAGCGCCGGTACGATCGTGCGTCCGCGCAGATCATCCTCTTCGCCGTTCGCGATGAACGAGATGCAGTCGGTCGGGCAGATGTCGACGCAGGCGTCGCATTCGATGCAGCGCGGCGTCGAGAACACCGTCTGTACGTCGCAATTCAGACAGCGCATCGCCTCGTCGAAGGCGAGCTTCTCGTCGAAGCCGAGCTCGACCTCCATGCGGTATTCGGCCAGCGCCAGTTCCTTCCTGGCGTGCGGCACGATGAACCGCCGATCGTCGGAGATGTCGTTGTCATAGCTCCACTCGTGCATGCCCATCTTCTGGCTGACGAGGGAGGTATGCGGGTCGGGACGGCCCTCGCTGACCGGAAGGCCCTGACACAGCCGGTCGATCGAGATCGCCGCGGCGTGAGCGTGGGCGACGGCCCAGATGATGTTCTTGGGCCCGAATGCGGCGTCGCCGCCGAAGAAGACGCGCGGATGGGTCGATTGCATCGTGGTCTCGTCGACCGTCGGCATCTCCCACTTGTCGAATTCGATGCCGGCGTCGCGCTCGATCCACGGGAAGGCGTTCTCCTGGCCGATCGCCAGCAGCACCCGGTCGCATTCGTACAGGATGTCCGGCTCGCCGCTCGGCACCGACTTCAGGCGGCCCTTCTCGTCCGCCACGCGGTCGATACGCTCGAACAGCACGCCTTTCAGCTTGCCGTTCTCCATCACGAATTCCTTGGGGACGTGATTGTTGATGATCGGGATGTCTTCGCTCATTGCGTCCTCCTTCTCCCAGGGGGACGCCTTCATTTCGTCGAAGCCGGAACGGACGATCACCTTCACGTCCGTGCCGCCGAGCCGGCGCGAAGTGCGGCAGCAATCCATCGCCGTGTTGCCGCCGCCGAGCACGATCACGCGCTCCTCGATCGAATCGATGTGCTCGAACGCCACGCTCGACAGCCAGTCGATGCCGATCGAGATGAACTCGTCGGCTTCCGTCCGGCCGGGAATGTCCAAGTCGCGGCCGCGTGGCGCGCCGGAGCCGACGAAGATCGCGTCGTAATCCTCGGTGAGCAATTCCTTCATGCTGTCGATACGCACGCCGAAGCGCCGCTCGACCCCGAAATTCAGGATCAGGTCGACCTCTTCTTCGAGCACGCCGACCGGCAGCCGGAAGGCGGGGATCTGGCTGCGCATCATACCGCCGCCGATTTTCTCCTGCTCGTAGATCACCACTTCGTAGCCGAGGGGCAACAGGTCGCGCGCCACCGCGAGCGAGGCGGGACCGGCGCCGACGCAGGCGATACGCTTGCCGTTCTTCTCCCGCGGGATTTCCGGCAGGAACTCGTCGATCTCGCCGCGATAATCGGAGGCGACGCGCTTCAGCCGGCAGATGGCGACCGGCTTCTCTTCGGTGCGGCCGCGGCGGCAGGCCGGCTCGCAAGGCCGATCGCAGGTGCGGCCCAGGATACCGGGAAAGACGTTCGACACCCAATTGATCATGTAGGCGTGGGTGTAGTTCCCCGCCGCGATGTGTCGGATGTATTCCGGGACCGGGGTATGCGCCGGGCATGCCCACTGGCAGTCGACGACTTTGTGGAAATACTCGGGATTTGAAATGTCGGTCGGCTGCATGGCGCTATTCTACACGCGATTCCTGGTCGAATTTTCGATCTTCCGGCGAATTCCACAAGCAGTGCTTATCGCGGTTTCCGCACAACCGCAGCACCGCTTGCAACGTCCAGCCGTCGGCGGCCAGATTTCCATTCATTTCTCTGTCATTTCAGTCGGCCAAGTCAAGGACATCTCCGCCATTTTCCGGCGCGCTGCGCCGATTCGGAACCATGTCGATCTCCCTTTATGTCGCGATGGCGTTTTTCTGTGACAATCCGGTCATTGCGCCCGCCGATGAAGGACGTCAGGGCGGTTGGGGATCCGCCGCGACCCCCTTGCCCAATCCTTGATTCTGGGGTTGGGCGCCGGGGGTGCGCAATCGGCCATTCGGACACCGCATCGAAGCCCAAAGACCGATCGACGCGCAGGAACCGCGATCACGGCGCCTCCCTATAAAACGGCGGCGGTCGCCCATTCATTCATTTACGCGGACTCTTGCGCGCCGCCCGCGCGACTTTCCCGGCGGATTTCGGCTTCGTCCGGCCGTGCGGGGCCATAGGGCGCGAGGGTCCGCCGGCCCGCCGCGCGCCGGTCCGCGCCACCGCCGGCGCGCCGTCCTGGTCCAGAAGCTCGAAGCGCAGGCCGCCGGTGATCGGCGTCGCCTCGGCCAGCCGCACGTCCACGGCATCGCCCAGCCGGTAGGTCCGCCCGCTGCGCTCCCCGACCAGGGCGTGTGCGCCCTCATCGTGCACGAAGAACTCCGCGCCGAGGGTGGAGATCGGGATGAAGCCGTCGGCGCCGGTCTCCTCCAGCGCCACGAACAGACCGAAGCGGGTAACGCCCGAAATCCGGCCGCGAAACTGTGTGCCCACCCGGTCGGCCATGTAGGCGGCGAGATAACGGTCGGTCGATTCCCGCTCGGCGGCCAGGGCGCGCCGCTCGCACTGGGAAATATGCAGCGCGGTCTCGGACAGCCCGGCTACCGCCGCCGCCGTCAGCCCGCCATCGCCGAAATCGAGCGCGCGGATCAGCGCGCGATGGACGATCAGGTCGGCATAGCGCCGGATCGGCGAGGTGAAATGGGCGTAGCGCTGCAGATTGAGACCGAAATGGCCGACATTGTCGGGGCTGTAATTGGCCTGCATCTGCGTGCGCAGCACGACCTCGTTGACCACGTGCTGGTGCGGCGTGCCCTTCACGCGGTCGAGCACCCGGTTGAAGACCGCCGGCGTCAGCACCTGGGCGCGCGCGAACGGGATTCCCAGGGTTTGCAGGAAGGTGCGCAGCGCCTCGACCTTGTCCTGCGCCGGCGTCTCGTGGACCCGATATACGCATGCGGTCTGACGCTTCTCCAGCGTCTCGGCGGCGCAGACGTTGGCCGCGATCATGAATTCCTCGATCAGCCGGTGGGCGTCGAACCGCTCGCGCGTCTGGATTGCCGCAACTACGCCGCTCTCGTCCAGCACGATGCGTCGTTCCGGCATGTCGAGGTCGAGCGGCTGTCGCTTCGTCCGCGCGCACACCAGCGCCCCGTAGGCGCCATAGAGCGGCCTCAGCACCGGGTCGAGCAGTGGTCCGGCCGCGTCGTCTGGCGTGCCGTCCACGGCGTGTTGCACCTGGGAATAGGTGAGGGTGGCGGCCGAGCGCATCAGCCCGCGCACGAAGGCGTGGCGCTTCTTGCGGCCGTTTGCGTCGAACACCATGCGCACGGCGAGGCACGGTCGGTCGGCGCCGTCGATCAGCGAGCACAGGTCGGCCGACAGCTGTTCCGGCAGCATCGGCACGACCCGGTCGGGGAAATAGCAGGAATTGCCGCGCCGCCGCGCCTCGCGGTCCAGCGCACCGCCGGGCCGGACGTAGTGCGCGACGTCGGCGATGGCGACGACGACGATCCATCCGCCCGCATTGGCGGGGTCGTCGTCGGCGCCCGCCCACACTGCGTCGTCGTGGTCGCGCGCGTCCTCCGGGTCGATGGTCACGAGGGGCAGGGCGCGCAGGTCGGTACGCCGGTCAAGCCGCGCCACCGGCGCGGCCGATGTGGTCTCCGCCAGCACCGGTTCGGGGAAGTCCACAGGAATGTTATGGGCGTGGATCGCGATCAGGCTGATGGCGCCGACGTCGCGCACCGAGCCGAGCCGTTCGCGGATTCGCGCGCGCTTCAGGCCGTAGCGGCGCTGGGGCAGCAATTCCGCGACCACCAGTTCGCCGGCTTCGGCGCCGGCCCCATCTTCGGGCGCGACCAGCAGTTCCGTGCGCGTCTTGCGGTCGACGGGCTGGACCCGGCCCCCGCCGGCGGCCGGATGATAGACGCCCAGGATGCGGTGCGCGCTGGCGGAGATGGTGCGGATCAGGCGGGCTTCGTAGCCGTCGTCGGTGCGCACGATGCGCGCCAGCACCCGGTCGCCGACACCGGCGGGCGGGCCGGCCGGCGTCGCGCTGCCGCCCGGCGTCAGTAGCAGGCGCGGCGGCGGGCCGTCCTGGGGCCAGGAAACCGGCTCGACCAACAGCTCGCCGTCGGGGTCGGTATCAACCACGTCGAGCACCGCGACGCTCGGCAAATCCCCGTGCTTCTTCAGGCTCTTGCCCGGCCCGCGGTCGAGCAGTCCTTCATCGGCCATTTCGCTCAACAGCGCCTTGAGCGGGATGCGGTCGGCGCCCGATACGTGGAAGGCCCGCGCGATCTCGCGCTTGCCGACGCGGGAAGGCGAGGATTGAACAAACTCCAGCACCTCCGCCTTGGTCGGCAGCCGGCGTTTGCCCTTGTGCTCGCTCCTTCTGGCCAAGGCTCAATCGGGGCCGGAACCGGCGCCGCCCTTCTTGGCCGCCCTGGTGGTTTTTGTGGTTTTGCCGGCGGTCGGTTTCTTCGTGCCTCCGGCGGGCTTACGGCCGGGAGCCGCCTTGGTACCGGCTCGTCCGCCGCGCGCTTGGCGCGCAACCGGACCCTTGGCAGCCTTCGCCGCGAGCAGCGAGACCGCTTCATCCAGGGTCAGCGCCTCTGGTTCGCTGCCGCGGGATAGGGTGGCGTTGATCCCGCCATGCGCGACATAGGGGCCGAAGCGGCCTTTCATCAGCTTGATCGGCTGTCCATCCGCGGGGTGCGCGCCGACCACCTTCAGCGGCTCGGTCGTGCGCGGCCGGCCGGATTGCTTGCCCTGCGCGATCACGTCGACCGCGCGGTTGAGGCCGATGGTCAGCGCCTCTTCGCTGCTGGCCAGGCTGATATACTTGCCGTCATGGTTGACATATGGGCCGTAACGGCCAATCCCGGCGAGAATTTCCTTCTTGGTCTCGGGATGGGCGCCGACCGGCCGCGGCAGCGCCAGAAGGGCCAGCGCAACACCCAGGTCGACCGTCTCGAAGGCAATGTCGCGCGGCACGGAGGCCCGCTTCGGCTTGCTGCCCTTTTCCGGCTCGCCGAGCTGGACATAGGGGCCGAAGCGGCCGGTCCGCAGGGTCACGGGCAGGCCTGTGGCCGGATCGGCGCCGAGCAGCCTGGGCTCGGCCTCGGCCGGCTTGTCGCCTTCACCCTCGGGTACGACCAGCGGGCGCGTATAGTTGCAGTTCGGGTAGTTGGAGCAGCCGACGAACGCCCCGTAGCGGCCGAGCTTCAGGCTTAGCCGGCCGCCCTCGCAGGCTGGGCAGCGGCGCGGATCGACGCCGGGACCACTCTGCGGAAAAATGTGCGGGCCGAGGATTTCGTTCAGCGCTTCCAGCACGTCGGAGACACGCAGTTCGCCGATCTTGTCGACATTGGCGATGAAATCGCGCCAGAACGCGCGCAGGACATCCTTCCAGGCCAGCTCGCCGGCGGAGATGCGGTCGAGGCTCTCCTCCATGTCGGCGGTGAAGTCATACTCGACATAGCGGTGAAAAAAGCTTTCCAGGAAGGCGGTTACCAGCCGACCCTTATCTTCCGGGAGAAAGCGCGTCTTCTCCATCCGCACGTAGTCGCGCTCGCGCAGCACCGACAGGATCGAGGCGTAGGTCGACGGCCGGCCGATGCCGAGCTCTTCCAGCTTCTTCACCAGCGTCGCTTCGGTGAAGCGTGGCGGTGGCTCCGTGAAATGCTGGTTGGCGCGCACGTCGCCGGTGTCGAGGGCGGCGCCCGGCTTCAAGGACGGCAGGCGGCGATCCTCGTCGTCGTCGGCCGTGTCGTCGCGGCCCTCCTGGTATAGCGCCAGGAAGCCCGGGAACTGCAGCACCGAGCCGGTCGCACGCAGGCCGATGGCGCCGTCGGCGGAGGCGATGTCGACGACGGTACGCTCTAGCCGGGCGCTCTCCATCTGGCTCGCTATGGCGCGGGTCCAGATCAGGTCGTAGAGTTTGGCCTGGTCGCCGTCGAGCCGGCCGCGCACCGTCTCCGGCGCTCGGGCTAGGTCGGTTGGTCGGATGCCTTCGTGCGCTTCCTGCGCGTTCTTGGCCTTGGCCCGATAGGCGCGAGGCGCGTCAGGTACGTAGTCCTTGCCGAAGCGGTCGGCGATGATCGCGCGACAGGCGGCGATCGCCTCGTTCGCCATCTGCACGCCGTCGGTCCGCATGTAGGTGATCAGGCCGACAGTCTCGCCGCCGAGCTCGATACCTTCATAGAGCCGCTGGGCGACCTGCATGGTGCGTGCGGCGGAGAAGCCGAGCTTGCGTGCCGCCTCCTGCTGCAGGGTCGAGGTGGTGAAGGGCGGCTGCGGATGGCGCTTGGCCGGCTTGGTCTCGACGTCGCGCACCTGGAAGGCCGCCGCCCGGATGCGGTCGCGGGCGGCGTGTGCCGCGGCCTGATCGGGCAGAGCGAACTTGTCGAGCTTACGGCCGTCGAGGGCGATCAGGCGCGCCAGGAACTCGGCGCCCGTTTCGTTGCGCAGCAGGGCGTCGATGTCCCAGTATTCCTGGGCCCGGAACGCCTCGATCTCCGCTTCGCGCGAACAGATCAGCCGCAGCGCGACCGACTGCACCCGGCCGGCGGATCGGGCGCCCGGCAGCTTGCGCCACAGCACCGGCGACAGCGTGAAGCCGACCAGGTAATCGAGCGCGCGGCGCGCCAGATAGGCGTCGACTAGCGGCGCATCGACGCTGCGCGGATGGCGCATGGCCTCGAGCACCGCGGAGCGTGTGATCTCGTTGAACACGACGCGTTCGACCGCCGCGCCGTTGATCGCCTTCCGGTCCTCCAGCACCTGCAGCACATGCCAGGAGATCGCCTCGCCCTCACGGTCGGGGTCGGTGGCAAGGATGACCTTGTCGGCCTTCTTGGCTGCGCGTGCGATGTCGTCGAGGCGCTTGCGTGCGTCGTCGTCGATCGCCCAGATCATCGCGAAATCCTCGTCCGGGCGGACCGAGCCGTCCTTCGACGGCAGGTCGCGCACATGGCCGAAGCTCGCCAGGACCTGATAGTCGCCGCCGAGATACTTGTTGATGGTTTTCGCCTTGGCCGGCGATTCGACGATGACGAGATTCATCCTGACCTGGAATCTTGGCAGGCGGGCGAAACGACGACGGACGCTGGTTTGAGACCGCCTGCGGCGCGCAGCCGAGCCGCGATCGGCCAAAAACATGGGGTAGCGGCCTGCACATGTCAAACCGCCCGATTTCGGAAGGGGCGATCCGGCAGGCGCCTCAGGCCAGGGCGACCTTCTGGCCGGGGCTGCGCGACAGGCGGCCGGCCAGCTCCAGCTCGAGCAGGATGCCGAGGACGGTCGGGACAGAGAGGCCCGACTGTCGGATCAGTTCGTCGATCTCCACCGGGGTTGGCCCCAGCAGTTCCAGCACCAGCGGGCGGCCGCGCTCCAATTCGGATTCGGACGGCATTTCCGGGGGCGCAGTGGGCCCGCCGCGCGGCGGTTCGGCGATCGTGGTGTCGAGCGGCCCGTTCAGGGCGCCGAGCACGTCGCGTCCGGATTCGGTCAGCACCGCGCCCTGGCGGATCAGGTCGTTGGTGCCCCGGCAGCGCGGATCGAGCGGCGAGCCGGGTACCGCGAACACCTCACGGCCCTGCTCAAGTGCAAAGCGCGCGGTGATCAGCGAGCCGGAGCGCTGCGCCGCCTCGATCACCACGACGCCGCGGCTCAAACCCGAGATGATCCGGTTACGGCGCGGGAAATGGCGGGCCTGCGGCGCGGTGCCGGGCGACATTTCGGAAACCAGCAGGCCGACGGCGGCGATGCGTTCGTGCAGGGCGCGGTTCTCGGGCGGGTAAACGATGTCGACGCCGCCGGCGAGCACGGCGCAGGTGCCGCTCTCCAGGCTCGCCTCATGCGCCGCCGCGTCGATGCCGCGCGCCAGCCCGGACGCGACGACCGTGCCGGCGGCGCCCAGCTCGGCCGCGATCTGGGCGGCGATCCGGCGGCCGGCGGCCGACGCGTTGCGGGCGCCGACGATTGCGATCATCGGCCGGCGCAGCAGGACCGTTTGGCCGGCCAGGCACAGCAATGGCGGCGCATCCTCGACCGCGGCGAGCGGCGCGGGATAGTCCGGCTCGCATAGGGCAATGAAGCGGGCGTTCGCCTTGGCCGCGGCCTCGATCTCGCGCTCCGCGTCGGCGCGGCCGGCGATGCGCAGGGAGTCACGCCGGCCGCCGCGCCGGGCGAGCCCGGGGAGCGCCTGCAAGGCCGCCGCGGCGGAGCCGAAGCGGCGCAGCAACGTCCGGAAGGTGACTGGCCCGACATTCTCGCTGCGCGCGAGGCGCAGCCAATCCAGCCGCTCCGCGTCGGTCAATGCATGCCTGTCCGACGGCAATGGCGGGCCTTCCCCCGAAGGCGCGCTTGACACTGGGCTGCTTCGACTCGACATTCGATAAGCGCTCGTTCAGGCGGCAGCGGAACGGGAAAGCCCCACGCTTCCCCGATTACTTCACTGCCATAAGCGGTTAGGCCGGCCGGCGAAGCGACCTCGTCAACCGATCAGGAGGACATCATGGACGTCGGCATGGCCGCGATCTTCCAGAATCCGAAGGGCGCCCGCACCGATTTGGAAGTCTACCAGAACGATCTTCGCCTTGCGGAGCTGGCAGAGCCGCTCGGCTTCGACTCGATCTGGGGCGTCGAGCATCATTTCACCGACTATACGATGTGCCCGGACGTCTACCAGTACCTGGCGTACATGGCCGGACGCACCAAACACATCAAGCTCGGCTCGATGGTCATCGTGCTGCCCTGGCACGACCCGCTGCGCGCGGCCGAAG
>JBDZUN010000025.1:0-11103 GCA_040255145.1 Hyphomicrobiales bacterium | reverse complement strand
ACATGAGCAATGGCCGCGTCATCCTTGGGATCGGCCGCGGTGCTGGCAAGGTCGAGTTCGATGGCTTCCGTCAGGACATGGGCGACAGCCGCGAACGCTTCGTCGAATATGCCGAGATGATTCTCGAAGGCCTTGAAAAGGGCTATGTCGAGTATGACGGCAAGTTCATCAAGCAGCCGAAGACGGACATCCGGCCGCGCCCGTTCAAGTCGTTCCGCAACCGCACCTACGCCGCGGCCGTCTCGCCCCAATCCTCGCAGATCATGGCGAAGCTCGGAGTCGGCATCCTGATCATCCCGCAGAAGCCTTGGAAGGCGGTGGTCGAGGAGCTGGCCGAATACCGCGCCACCTATCGCCAGGTGAATAATGGCGAGGCACCGCCGACGGTCCTGGGCGGCTGGACCTTCTGCGACGAGGACGAAGGCCGCGCCGAGGAGATGGCTCGCAAGTATATCGGCGGCTACTGGAACACGGTGCTGGAGCACTACCGCTTCCACGAAGGCCACCTCAAGACGATGAAGGGCTATGAGTATTACGGCAAGTTCGCCGACCAGATCCAGAAGAGTGGCCTGGACGCCGCCATCGACTTCTTCATGAGCATCCAGGTCTGGGGTACGCCCGAGCAGTGCTATCAGAAGATTCTGAAGTCGGCCGACATGGTGGGCGCGGACAGCTTCAATGCCGTCTTCTCATATGCCGGGATGCCGTGGGACGTCGCGGAGAAGAACCAGCGCCTGTTCGCCAAGGAGGTGCTGCCGGAGCTGAAGAAAATTCGCCGGGTCGCCGAGCGGCTGAAGCAGGCGGCGGAGTAATCGTCCAAAGATCGACGCGTAAACAACTGAAGTGAAATGGAAAGGCCCCGCCGGAACCCGGTGGGGCCTTTTTCTTTTTACCCGCCGCGCCGTCCTCAGAAGGCGGCGATGCCTGTCTGCGCGCGGCCCAGAATGAGGGCGTGCACGTCATGGGTGCCCTCATAGGTGTTGACCGCCTCCAGGTTCATGACGTGGCGGATGACGTGATATTCGTCCGAAATGCCATTGCCGCCGTGCATGTCGCGGGCGATCCTGGCGATGTCCAGTGCCTTGCCGCATGAATTGCGCTTGATCAGCGAGATCATCTCGGGCGTGGCGCGGCCCTCGTCCTTCAGTCGCCCGACCCGCAGGCAGGCATGCAGGCCGAGCGTGATCTCCGTCTGCATGTCGGCGAGCTTTTTCTGGATGAGCTGGTTGGCGGCCAGCGGCCGGCCGAACTGGCTGCGGTCCAGCGTATAGCTGCGCGCGGCATGCCAGCAGAATTCGGCGGCGCCGAGCGCGCCCCAGCCGATGCCGTAGCGCGCGTTGTTGAGGCAGCCGAACGGCCCTTTCAGGCCCGATACGTTGGGCAGCAGGTTGTCGTCCGGCACGAACACGTCGTCCATCGCGATGCCGCCGGTGGGCGAGGCGCGCAGCGAGAACTTGCCCTCGATCTTATGCGTGGACAGGCCCTTCATGCCGCGTTCCAGGACGAAGCCGCGGATGGCGTCGTTGTCGGCGTCGCACTTGGCCCAGATCACGAAGACGTCGGCTAGCGGCGCGCTGGTGATCCACATCTTGGAGCCGTTCAGGATGTAGCCTCCGGAAACCTTGCGTGCGCGGCTCTTCATACCGCCGGGATCGGAGCCGTGATCCGGCTCGGTCAGCCCGAACGAACCGATCCATTCGCCCGACGCCAGCTTCGGCAGGTACTTCTTGCGCTGCGCCTCCGTGCCGTAGGCGTGGATCGGGTGCATCACTAGGCTGGACTGCACGCTCATGCACGAGCGGTAGGCGGAATCGGCCCGTTCGACCTCACGGGCGATCAGGCCATAGCTGACATAGTTGACGCCGGCGCAGCCATAGCCCTCGATGGTCGGGCCAAGCAGGCCGAGCGCGCCCATCTCGTTGAACACCGCGCGGTCAAAGGTTTCGTGGCGGTTGGCTTCCAGAACGCGCGACATCAGGCGGTCCTGCGCGAATTCGCGGGCGCTATCGCGCACCATGCGCTCGTCGTCGGTAAGTGCGTTCTCCAGCAGAAGCGGGTCGTCCCACTGGAAGACGGGCCGCGCGGGCCGTCCGGCGGCGCCGGCCTCGCTGGTCGATAGGGTCGTGGACATGGGGCGCTCCTGGGCTTCGGTCGGGGCTTCTATCAAGGAGACGGCAACGGCGACGCCGATCGACCCTTCCTTGCCGTGCGCAGGGGGGGCGGCGCAAGTCCTTCTGGTCGGAAACGTCGCAGCCTTTACCGTTTCCTTGTCATGAACGTAGAACTATCGTACTTCCGGCCGAGGGGGCGAAGGGACAAGATGGACTACGACAGGATCTTTTCGGAGCGGATCGCCGATCTGAAGGCGGAGGGCCGCTACCGCGTCTTTGCCGATATCCTGCGGCAGCGGGGCGCGTTCCCCGCCGCGATCCAGGTCGAGGTCGAGGGGCGCCGCGACATCGTGGTCTGGTGCTCGAATGACTATCTGGGCATGGGGCAGCATCCTGTTGTGCTCGCCGCGATGCGCGAGGCGATCGACACCGTCGGCGCGGGTTCCGGCGGCACCCGAAACATCTCGGGCACGACGCACTATCACGTGATGCTGGAGCAAGAGCTGGCCGACCTCCACGGCAAGGAGGGGGCACTGCTGTTCACCTCCGGCTACGTCGCCAACGAGGCGGCACTGAGCACCCTGGCCAAGGTTCTGCCGGGCTGCATCGTCTTCTCCGACGCACTGAACCATGCCTCGATGATCGAGGGCATCCGCCACGGTGGCTGCCAGAAGCGTGTGTTCCGCCATAACGATGCGGACCATCTGGACGAATTGTTGCGCCAGGCCGACCCGGCCGCGCCGAAGGTCGTCGCGTTCGAGTCGGTCTATTCGATGGATGGCGACATCGCGCCGATCGCCGACCTGTGCGCGGTGGCCGAGCGCCACGGCGCACTGACCTATCTGGACGAGGTGCACGCGGTCGGCCTCTACGGGCCGCGCGGCGGCGGCGTCGCCGAACGCGACCGGGTGCTGGACCGGATCGACATCGTCGAGGGCACCCTGGCCAAGGCGTTCGGGGTCATGGGCGGTTATATCGCCGCCTCGGCGCGCTTCATCGACGTGATCCGCTCGTTCGCGCCGGGCTTCATCTTCACCACGTCGCTGGCGCCCGTGCTGGCCGCCGGTGCGCTGGCCAGCGTCCGCCATCTCAAGGCGAGCGGGGCGGAGCGCGCCCGCCATCAGGAGCGCGCGGCGCGGCTCAAGGCCCTGTTGACCGAAGCTGACTTGCCGGTCGTGGTCACGCCGAGCCACATCGTGCCCTTGATGGTCGGCGACCCGACCATGTGCAAGCAGGTCTCTGACGACCTGTTGCAGGAGCATGGCATCTACGTTCAACCGATCAACTATCCGACGGTGCCGCGCGGCACCGAGCGGTTGCGGTTCACGCCGTCGCCGCTCCACGACGATGCGCGCATGGCGCATCTGGTCGACGCGCTCAACAACGTCTGGGCCAAACTGCATCTGAAGCGCGCCGCCTGACGGCGAACCGCAGATATTAACGGCCGGCGCGCGAGCGGCGTGCACGCCGGCTCGCAGTCAACCATACCCCGCCCGACGAGCCGACACCTGCACACCCACTATCCGTCGGCGGGCGGCGATCGGGCCGCGCTTGAGGAGTCCGGCCCCAAACCCCCGGTGCCGGACGCCGGAGCGATGTCACGATCTCCTGCGGCTCCGCCCCAGGCCGATCTTCTTGGCGAATTCGGAACGCTGCCGAGCATAATTCGGCGCTACCATCGGGTAGTCGGGCGGAAGGCCCCATTTCGCGCGATAGGCTTCCGGTGTCAGGTCGAATTGCGATTTCAGGTAACGGCGCAGCATCTTCAGCCGCTTTCCGTCTTCCAGGCAGATCAGATAGTCGGGGCGCACGGAGCGCTTGATCGGGACCGCAGGCTCACGGGCTACCGGCATATCGACGCTGGCGTCGGTCCCGAGCCCTTGCAGGCTGCGGTGGACGCTGCGGACAATTTCAGGAACCTGGCTAATAGGGGTGGGGTTGTTTTCGACATAGATTGCGGCGATCCGTGCTGCCAGGGCCAATAATTTTCGCGGTTCTCGCGAATCTTCCGTATTCCAGACACTCATCGTGCTCTCCGGTTCAGTCCCTTATGTGATATGCGGGCTGAAATCGATTTGGTTATGCGAAGCGGTCTTGCCGAAACTGATTATAGCCAGCGCAACCCGAAAACAATAGGGTAGCATCCTGGGTTGCATTCGCCTTTTTTCAAGTATTTTCGGAAATTGTCGAGGCGGGCGATCCCGTCTCGCGACGAGGTCGGCGCGCCGCCGCCGACCCACCGGAATGATGACGCCCGCCAGCACGGTATGGTAGGAGAGGATGCCGTGCCGGTCCGGCCGCCGGTACTTGGGATGCGCGCCGCGCATCCCCGTCGAGGCCGCCGCGAAAGGTGAACGATGGCTTCCCACAGTACCGCTGAACCCTTCAATCGCTATGAAGGGTTCTTTTCGTCGGATTTGCGTCAGCGTGATCCGGATATCGCCGATGCGATCAACCATGAACTGCGGCGTCAGAGCGATCAGGTCGAGTTGATCGCGTCGGAGAACATCGTCTCGCGCGCGGTGCTGGAGGCGCAGGGATCGGTCCTGACCAACAAGTATGCCGAGGGCTATCCGGGTCGCCGGTACTATGGCGGCTGCGTCCATGTCGATACCGTCGAGTCGATCGCGATCGCGCGCGCGACGCGGATGTTCCGCTGCGGCTTTGCCAACGTACAGCCGCATTCCGGCGCCCAGGCGAATCAGGCGGTGTTCATGGCGCTGCTGAAGCCGGGCGATACAGTGCTCGGCATGAGCCTGGCGGCCGGCGGTCACCTGACGCATGGGGCGGCGCCGAACCTGTCCGGAAAATGGTTCAACGCGGTGCAGTACGGCGTGCGGCGCGACGATGCACGGATCGACTTCGACGAGGTGGAGCGCCTCGCGGCCCAGCACCGGCCCAAGCTGATCATCGCAGGCGGCTCGGCCTATCCGCGCATCATCGATTTCGCGCGGTTCCGCGCCATCGCCGATTCCGTCGGCGCGGTCCTGATGGTGGACATGGCGCATTTCGCCGGCTTGGTTGCGGGCGGGATTCACCCCAACCCGCTGGACTATGCCCAGGTCGCGACCACCACGACGCACAAGACGCTGCGTGGACCGCGCGGCGGCATGGTGCTGACCAATGACGAGGATATCGCCAAGAAGATCAATTCGGCGGTGTTCCCGGGCCTGCAGGGCGGGCCGCTGATGCATGTGATCGCGGCCAAGGCGGTGGCGTTCGGCGAGGCGCTGCAGCCGGAATTCCGCGCCTATGCGCAGGCGGTGGTGGATAATGCCAAGGCGCTGGCCGGCATGCTGGCCGAAGGGGGCCTTGCGATCGTCTCCGGCGGCACGGACACCCACCTCGCGCTGGTCGACCTGCGGCCGAAGGGGCTGACCGGCAAGGCCGCGGAGGAAAGCCTGGAGCGCGCCAACGTTACCTGCAACAAGAACGGCATCCCGTTCGATCCGGAAAAGCCGACCGTCACCTCCGGCATCCGCGTCGGCAGCCCGGCGGGAACCACCCGCGGCTTCGGCGTCGCGGAATTCCGGCATATCGGCGGCCTGATGGCCGAGGTGCTGGATGGCCTGGCGGCCAACCGGGAGGACAACGGAACGGTGGAGGCGGCGGTGCGGGCGCGCGTGCTGGAGCTGTGCGCGCGCTTTCCGATCTATTCCGCCGGCGCCTGAGCCGGCAGCCGCAGGAAGCCGCGCCCGATGCGCTGTCCGTTCTGTACGCATGACGACACACAGGTCAAGGATTCGCGGCCGACCGACGACGGCGCTGCAATCCGGCGCCGCCGGTTCTGCCCGGCTTGCGGCGCGCGCTTCACCACGTTTGAGCGCGTCCAGCTCCGCGAGCTGACCGTGATCAAGAAAAGCGGGCGGCGCGTGCCGTTCGACCGGGACAAGCTGCAGCGTTCGATCGACATCGCGCTGCGCAAGCGGCCGGTCGAGCCGGAGCGGGTGGAGCGCATGATCAACGGCCTGGTGCGTCGGCTCGAAAGCTCCGGCGAGAGCGAGGTGCCGTCCGCCCTGATCGGCGGCATGGTGATGGAGGCATTGGCGAGTATCGACGCCGTGGCCTATGTCCGCTTCGCCTCGGTCTATCGGAACTTCCGCGAGGCCAAGGATTTCGAGACCATCATCGGCGAACTGAGCGGCGCTATCGGGACTGCGGACGAGTGAGCCGCGCTGGCGCGGCTGTGGCCGATCCACGCTTCATGGATATCGCGCTGCGCCTGGCTGCGCGCGGGCTCGGGGTCGTCTGGCCGAACCCGGCGGTCGGCTGTGTGCTGGTGCGCGATGGCGCCATCGTCGGGCGCGGCTGGACCCAGCCCGGCGGGCGGCCCCATGCCGAGACCGAGGCGCTGCGGCGGGCGGGCGGCATGGCGCGCGGCGCCACGGCCTACGTGACCCTTGAACCGTGCGCGCATCACGGCCGTACCGCGCCCTGCGCCGACGCGTTGGCCGCGGCGGGGGTCGCGCGTGTCTTCGCGGCGATCGAGGATCCCGATCCGCGGGTATCCGGCCAGGGATTTGCCCGGCTTGCGGCGGCGGGTGTCGAGGTCGAGACGGGCCTGCGCGCCGCCGAGGCCGCCGCATTGCAGGCGGGTTTCCTGAAACGCATACGGGCGGGCCTGCCGCTGGTCACGCTAAAGGTAGCGACATCGCTCGATGGCCGCATCGCCGCGCAAAACGGCGACAGCCGGTGGATCACCGGCGAAGCGGCCCGGGCGCGCGGTCACCTGCTGCGCGCTGGGCACGACGCCGTCCTGGTCGGCAGCGGCACCGTATTGGCCGACGATCCCGATCTGACCTGCCGGCTGCCGGGCCTGGCGTCCTCGTCGCCGGTGCGGGTCGTCGCCGACCGCCGACTTCGCCTGTCGCCGGATTCGCGGCTGGCCCGATCGGCGCGCACTGGGCCGCCGGTCTGGCTGCTGACCGGGGCAGAGGCCGACGCCGCGCACGCCGCGGCCCTGGAAGGGGCGGGCGTCACGTTGCTGCGAGTCGGTGAGCGGGACGGCACGCTCGACCCCGAAGCGGCGCTGGCGGCGCTGGCGGCGCGCGGCATCACGCGGGTTCTGGTGGAAGGCGGCGCGCAGCTTTCCGGGGCGTTGCTCCAGGCCGGCCTGGTGGATCGCGTGTGCTGGTTCCGTGCGCCGATGGTGATCGGCGGCGACGGCCTGGGCGCGCTGTCGGCGTTCGGCCTCGACCGGGTCGCCGCCGCGCCGCGTCTGCGCCGCCTTTCGGCAGACCCGGTCGGCGACGACGTTGTAGAAACCTACGCCGTGGGCGCGTAAAACGAAGTCATGTTCACGGGTCTGATCACAGATGTAGGGCACGTGCGCTGCGTCGAGCGGCGCGGGGATACCCGTTTCGTCATCGCAACGCGCTACGACGCCGCTTCGATCGAGCTCGGCGCTTCGATCGCCTGCTCGGGCGCGTGCCTTACGGTAATCGATAAGGGCCGCGCCGAGGCAGGCGGCGCGTGGTTCGCTGTCGACGTCTCGGCCGAAACGCTGGCGCGGACGGCGCTGGGCGATTGGCGCGACGGCACCAAGATCAATCTGGAGCGGCCGCTGCGGCTCGGCGACGAGCTGGGCGGGCACATCGTCACGGGCCACGTCGATGGCACCGGGGCGATCGAGGGCATCCGGCCCGATGGCGATTCGCTGCGCTTCACGTTCCGGCTGCCGGGCGCCCTAGCCGCTTTCGTCGCGCCGAAGGGCTCGATCGCCGTCAACGGCGTGTCGCTCACGGTGAATGAGGTCGACGGCGAGCGTTTCGGCGTCAATATCATTCCCTATACGCAGACGCATACCACCTTCGCCTCGAACGCGCCGGGCGACCGGGTGAACGTGGAGGTCGATCTGCTGGCCCGTTATGTGGCGCGGCTCACGGAGACGAGGACATCGTGGTCAATCCCATCCTGACGCGAGAGGCCTATCAGGACTTCCTGTCGCCGATCGAGGACGTCATCGAGGACGCCCGCAACGGGCGGATGTTCATCCTGGTCGACGACGAGGACCGGGAGAACGAGGGCGACCTCATCATCCCGGCCCAGATGGCGACGCCCGACAAGGTCAACTTCATGGCCAAGCACGGGCGTGGGCTGATCTGCCTCGCGCTGCCGCGGCAGCGGGTGGATCAGCTCGAAATCCCCGAGATGTCGACCAACAACCAGTCGCGCAACCGTACGGCCTTCACCGTATCGATCGAGGCGCGGGAAGGCATCACGACCGGGATTTCGGCGCACGACCGCGCCCACACCATCTCGGTCGCGATCGACCCGACCAAGGGCGCGCACGACCTGGTCAGCCCCGGCCATGTGTTCCCGCTGGTCGCGCGCGACGGTGGCGTCCTGGTGCGCGCCGGCCATACCGAGGCGGCGGTCGACGTCGCCCGGCTGGCCGGCCTATATCCGGCCGGCGTGATCTGCGAGATCATGAACGAGGACGGCACGATGGCGCGCCTGCCCGACCTGGTGCAGGTGGCGCAGTTGCACGGCCTCAAGGTTGCGACCATCGCCGACCTGATCGCCTATCGCCGGAAATACGACCGCATCGTGCAGCGGGCGGTCGAGACCACGCTGGACTCCCACTATGGCGGGCAGTTCAAGCTCTACGTCTACACGACCAAGATCGAGTATGCCGAGCACATCGCGCTGGTGAAGGGCGACATTTCGGGCCCTGAGCCGATTCTGGTGCGCATGCACGCGATCAACGCGTTCGAGGATATGCTGGGCTCCAAGGGCGGCCGCAGCACGCTCCTGCAAGCCTCGATGCGCATGATCGACCGGATCGGCCGCGGCGTGATCGTGCTGATCCGTGACACCCAGGCGACGATCATTTCGGATATGCTGCTGCATCGCGGTGAGCTACCCAAGGACGCGCCGGGCGAGTTGCGCGATTACGGCGTCGGCGCGCAGATCCTGATCGACCTCGGCGTCACCGACATGATCCTGCTGAGCAATACCGGCTGGCGCACGATCGTCGGCCTCGAAGGCTATGGCCTGCGCGTGCTCGGCCGCCGCGCCATCGAGGAGATTGGCCCGGCATGAGCACCCCTCCGCCGCATCTGATGATCGTCGAGGCGCGGTTCTACGAAGACTTGGCCGATCAGCTCGTCGCGGGCACGATCGCCGAGATCGAGGCGCGTGGCGCGACCTACGAGCGGTTCGCCGTGCCCGGCGCGTTCGAGATTCCCGCGGCGATCCGGCTCGGCCTGGAGGCCAGGGGGCCCAACGGCCACCGCTTCGACGGCTTCGTCGCGCTGGGCTGCGTCATCCGCGGCGAGACCAGCCACTACGATTACGTGTGCAGCGAGTCGTCGCGCGGGCTGATGGACCTCGCCACCGGCCACGGCGCGGCGATCGGCTTCGGCATCCTGACCACTGAGAATTGGGAGCAGGCCTGGAAGCGCGCGGCTGTGGCCGACGGCAACAAGGGCCGTGACGCCGCGATCGCCTGCCTGTCAATCATCGGCCTGCGTCGCGCATTTGCGCTGTCCGCGCCGCGCCTCGTATCGGGATGACCCGCACCCCCACCAACGGAGACGCCCACCGCGCTGGGCGGGAAGGGGCGCGCCGGCGCGCGCGCCTCGCCACGGTGCAGGCGCTCTATCAGATGGAGCTGACCTCGCTGCCGGTCGCCGCCGTGGTGGACGAGTTCGTTGTGTACCGCTTTCCGGCCGCACGGGAGCGGACCGACGACGCCTTCTTCGACGCGCTAGTCCGCGGCGTGGTCGAGCGCCAGGTCGCCGTTGACCGTGGCCTGGCCACGGTTCTGATGGCGGGATGGGAGCTCGAACGCCTCGACAGTACCTTGCGGGCGCTGCTGCGCGCCGGCGCGTTCGAGTTGCTCTACCGGTCGGACGTGCCGGCCCGCGTCGTGCTCAGCGAATATGTCGAGATCGCCGACGCGTTCTTTTCCGGGCAGGAGACGGGCTTCGCCAACGGCGTGCTCGACCGCATCGCCCACACTGCCCGGCCGGAGGAATTCGCCACCGGGACGCAGGTCGGCGGCGCCTGAGCGGCCGGCCCGATGCCCGAGTCGCGTAACGACGAGTTCGGGTTGATCGCGGAGTTCCTGGCGCCGCTGGCCAACAATCGCCTGGAGGCCTGCGGTCTGCGCGACGATGCGGCGTGGCTGGCGTCCCGTCCGGGCCATGACCTGGTACTGACCACGGACGCCCTGGTCGCCGGGGTGCATTTCCTGGCTGACGACCCGCCGGACCTGGTGGCGCGCAAGGCGATCGGGGTCAACCTTTCGGACCTTGCGGCCAAGGGCGCGACGCCCGACGGCTATCTGCTGACGCTGGCGTTACCCGCACCCGACCGAGCCTGGCTTGCACGATTCGCCGGCGGCCTGCGCGTCGACCAGGACGCCTTCGGCATCGCATTGCTCGGCGGTGATACGGTGTCGACCCCCGGACCGCTTACCGTGTCAATCACAGCATTCGGCTGGGTCGAGGCAGGCCGGATGCTTCGCCGGTCGGGCGCGCGGGTCGGCGACCGCGTGTATGTCAGCGGCACACTGGGCGACGCCGCGCTGGGGCTGGCGCTGTTGCGGGGCGTTACGGCGGACGTGGCCGAGGCCGATGCGGCCTATCTGATCGGCCGCTATCGCCAACCACGGCCCCGGGTCGCGCTCGGCCTCGCGCTCGGCCGCCTCGCCAATGCCTGCGCCGACATTTCCGATGGCCTGGTCGCCGATCTCGGCCATATCTGTTCGGTTTCCGGTGTAGCGGCCGCAATAAGGGCCGACCGGCTGCCGCTCTCGGCGGCGGCGCGCGGCCTGGAGCGGGCCGGGTTCGCTACGACGAACGCGGCGCTGGCCGGCGGCGACGACTACGAGCTCGTCTTCACCGTCCCGGCAGGACATGCCGAATCGCTGGTGGCGCTTGCGAACGAACTGACGCTGGGCCTGACCGACATCGGGGAGATCGTCGCCGTCGACGGCGTGGTTTACGTCCGCGCTGCGTCCGGCCGTGACGTGCGGGTGGGTCGG
>JBDZUN010000271.1:0-4298 GCA_040255145.1 Hyphomicrobiales bacterium | reverse complement strand
GGAAGTAGGTGAACTGCGTCACCTCCATGCCGTTGCACCACACCTCCCAGCCGAGGCCCCAGGCACCGAGCGTCGGGCTCTCCCAATCGTCCTCGACGAAGCGGATGTCGTTCTTCAGCGGGTCGATGCCGAGGGCGCGCAGGCTTTCCAGGTAGATGTCCTGTACGTCGGCGGGCGAGGGCTTCAGCACCACCTGGAACTGGTAATAGTGCTGGAAGCGGTTCGGGTTCTCGCCGTAGCGGCCGTCGGTCGGCCGGCGCGACGGCTGGACATAGGCGCAGGACCACGGCTCCGGCCCCAATGCGCGCAGCACGGTGGCGGGGTGAAAGGTGCCCGCGCCCATCGGCATGTCGTAGGGTTGCAGCAGGACACAGCCCCGCGCCGCCCAGAAGTGCTGGAGCGTGAGGATCAAGTCCTGGAAGGTCGTGGGCGCAGGAGCGCGGGAGGGGCCGGAATCGCGCGCGGACGGCATGGGTCCATCGGGGTCGGGGCTGAGGGCCGGAAGAGGCGCGCACCCTAAAACATTTTCGCCGGATGGGAAATCACTTCGCGAACCGCCGCAACGCGCGGAAATCCGCCGCGTGCCGGCGCGGTCCGCCCGCTCTTGTTCCGGCGCGGCCTTTTCAGGCGGCCGCCGTGCGGTCATCTTAGGGGAACGCAAACGGACCCGGCCGGCGCCGCCCGGCCGAGAGGAAGGATCGCGACACTATGGAGACTTTGGTCGGGCAGGCGAACCCGCCGGCGACAGCCGACGCCGATCTCATCAAGGATGTGACGGACCGCACGTTCCTGCAGGACGTGATCGAGGCGTCGCAGCAGGTGCCGGTGCTGGTGGATTTCTGGGCGCCGTGGTGCGGACCGTGCAAGCAGCTCGGCCCGCTTCTGGAAAAGGTGGTGCGCGAGGCCCGGGGCGCGCTGAGGCTCGCCAAGGTCAATGTCGATGTCGAGCGCGGCGTTGCCGGACAGCTCGGCATCCAGTCGATCCCCGCGGTGTTCGCGTTCAAGGGCGGCCAGCCGGTCGACGGCTTCGTCGGCGCGCTGCCCGAAAGCCAGCTCAAGGCCTTCGTGCAGCGGCTGCTGGGGCCGGGCGCCGAGCCGATGGGCTATGACGAGGCGATCGAGGCGGCGCGGCTCGCGCTGGAAAAGGACGGCGACGTCGAGGGCGCGACCGAGGACTTCCTGGCGATCCTGGCGGAGGACCCGGCGAACCCCGCGGCTTTGGCCGGCCTGGCCCGTTGCTACATCGCGGCCAACGCGCCGGACAAGGCGCGCGAGACGCTGGACAAGGTGCCGGCCAACGCCAACAACCACCCGGACGTCGAGGGCGCGCAGGCGGCGCTGGCGCTTCTGGAGCAGAGCGCGGACGCCGGCGAGGTCGCAACCCTGCGCGCGGCGGTGGAGCGCGCGCCCGACGACCTCCAGGCGCGCTACGACCTCGCTGTCGCGCTGTTCGGCGCCGGCGACAAGGCGGGCGCGATCGACCACCTGCTCGACCTGGTCAAGCGCGACCGCGAATGGGACGAGCAGGCGGCGCGCAAGCAATTGGTCAAGGTGTTCGAGGCGCTGGGCCCGACCGACCCGCTGACCTTATCGAGCCGCCGGCGCCTGTCATCGCTGCTGTTCTCCTGACGCGGGGGCGGCACACCATGGGCCGGGCGCCCAGCGTTCATAAGGTCGAGGACCTGCCGACCCGCATCGCCATCTTTCCGCTGAGCCGGGCGATCCTGCTGCCGCGCGGGCAACTGCCGCTCAACATCTTCGAGCCGCGCTACCTGGCCATGGTCGACGACGCGCTGGGCGGCGACCGGCTGATCGGGATGATCCAGCCGAAGCGACCGGAAAGCGAGACGCCGGCCCCGCCGCTGTTCGACGTCGGCGGGCTCGGCCGCATCACCACCTTTGCCGATGTCGGTGACGGGCGCTATCGCATCACACTGACCGGCCTGTGCCGCTTCGCCATCGCCGAGGAACTGTCGAGCGTGACGCCCTACCGCCAGGTGCGCGCCGATTACGCGCGCTTTGGCGGCGACCTCGACGCCGAGCGCCGGTCGCATGCCGCCGACCCTTCCGGCCGCGCCGGGCTGCTGAGCACGCTGAAGGCCTATCTGGAGCGCAATTCGCTTGCGGCCGACTGGGAATCGATCGAACGTGCGCCGGACGAGACATTGGTCAATGCACTGTCGATGATCTCCCCCTTTTCCGTGCAGGAAAAGCAGGCGCTGCTGGAAAGCCCGACGGTGGAGGAGCGGCGCAAGGTGCTGACCGCCCTGATCGAGATGGCGCTGGCCGAACCCTCCGAAGGCGACGGCGGCCCGGTCCAATGACGAGGAGGCGATGACCGACACGCGCGCCGGGGTCGACCCGAAGCTGCTCGAAATCCTGGTCTGCCCGGTGACCAAGGGGCCGCTGTCCTATGACGCCGAGCGCCAGGAGCTGGTCAGCCGCCAGGCCGGCCTGGCCTATCCGATCCGCGACGGCATCCCGATCATGCTGCCGGACGAGGCGCGTACCCTGAGCGACGCGGAGCGGGACCGCTGATGGCCGCCTTGCGTCCCTGGCCGATCGAAATCCGGCTGCGCAAGGCGGAAAAGGCGCTGGAGATCGACTACGACGACGGCGGCCGCTTCAGCCTGCCGGCCGAGTTCCTGCGCGTGCACAGCCCGAGCGCCGAGGTCAAGGGTCACGGGCCGGGTCAGGAGGTCACGGTATTCGGCAAGCGCGATGTCGGCATCGACGCGGTCGAGACGGTCGGCAATTACGCGGTGCGCCTGCTGTTCGACGACGGCCACGATACCGGGCTCTATTCGTGGGACTACCTGCGCGAACTGGGTGAGCGCCAGGACGCGCTGTGGCGGGACTATCTCCAGACGCTGGAGAAAGAAGGCCTGAGCCGCGAGCGGTGATCAGAGGCTCTCGCCGCGCAAAAGCCGCGGCAGGTCGCCGACCGTGCCCTCTGCATGGCGCATCAGGAAGCGCCGCGCGGGGCCGATGCGCCCGACGATCCCCAAGCCCAGACCGCGCGCCAGCCGCAGCGGCGCGATGTCGTTCGAGAACAGCCGGTTCAGCACGTCGGTGACGCCGGCCAGCAGCACGTTGTCGAACCGGCGCCAGCGCTGATAGCGCGCCAGCACGGTCTCTGCACCGATGTCGAGGCCGAGACCAGCGGCGTCGACCAGCACCTCGGCCAGGGCGGCCACGTCGCGCAGGCCGAGATTGAGGCCCTGGCCGGCGATCGGGTGGATGACGTGGGCGGCGTCGCCGACCAGCGCCAGCCGCGGCGCGATATAGGTCCGCGCGTGTTGCAGGCGCAGCGGATAGGACCAGCGCGGCCCGACCGGCTCCGCCCGGCCCAGATAGTCGCCGAAGCGGCGGCGCACCTCCTGGCCGAAGGCCGCGTCGTCGAGCGCCAGGATGGCGCGGGCGAGGTCGGTGCGCTCGGTCCAGACCAGCGACGCGCGCTCGCCCGGCATCGGCAGCACCGCGAACGGCCCCGAGGGCAGGAAATGTTCCTGCGCCACACCGTGGTGCGGATATTCGTGCGCGACCGTGGTGACGATGCCGGTCTGAGGATAGGACCAGCCGGTCACGCGGATGCCGGCGGCGCGGCGCAGCGGCGAATCGGGCCCGTCGGCGGCGACGCAGAGCGGCGCGCGCAGGGCCGTGCCGTCCTCCAGCCGCGCGGTGGCGCCGCCCCCATCGCGTTCGACGCCGACTACCCGCGCCGGCGCCCAGTGCCGGACTGCCGGGCAGGCGGCGATGCCGTCGAGCAGCGCCCGGCGGATGAAGCGGTTCTCCACCAGATGGCCGAGCGGGCCGGCGCCGAGCTCCCGATGGTCGTAGTGCAGGAAGAACGGCGAGGCGCCGCGCGACACGCGGCCGTCGGAGACGACGATATCGAGGATCGGCTGCGCGTGCGGCGCGAGGCGGGGCCAGACGCCGATCGCCTCCATCAGCCGGCATGAGGTCGCGGCGAGTGCCGAGACGCGGCCGTCAAACGCCGGCGCGACCACCCGTTCCGGCGCCAGTGCGTCGATCACGACGGTTTCCAGTCCGGCGCGGCCCGCGGCGCAGGCCAGCGTAAGCCCGACCATGCCGCCACCGACGACGATCAGGTCGGCGTCCCGACCGGCTGCGCGCGCTTCGTCCATGGCGGGAAGATGCGCCGAGGCCGCGGCCAAGTCCACCGACGGCGATATCACGCAGATGCCCAGAAACCGGGCAGCGCGGGGGGAGCTGCCCACGCCGTGACCAGACCGGCGGCCTGTGATCGCCCATCCTGCCCAATCCCCGCGCCGGCG
>JBDZUN010000270.1:0-4309 GCA_040255145.1 Hyphomicrobiales bacterium | reverse complement strand
GACCGCCACAGCACCATGATCTGCTGGCCCGGCTCCATCGTGGACAGGTCTACGGAGAGCGGGCCGCCGACAGCGAGCACGTCGGCCGACGGCTCCATCTGGTCGATCAACGGCCATATCGCCATCGCCGCCCCGACCGCGACAAAGGCGCCCGTGGCCACATAGAGAAAATCGCGACGCTTGAGTTCCGGCCTCCCAGCCGCCGTCGCATGAGTCGTCATAATCTGTCCTAAGAGGTCGTAATGCTCGCTGCCGATTCAGGTTCTAGAGCCGTTCACCGTTTCATTGAAACGTTGAACGATCTCTAAGTCCTTGGTTTGTCGCGTTTCCGAACCGCAAAAGTGGCATCCACTTTTGCTGGAAACGCTCTAGGCACGGCTTAGTTTAGCCGCTGCGATCCTGCCCAGACATGTGACGAATTGACGGTGCTTTTCTTACGCCCGGCGACCACCGCCCATCGGCGGTCCTGCGCCGAGCCCGTGCACCGCACGCCGGATCAGAGCTATCCGGTCAACTCACCCGGACGCGCGCCGGCGCCACGGGCAGGCCGGGCACGTCCACGCGCAGCCGGAACACCGTGCCGGAATGGTCGGTCGGCGCCCCTTCCGAGCCGGTGACGATATAGAGGTCGCGCAAGCCTTCACCGCCGAAGCAGACCGACGTCACCATCGGCAGCGGCACCGCGATCTTCTCCCGAAGGCTGCCGTCGGGCCCGAATACCCAGACCTTGCCGCCATGGGCGTCGGCGACCCAGACGGCACCGTCCTCCGATACGACCAGACCGTCGGGCAGGCCGTGCTCCAGCTTCGCGAAGGGGCGCCGGCCGCGCACGTCGCCGTCCGACGCGACGTCGTAGACATGGACGATCTGGTCCCCGGAATCGGAGTGGTAGAGCCGCTTGCCGTCGGGCGAAAAGCCCATGCCGTTGGTGAGCTTGACGCCGTCGGCGACGCGCCGGGTGGCGCCGTCGAGGTCGATCAGGAACAGCGCGCCGGGTGTGCGATCACCGACCTGGTCCTTGAAAGGCGACGCGCCGAGCGAGCCGGCATAGACGCGTCCCGCATCGTCCGTGGTGATGTCGTTGAAGCCGGCATCACTGTTCGCGCTTTCCAGTAGCACCCTGGTGGCGCTGTCGCCGGGCGGCTTGTAGGCGATGTTGCGCCCCGACACGACCATGCCGCCCGCCGCGTGCAGGCTGAGGCCGCCCATGCCGCGCCGGTGCGGGATGACCACGGCGACCGTCCCGTCATGGCCGAGGCAGTGCACGCCACCGTCGAGCACATCGGAGAACAGGAGGCCGTGTGCCGCGTCCCAGACCGGACCCTCGATCAGGGTGAAGCCAGTGGCAAGCTGTTCCATCGCCGATCCCGTGAAAGGTTGAAACGCGGCGGGCAGGCCCGATCCGGGCCTGCCCTGGTATCACTCAGGCGTGGCCGGAGCGCAGCACCTGCCCCGGCAGCGCGCCGCTGGCCTGGCCGCGTTCGTAGAGTACCGTGCCGTTGACCACGGTGTATTCAACGCCCTTGGCCGGCATCACCAGCCGCCGCCCGCCGCCGGGCAGGTCGTTCCACATCTCGCCGCGCTTGCCCGAGCCGATGGTGTTCAGGTCGAACACGGCGAAGTCGGCCGCCGCACCCTTGGCGATGCGGCCACGGTTCTGGATGCCGAACAGGGCCGCCGGCTCGGATGTGATGCGCCGCACGGCGTGTTCGAGCGTCATCGCCTCGCGGTCGCGCACCCAGGTGCCGAGCAGGTAGGTGGTGTAGCCGGCGTCGCACAGCATATCGACATGCGCGCCGCCGTCGGACAGGCCGATCATGGTGCGCGGGTCCTTGATCAGCTCCGGAATCCGGTCCTCGTTGGCGTTGAACAGCTCATAGGTGTAGGCGAGATCCAGATTGTCCTCGATCGCGAGGTCGAGGAAGGTGTCGAGCCCATCCTTGCCGCGCTCGCGCGCGATGTCGCCGACGCTGCGGCCGACCAGCGGCTGCATCGCACGGCTGCCGACCTCGTGGATGATCGCCCGGTCCCAATTACCGTTGAAGATACGCGGCGTCTCCAGTTCCTTGCGGAAGGCGGCGCGGAAATTGGGGTCGCGATAGAAGCCGATCTGCTCCTCGACCGAACGCTGGAACACCGGGTTCCAGCTTGCCATGTTGGCGAAGATGAACGGCTTGCGCAGGTCGATCTGCACGATCAGCGGCCGGCACGTCACCTGCGGCACCGCGCCCCGCTGCAACAGGTCCGCCACCTCGACCAGCGTCTTCTGGCAGGCCTCCGGCTTGTCGTCGCGGTTGAGCAGCGCGAGCCACGTCACCGGCCGCCCGCTTTCGCTCAGCAGCATGTCCAACATCGCCCGCTCGCTCTCGTCCACCTCCGACACGCTGTTGGTCAGCGCGAGCTGGATGGTGCCGCGGCCCAGCTCCTTCAGCGCGTTGCAATAGGCGGTGAATTCCGCGCGATCGGCCTGCCGGCAGGCCAGCGGCCGGCCGTGATAGCCGATGTGCTGCGCCGCGTTGGTGGTGGTGAAGCCGAACGCGCCGGCGACCACCGCCTCCTTGAGCAGGGCCTTGATCTTGGCGGTCTCTTCCGGCGTCGCCGAACGCTCCATCGATTCCTCGCCCAGCACGTAGTGCCGGAACGGCGTCAGCGGCGCCAGGAAGCCGAGATTGATGCCGGAGCCGCGCTTCGCCGCGGCGTCCATGTATTCCGGGAAGGTCTCCCAGTCCCAGGTGACGCCCTTGCTGAGCACGTCGAATGGGATCGCCTCGACATTGACCAGGTCCCAGGCCGCGATCTCGCGTACCTCCGGCCTGCACGGGGCGAGGCCGACGCCGCAATTGCCCATGACGGCGGTGGTGACGCCGTGCCACGACGACGGCGTGATCAGCGGGTCCCAGCAGATCTGCGCGTCGTAATGGGTGTGCGGATCGACGAAGCCGGGCGCGACGATCAGGCCATCGGCGTCGATGGTCTGCTTCGCGCTTTCGTTGAGCCGGCCGATCTCGGCGATCCTGCCGTCCTGGATCGCGACATCGGCTTGATAGCGTGGCGCGCCAGTGCCGTCGACGACGGTGCCGTTCTTGATCAGCAGATCGTACATCGCAACCTCCCGTTTTCGCGCACGCTTGCCTGCCGCGCGATTGTTCTGTGAACGTCGCCGGCTGGCCGCACGATCCGACGGAACGTTCGATCGGTACGATGTTAGACCTCGAACCGCCGATCGCCAACAGTTGCCGCACGGTTGGGGCAACCCGGCCCGTCAGGGCTGCGGCGGCCGGCCGGCATGCGGCGGCGGCTCGATCGCTGTGAAGAAGCGTCGGTGCGCCCATTCGCGCAAGCGTTCCAGCACCACGTAGAGCATCGGGATCAGGAACACGCCGATCAGTGACGCGGCGATCATGCCGCCGAACACCGCGGTGCCGATCGCGCGCCGGCTGGCCGCCGCGGCGCCCGTAGCGGTGACCAGCGGCACCAGCCCCATGATGAAGGCGAAGCTCGTCATCATCACCGGCCGGAACCGCAGCCGTGCCCCCATGATCGCGGAATCGACGATCGACATGCCTTCCTCACGTCGTTCCTTGGCGAATTCGACGATCAGGATGCTGTTCTTGCTGGCCAGCGCGATCAGCACGACGAGGCCGATCTGGGCATAGATATCATTGGCCAACCCTGCGACCGACAGCGCCAGCAGGCCGCCGAAAATGCCGACCGTGACCGACAGCAGCACGCCGAGCGGGATCGACCAGCTTTCGTACAGTGCGACCAGGAACAGGTAGGCGAACAGCACCGCGAGCCCGAGGATGATGCCGGTCTGCCCGGCCGCCTGGAGTTGCTGCAGCGCGGTGCCGGTCCACTCGAACGTATAGCCGGGTGGCAGCGTGTGCTTCGACAGCTCCTCCATGATGTGCAGCGCCTCGCCGGACGAATAGCCCGGCGCCGCGTTGCCCAGGATGTCGACGGAGCGATTGTTGTTGTAGCGGGTGATGAACAGCGGCCCCGCCTGCGGCTCGGCCTGGGCGAGGGCGCGCAGCGGCACCATCTCGCCGTGCGAGGAGCGCACGTAGATGCGGTACAGGTCGTCGACTGTGCGCCGGTCGCTGGCCTCGCCCTGGATCACCACCTGCCAGGTGCGCCCGAACATGTTCATGTCGTTGACATAGAAGCCGCCGAGCGTCGATTGCAGCGCGCTGAAGATGTCGCTGACGCGCACGCCGAGGGCCTGGGCCTTGTCGCGGTCGATGTCCAGGTAGACCTGCGGCGTGTTGGCCGAATAGCTGGTCAGCACGCGGGTCAGGCCGGGCGTCTG
>JBDZUN010000269.1:0-4317 GCA_040255145.1 Hyphomicrobiales bacterium | reverse complement strand
GCCTACCCTAAGAACCAACGTGCCGTTCGGCCAGATGCACGCATGCCCCGCGACACTTTCCCGCCGCTTGCGATTTCCTTGCAACACAAGGGCGGACGGCGAACCCGGGTCATGCGCGCACCCGCCATGCCACCGATGCGTTTCTGCATTGGCCTGCCGGCAGAACGCCGCGGCGCAACCGGAATCCGAAGGATAGTCGCCTATGAAGATCGCCCAGATCGCCCCGCTGATGGAAAGCGTCCCGCCCAAGATGTACGGCGGGACCGAACGGATCGTATCCTATCTTACGGAGGAACTGATCCGGCAGGGGCATGACGTAACCTTGTTCGCAAGCGGCGATTCCAAGACACGCGCGCGCTTGATCCCCGGAAGCAGCCACGCACTTCGCCTGGCCGGTTGCTGCGATCCTTTACCGCACCATCTTCTGATGCTGGACAATATCCGTCAATATGCCGACGACTTCGATGCGTTGCATTTTCACATCGATTATCTTCAATACTTAATATTGCCGGGTATAGCGGACCGGTGTATCACGACGTTGCACGGCCGGACCGATCTTGCCGACCAGCAGCCGTTCTACCGGCGCTTCTCCGACGTCTCCCTGGTTTCGATATCGGACGACCAGCGCACGCCGATGCCGCCGGTGAACTGGGCCGGCACGGTCTATCACGGCCTGCCCCGCGACCTGCTGTCCTATCACCCGGCGCCACGCGACGGATATCTGGCCTTCCTCGGGCGGATTTCGCCCGAAAAGCGCCCGGACCTGGCGATCGAGATCGCCAAGCGCACCGGCCGGCGCCTGAAGATCGCCGCCAAGGTCGACCGCGTCGACCGGGACTATTTCAACGATCAGATCAAGCCGCTTCTGAACGACCCGGCCATCGAGTTCGTCGGCGAGGTCAACGAGGCGGAAAAGGACGAATTCCTCGGCGGCGCGACCGCGCTCCTGTTCCCGATCGACTGGCCCGAACCGTTCGGCCTGGTGATGATCGAGGCCATGGCCTGCGGAACCCCGGTGGTCGCGTTCCGGCGCGGATCGGTCCCGGAGGTCATCGATCCGGGCGTTACCGGCCTGATCGTCGACGACGTGCCGGGCGCCGTCCAGGCCATCAACCTGATCGAGAACCTGGACCGGCGCGCGGTGCGCCGCACGTTCGAGGAACGCTTCTCGGTCGAGCGCATGGCGGCGGACTACCTCGCAATCTATCGGCGCCTCTCCTATCGTGGCCCGGTCACCAAGCCCGCCACAGGAACGGCCTGAGTCAGATCCAGCCCGGCCTGCTTCCCCGATCCGCAGGAGACGCCATGGGGTCGACCCAGAGCGACACGATCGTCGAGAAGCAAGAAACCCACGCCATCCATGCCTCTTCCTCGCTGAGCGAGCTTCAGCCGCGCGCGCTGAAGCAGGGCGAGACCTTCATCGTCTGCGACCACAGCGGCGGGATGGTCGCGGCGCCGGGGTCGCCCTGCGGGCTGTTCTACAAGGACACCCGGCACCTTTCGCAGTTCGTGCTGCACATCGACGGCGAGCGGCCGCTCCTGCTCGGCTCGGCCATGCGCGACGACAACATCGCGCTGATCACCGACCTGACCAACCCGGACCAGCCGATTGAGCACGGCGAGACCCGCGAACGCGGGCGCATCCACATTCGCGGCACCAGCCTCCTGTGGTCCGGCGCCCTGCACTATCGCGTGGTGGTGCGCAATTTCGACACCCGCCCGCACCGCCTGCGCCTCTCCTTCCGGTTCGACGCCGATTTCGCCGACCTGTTCGAGGTCCGCGGCGAAAAGCGCCCGCGACGGGGAACGGTTTCGGTCGAGGCGCCTGAGCGCGACACAGTCCATTTCCGCTATCTGGGCCTCGACCACAAAACCCGCGAAACCCTGCTGCGCTTTAAACCGACTCCAGACGATCTGGATGGAGAGACAGCGGTTTATGGCCTGACGCTCAAGCCGCATGAGCGAGTGTTCCTGTATGTCCGGGTGGATTGCCAGGAACCGCGCGCGGCCGAGCCGCTGCCGTTCCCGGCCGCGTTGCGCGAGGCGACGCGCGTCCTGCGCCTCCAGGCCGGCCGCGCCGCTTCGATCGAGACGTCGAACACGATGCTCAACCAGACCCTGTGCCGGTCGGTCGCCGACCTCTACATGCTGATGACCGAGACGCCGCAGGGCCCCTACCCCTATGCCGGCATCCCCTGGTTCAGCACGGTGTTCGGGCGCGACGGCATCATCACCGCGCTGCAGACCCTGTGGCTGGACCCGGCCATCGCCGCCGGCGTCCTGCGCTTCCTGGCCGCGAACCAGGCGATCCGGTACGACCCGGCGGCGGATGCCGAGCCTGGCAAGATCCTGCACGAGATGCGGGAGAGCGAAATGGCCCTGCTGGGCGAGGTTCCGTTCCGTCGCTATTACGGCAGCGTCGATTCGACGCCGCTTTTCGTAATGCTCGCCGGCGCCTATTTCACACGCACCGGCGACATCGCGACGATCGGCGCGCTGTGGCCGGCGATCGAGGCGGCGTTGCGCTGGATCGAGGTCGACGGCGACCGCGACGGCGACGGCTTCGTCGAATATTCCCGCACGACCGACCAGGGCCTGGTCAATCAAGGCTGGAAGGACAGCCACGATTCGATCTTCCACGCCGACGGCAGCCTGGCCCATGGGCCGATCGCGCTGTGCGAGGTGCAGGGCTACGTCTACGCCGCCCAATGCGCCGCCGCCGACATGGCCCGCGCCCTGGACCTGCCGGAGCGCGCCGAGGCCCTGGCCGCGCGCGCCGCGGGCCTGCGGGCGGCGTTCGACCGGGCGTTCTGGCTCGACGACCTGCAGACCTATGCGATGGCGCTCGACGGTGAAAAGCGGCCATGCCGCGTGCGCAGCTCGAATGCCGGCCACGCCCTGCTCGCCGGCATCGCCCTGCCCGAGCGCGCGCCGGCGCTGGCGGTCACGCTGATGACGCCGCAATCCTTTTCCGGCTGGGGCGTCCGGACCATCGCCAGCGGCCAGCCGCGCTTCAACCCGATGTCCTACCACGACGGCTCGGTCTGGCCGCACGACAACGCCCTGATCGCGCTGGGCCTCGCCCGCTACGGCCGGGCCGACGCCGTCTCGCGTATCTTCGAGGGCCTGTTCGCCACCGCGAACTACATGGAATTCGGGCGGCTGCCGGAGCTGTTCTGCGGCTTCCCGCGCCGGCAGCAGAAGGGGCCGACCGGCTATCCGGTCGCGTGTTCGCCGCAGGCCTGGGCCGCCGCCGCGCCGCTCGCTTTGATCCAGGCGACGACGGGGCTGCACTTCGACGCGCAGGCCGACGAGATCCGGTTCGTGCGACCGAAGCTGCCCAACGCATTGAACATGCTGCGCTTTCGCCGCCTGACCTTGGGCGAATCGTGCGCCGATGTCGTCCTGTGGCGCAGCGGGCGGGAGGTGGCGGTCGAGGTCGAGCAGCGGCTGGGCAGCGCCAAGATCGTCACGATCGCATAGCCACGGCCGCGCCGTCCGTCGTATTTCTATTCAATTATTACGATAAGTATTTCTATTAACTATAATATTCGTTTCATAATAAAAAGATGAGACTGCAACAATGGATTGCATATGTCGTTGATATTGTAATAACGTTAAGTTTCCTGAAGAGCACGAATTTTAAATGGCCACCGCCCCCATCCACCCCGAGACCGGCTTCATCGGCCTGACCCACGCCATGAACCGCGTCGGCGCGGGTCAGATCGGTTTCGAGGCTGTCGCGGCGGAGCCGACCGATATCCGCGCGCAGGCACTGATTTCCTTTTGCAGGCCACGCCTTAACGCCGACGGCTTGCTGCCGCGCGCGAGCATCGCGCCGCGCGAGATCGTGCCGCTGCTGCCGCACCTGTTCATCGCCGAGCCGGTGGCCGGAACCTGGCAATACCGGTTGATCGGCACGGTATTGACCGCGCGGCTGGGCCTCGATTTCACCGGAAAGACTTTGGAACGACTTTACCGCCCGCAGACGGCGGACGGCGCCCGTGCGTTCTATGACGGGCTGGCGCGGGAGCCGCGGATCGTCACGCACCGGGGCCGCTATCTGGGCATAGACCTCGAACACGCCGAGTTGGAATTCGTCCATATCCCTATGCTGGCGCGGGATAATCGCACGATCTGGATCTTCGGCGGCACCTTCTTCCTGGACGAGCCACCACCGCGGCATTCGTTCTTCGAGTAAAGCAGAACCGCACGATCGCGCTTTGCTTTGGCGGCGAACGACCCGGTATAGTGCGCGCGCGCCGCGGTTGAAGGCGCGCCAGAGCGTTTCCGGCAAAAGTGGATGCCACTTTTGCG
>JBDZUN010000024.1:0-23828 GCA_040255145.1 Hyphomicrobiales bacterium | reverse complement strand
CCTCGCCCCGGCGGACCTCGAGGTCGGCACCGCCGAGGATCTCGGTGCCGCCGAGCACGACGCGCACGCCGTCGGCGGCCAGGGCGGTAGATGGATGGTCGTCGAGCGCAGGCATGGGGTGCGGCGCCGGGGACGGTCTGGTTGACGTAAGCGGGCGGCGACGGGCCGGGCCGACGGTCGCGGGCGGCGCCGGATATCGGCCACATCGCCTTGTCGCGCTGTGCCTTGTGGCGGCGATCCTGTCGGTCGCGCCGGGATTGCAGCGCGCGCAGGCCGCCAGTTCCAGATATTCGGCCATCGTCATCGACGCCGAGTCGGGCCGGGTGCTGCGCAGCGAAAACGCGCAGGCGGCGCGCTATCCGGCATCGCTGACCAAGATGATGACCCTCTACCTGACGTTCGAGGCGCTGCGGAAGGGTAAGTTGACCCTGGACCAGAAGCTGCCGGTCTCGAAGCACGCCGCGGCGCAGCCGCCGACCAAGATCGGCGTGCGGGCCGGCCAAAGCATCCAGGTCCACGACGCGATCCTCGCGCTGGTCACGCAATCGGCCAACGACGCGGCGGTCGTGCTGGCCGAGGGCATGGCGGGAAGCGAAACCGCCTTTGCCCGGAACATGACGGCGAAGGCCCACGCCCTGGGCATGACGCGCACGACCTATCGCAACGCTTCCGGCCTGCCGGACCCGGACCAGGTCACCACCGCGGCGGACTATGCGCTGCTCAGCCGCGCGCTGATGCGCGACTTCCCCGAGGACTATCACTATTTCTCGACCCGCCAGTTCGTCTGGCGCGGTCGCACCTTCGGCAATCACAATCATCTGCTCGAGAAATACGACGGCACGGACGGCATCAAGACCGGCTATATCAACGCCGCCGGCTTCAATCTCGCCGCCTCGGCGGTGCGCAACGGCCGGCGGCTGATCTGCGTCATGTTCGGCGGGAACAGCGCGGCCGGGCGCGACACCAAGGTGATGGCGATGCTGGATAGCGGCTTCGCCGATCTCGGCGTCTCCGACAAGGTGATGGTGGCGCGCAAGGACCCGGCGCCGACGCACCATCACCTGCCGTCGCTGAAAAACGTGCTATCCACGCCGGCCATGGCTTCCGAAGCGCCGCCTTCGGCGCGGACCGCCCCCGCGCCGCGTCGACAGGTGGCCACCAGCACCAGCACCACCGCTGCCGCCGGGCACAAGGGCGCATGGGGCGTCCAGGTCGGCGCCTTCAGCAGGAAGAAGACCGCCGAGCATCGCGCCCATCGGGCGGTGCAGCGGGCGCCGAAAACGCTGGGCGGCGCGCAGCGCGTGATCGCGCGCGTCCCGACGGACGATGGCGCGATCTATCGCGTGCGTTTCCTCGGCCTGACCGAGCACGGCGCGCGGCGGACATGCAGCGAGTTGAAGCCGGCCAAGATCGGCTGCCTGCCCCTGTCGCCCGCACAGCAGATCGCCGCACGCTGATCCTGCCGCGAACCCGGCACGGCTCGCCCGGACTGACGGGGATCGGGGCGGACGCTCGGCGGGCGTGCTCCCGCCGGCAGATCAGTGGATGTCGCTCGCGCCCCCGGTATCGGGCGTCATCGCTCCCGTATCGGGCTCGACGCCGGCATCGGGCGGGTTCGCCACTGGCGGCGCGGCGTCTTCCTTTCCGTCATGCGCGGGCGTGGGCGCCGATGTCGTGGCCTTGTCCAGGCCGACCGGCTGGCCCACCGCCACGACCAGCAGATGATCCGGGCGAAGCACGCGCTTTGCGGCGCGCTGGACGTCGGCCAGTGTCACGGCGCGGATCATCGCGTTGCGCTTGTTGACGTAGTCGATCCCCAGATCCTCCATCTGGATGCCGAGCAGTTCATCCGCGATGTCGTCATTGGAATCGAAGCGCAACGGATAGGCGCCGGTCAGATAGGTTTTCGCGTCCTCCAGTTCCTGCGCCGTCGCGCCGGAATCGCGCATGCGCACGAATTCGGCGCGGATCAGCCCAAGCGCGCGCGCCGCGCGGCTGTTCTCGGTCCCGACATAGCCGATGATCAGCCCGGCCAGATCGTTCGGCACCAGGCTCGTCTGAACGTTGTAGGCAAGCCCCCGCTTTTCGCGCACCTGCTGCATCAGCCGCGAGGAGAAGCCGCCGCCGCCCAGGATGTAGTTCATCACATAGGCGGGAATGAAGTCCGGGTCGTGCCGCAGGAGGCCGGCGCCGCCGAACAGGATCACGGTCTGCGGATTGTCGGTCCGGATCACGGTCAGGCCCGAAGGCCGGTCCGGCGGCAGCGTCTTCAGGTCCGGTGCCGGCCCATCCGCCGGCAGCGGCCCGAAGGTACGGTCGAGCAACGACCCCAGCGTCTTGGCGTCGATGTCGCCAACGACCGCGACGCGCAGCCGCTTGCGCGTCAGATAGGCCTTGGTGAAATCGACCAGATCGTCGCGCGTGATGGCCTTGATGCTCGCGTCGTCGCCGTCGACCGGCCGGCCATAGGGCTGATCCGGGAACGCCGCCGCGTACCATGCCTTGACGGCGACCTGCTGCGGGTCCTCATGCTGCTCGGCCAGGATACTCAACATCTGGGCGCGGACGCGTGCGACCGGCTCCTTGTCGAAACGCGGCTTGTTCAGCGCCAGGCCGAGCAGATGGAACGCCTCATCCCGATGATCGGTCAGGGTCCGCACGCTGGCATAGAAACCGTCGCGATCGGCGTCAAAGCCCAGCCGGATCGAAGTCTCGGCCAGCCGACGCTGAAACGCCTGCGAATCGAGATCGCCCGCGCCTTCGTCGAGCAGGCCGGACAGCAGGCTGGCGAGCCCCGCCTTGCCCTCGGGGTCGAGCCGCGCGCCACCGTGGAAGCCGGCATCCACGGCGATGATCGGCAGCGTGTGATTCTCGACCAGCCACGCCTCGATCCCGCCGGGGCTGGTGACCTTCTGAATCTTGACTGCGGCCTGGGCGGCCGGTACCGCCAGCGCGAGCCAGCAGGCCGCGCCGGCGACGCAGGTCGCGATCAGCCGGAAACGGACGCGGGGGAAACGCCGCATGGCCAGGACCCTCATGATGCCGGCGCCGGCAACAGGACCCCAGTCACCGACCGTTCCGGCCGCAGCACCGCCTGCGCGGCCTTCAGCACCTGCTCCTGCGTCACCGCCTTGATGCGCTCCGGCCATTGCACCACGTCGTCCACGGTCTGGCCCGTCGCCAGGGCCGAGCCGAAGCGCATGGCGAGCGATTCCTGGTTGTCCTGCCGGTACAATTCGTCGGCGATCAGGCGGTCCTTGGCCGTTTTCAGCTCGTCCGCGCTGACGCCCTTGGCCAGCACTTGCGCGATGACCGCATCGGCTGCGTCGCCGGCCGCCTCGGCCGTGACGCCGGGGCGCGGAACCACCGTGATCGCGAAGCGGGTGTCGTCGAGCGCGGTGCCCAGATAATCGGCCGACGCACCGGCGGCGACCCCTTTCTCGACCACCAGCGCCCGATAGAGCCGGCTGGTCGATCCGGTACCCAGGATCTCCTCCAGAAGATCCAGCGCCTCAGCGGCGCCGGACTTCCCGGCGGTCCGGTAGCTGGGCGCAAGGTAGACGCGCTGCCACATCGGCTGCCTGACCCGCGCATCGTGCATGATGACCTGCCGCGCGACATATTGCGGCGGCATGGTCGCTCGGTGGCGCGGCGGGATATGGCGGGATGCCAGCGGCCCGAAATACTTCTCGACCAGCGGCCGCACGCCCTGCTCGGTCACGTCGCCGGCCAGGACCAGGATCGCGTTGTCCGGGCCGTAATGCGCCCGATAGAAAGCCAGCGCGTCGGCGGTGGACAGCTTCTCGGTCTCGGCGCGCCAGCCGATCACCGGGATCGCATAGGGATGGGTCATGAACAGGGCCGAGGACAGCGCGTCGCTGAACAGCGCAGACGGGTTGTTCTCGGTCCGCATCCGCCGTTCCTCGAGCACGACCTTGAGCTCGGGCGCGACCACCGCGTCGGTGAGCTGGAGATTGACCATGCGGTCGGCCTCCAGCTTGAGGATCAGCGGCAACCGGTCGAGCGCGACGCGCTCGTAATAGGCCGTGTAGTCGCTGGAGGTGAACGCATTGTCCTGGCCACCGTTGCGCGCGATGGTCTGCGAGAATGCGCCCGGTGGGACCGTCTTGGTGCCCTTGAACATCAGGTGTTCGAGGAAATGGGCGAGGCCCGATTTGCCCCACTGCTCGTCGGCGGACCCGACCCGGTACCAGACCATGCTGGTCACGACCGGCGCGCGATGGTCGGGCAGCACCACCACCTGGAGCCCGTTGTCGAGCGTGAAGGTCTGCGGTGTGAGCTTGATGGTCGCCGCCCACGCGCCGCGCGCCGCGAACAGCAGCGTCAGCGCCAGGACCGCCTGGATTGCGGCGGCCGGGAACCGGATCGGCCGCCGCGCCCCGACACGACGTAAAGGGGCGGGCCGGCGTGCCGTCATTGTGCGTCCACCGGGGCCGTCGCGCCGGCCGGCGTCGAGGTCGTATCGGCGGGACCGGACGCCGGCGCGGCCTGGCCGCTCGTGTCGGCCGGCGGCTGATAGTCGAGCACCCGGTTGGTCATGCCTGGACCGCGATTGGTGACGGCCGAGGTCTCGGAATTGACCTGCTGGCGGATGTCGGGATTGGCGCCCTGCGCGCCGGCCCGTTGCAGGAGCGCGCCTTCCCCCTCGCTGGCCGGTGCGGCCGTCGCGGGCTGCGCTTCCGGCTGCGCGGGAGCCGCGGCCCCGTAGACGTTTTGCCGCGCCTCCGCGCTCGGCGGCGGCGTCTTGGCCTCCGTTCCCGGCGCGGGCGGCTTCAGGTCGTAATTGGGCGGCAGCACCAGCGGCCGCGGGGTCTTCAAGTCGAACTCGCTCAGATCGCGCTTCGTCGGCGCGAATGCCTGCTTGACGCTGCATCCGCCCAGCGCCAGCAGCAGGATCGCCGCCGTCGCCAGCCGAACGCCTGATCCGATCTTCAACCCCGACAAAGCCATTGGAACCTGCTCCCGACCGGAAGGCGACGCGTCTATCTATGCTGACCGCCGCCGCGGAACAAGCCGTCGACGATCAGAAGCCCGGCCCCGACCGTGATTGCGGCGTCCGCGACGTTGAACACGTACCAATGATAACCGCCGATATGGAAATCGATGAAATCGGCGACCGCGCCATAGGCGAAGCGATCCCAGGCGTTCGACACCGCACCGCCGATGACGAGGCCGAGCGCGATCGCCGTCCAGGTGGAGCGCGTGCGCAGCAGCACCACGGCCAGGATGGCCGCGACGACGACGGCGAAGGCGGCGAGCAGCATGCGATGCCATGCCGCGTCGCCAGCGAACAGCCCGAAGCTGACCCCCCGGTTCCACACCATGACCAGGTTGGTCACGGGGCCGAGCCGCACCGGCGGATGCCCGGGCAGGCCGAACACGTCCAGGAGCCACCATTTGCTCAGCCGGTCGACGCCGCCCGCGACCAACGCCGTGCCGAGGCCGAGCCACAGCGGGTGGAACAGGACGGCGCCGCGGACCGGACGCGTCTCCTTGGCCGGGGGGGCCGCGGTCACGCGGCGCGGCCGCGCAGGCGCCCCACCGCATCCGCGCAGCGGCAGCACAGATCGGGATGATGATGGTCCTCGCCGACCTCGCGCAGGACCTGCCAGCAGCGGTCGCACTTTCGCCCCTCCGCGCGATGCACCACCGCACCGATAGTCGGGTTTTCGGGCAGAATGAAGGCGTCGGCCGGCGGCGGCGCCGGGATCAGGCGCGCGGCCGAGGTGATCCCGATCTCGGCGAGGTCGAGGCCGTCGAGTGCCCCGGCGATCGCCGGGTCGCCGACATAGAGGTCGGGCGCCGCCTCCAGGCTGGCGCCGATACGCTTGTCGCGCCGCTCGACCTCCAGGGCACCGGTCACAACCCGGCGCGCCTCGCGCACCCGCTCCCAGCGCTCGGCCAGCGCATCGTCGCGCCACGCCTCCGGCGTCTCCGGGATCACGCGCAGGCCGTTGGCGCCGGCGTCGGGGAAGCGCGTCGCCCACGCCTCCTCCATGGTGAAGCAGGCCAGCGGCGCGAGCCACGCGGTCAGCCGCTCGAACACCAGGTCCATCACGGTGCGACAGGCGCGCCGGCGCGGCGAATCCGCCGGATCGCAATAGAGCGCGTCGCGCCGGATGTCGAAATAGAACGCTGATAGGTCGTTCGAGCAGAATTCGGCGACCGGCCGCCAGACATCCTGGAAGCGATAGTCTTCATAGGCGGCGCGGACGTGACGGTCGAGCGCCCACAGCCGGTGCAGGATGAAGCGGTCGAGCGGCGGCATCTCGGCCGGCGCCAGCCACTCCTGCGGGCCGAAGCCGTCGAGCGCGCCGAGCAGATAGCGCAGGGTGTTGCGCAGCTTGCGGTAGGAATCGATCGTGCCCTGCAGGATCGTCTTGCCGATGCGCTGGTCCTCGGCATAGTCGACCATCGCGACCCACAGCCGCAGAATCTCGGCGCCGTTTTCCTTGATGACCGACTGCGGCTCGACGGCGTTGCCCAGCGACTTCGACATCTTCTCGCCCTTCTCGTCGAGCGTGAAGCCGTGGGTCAGCACGCCGTCATAGGGCGCGCGGCCGCGCGTGCCGCAGGATTCGAGCAGGCTGGACTGAAACCAGCCGCGGTGCTGGTCCGAGCCTTCGAGGTAGAGGTCGGCCGGCCACCGGCTGTCGGCGCGCCCCTCCAGGGTGAAGGCGTGGGTGGAGCCGGAATCAAACCACACGTCCAGGATGTCCTCGACCTTCTCGTAGGCGTCCGGGTCGCGGTCACCCAGAAAGTCGCTCGCCGGGCGGGTGAACCAGGCGTCGGCGCCCTCGGCCGCGATCACGGCCTGGATGCGTTCGTTGACGGCGGCGTCACGCAGCGGTTCCCCGGTCGCCTTGTCGACGAACATCGCGAGCGGCGTGCCCCAGGCGCGCTGACGGCTGATCAGCCAGTCCGGGCGGTCGGCGACCATCGCGCGGATACGGTTGCGCCCCTGCGCCGGATAGAAGGCGGTGGCGTCGATCGCGGCCAACGCGCGCTGGCGCAAGGTCGTGCCGCCCGCGATCGGCTCATCCATGCGGATGAACCACTGGGGGGTATTGCGGTACAGGACCGGCGCCTTCGACCGCCACGAATGCGGATAGGTGTGGTCGAGCCGCCCGCGCGCCAGCAGGTTGCCGGCCTCGATCAGCGCCGCGATCACCCGATCGTTGGCCGGGCCGAACCGGCCGGCCTTCTTGCCCTCGGTCTCCAGCACCTTGAGGCCGCCGAACAGCGGCACGTCCGGATAATAGGCGCCGTCCGGATCGACCGTGTCGGGGATATCGCGGCGGCCGGAATCGAGCCACGCCTGATAGTCCTCCTGGCCGTGGCCGGGCGCGGTATGAACGAAGCCGGTGCCGGCATCGTCGGTCACGTGGTCGCCTGGAATCAGCGGCACCGGGAAGCCGTAGCCGGGATCGAGCGCATGGAGCGGGTGGGAACAGACCAGGCCCGTCGGATCGGCATCGCCGAGGCGCCGCCACGCCGCCACCTTGGCGGCCTCGCGCACCTCCTCGGCCAGGGCGTCGGCCAGGACGAAGCGCTGGCCCGGCGCCGCCCATGGCGCGAACGGCAGGCCGGTTTCGACCGCCTCGACCTCATAGACGCCGTAGGCGATCTTGGGGTTGTAGGCGATGGCGCGGTTGGCCGGGATGGTCCACGGCGTCGTCGTCCAGATCAGGACGAAGGCGCCGGCAAGGTCGGACCGCTCGGCCGCGCCGTCCCGGATCGGGAACTCGACCCAGATCGTCGGGCTGACGTGGTCGTGGTACTCGACCTCCGCCTCGGCCAAAGCGGTGCGCTCCACCGGGCTCCACATCACCGGCTTCGAGCCGCGATAGAGCTGCCCGCTCATCAGGAACTTGTGGAATTCGCCGACGATCGCCGCCTCGGTCGCGAAGTCCATCGTGGCGTAGCGCCGGTCCCATTCGCCAAGGACGCCGAGCCGCTCGAACTCCACCCGCTGCACGTCGATCCAGCGCGCGGCGAATGCGCGGCAGCGTTCGCGGAATTCGGCCTTGGGCACGTCCTCCTTGCGGCGGCCCTGGGCGCGCACCTCCTCCTCGATCTTCCATTCGATCGGCAGGCCATGGCAGTCCCAGCCGGGCACATAGTCGACGTCGTAGCCGAGCAGGAAGCGCGAGCGCACGACGAAGTCCTTGAGGATCTTGTTGAGCGCGTGCCCGATATGGATCGCGCCATTCGCGTAGGGCGGCCCGTCATGCAGCACGTAGAGCGGCGCGCCTTCGCCCTGCCGCGCCTTGCGCATGGCATGATAGAGCCCCTGCGCTGCCCAATCGGCCAGGATTTCCGGCTCCTTTTTCGGCAGGCCGGCGCGCATCGGGAAATCCGTCCGCGGCAGGAATACCGTGTCGCGGTAGTCGGCCTTCGCGGCCGCGTCGGTGGGATCGGCCATGCGCGTCTCCGGCGGTCAGGCGCCCGTCGCCGGCGCGGGGGCGAGCGCGGCCGCGCCATCGAACGGCGCCGCCTGGTTGCGGGAATCGGCGAGCAGCCGGCGCGCCGTCTCGCTGTCGGCGGCGATCTGCGCCTTCAGGCTGTCGAGCCCGTCGAACTTCCGTTCCGGCCGGATGAATTCGACCAGCGCGACGCAGAGCGGCCGCCCGTAAAGATCGCCCGCGAAATCGAACAGGTGCGCTTCCAGCAGCACGTCCTGCTTATCGAAGGTGGGACGCCGTCCGATATTGGCAACGCCGTCATAGGTCTCCGACCCGACCGCGACGCGCACCGCATAGACGCCGAGACACGGCTCCAGCAGATAGCCGAGCGGCAGGTTGGCGGTCGGGAACCCGATGGTGCGGCCGCGCCGGTCGCCGGTCCGCACATGGCCCTCGACCGTCCACCAATGGCCCAATAGGTCGGCGGCCTCCCGCGGCCGGCCCTGACGCAAGTGGTCGCGCGCCTGGGTGGAGGAGAATGGCTGCGAATCCGTGCTGCCCTTGATGGGGCCGACCGCGCTGACGCCGAAGCCGAATTCGGCGCCCATCGCCTCCAGGCTGCGCAGGTCGTCGACCCGGTCGCGGCCGAAGCGGAAGTCGTAGCCGACCGCGACGTGGCTGGCCCGCAGGCCATCGACCAGGACGCGCCCGACGAATTCGCGGCCCTCCATGCGCGCCAATGCCTGCTTGAAGCGCAGCATGAACAGCACGTCGGCGCCGAGCGCGGAGATCAGGCGCGCCTTGGTGCGCGGCGAGGTCAGGCGGAATTTTGGGCCATCGGGCCGGAACAGGCTGCGGGGGTGCGGCTCGAAACAGACGACGCCGAGCGGCGTGCCGGACGCCGCGGCGGCGCGGGCGGCGTCCCGGATCACCGCCTGATGGCCACGATGGACGCCGTCGAAATTGCCGAGCGCCACCGCGCCGCCGGCCCAGCGTTCGGACGATCCCTCATAGTCTCGGAATATGCGCATCACCAACGTGCGACGGTGCGGTTTCGGAACGGAAGGCGGGGTTCGGCCCGGCGCGCGCGCCGCATCAGGCCGCGCCCTCGGCGCGGGACGGGGCCAGCACCAGGGCCTCGCCGTCGATCACCACCGTATCCTCCACCCGCGCCTCGCAGGCAAGCGTCACGCGCCGCTTGGCGCGGTCGATGGCGCGCACCGTACAGGTCGCGACCAGCGTGTCGCCGAGGCGGACCGGAGCGCGGAAACGCGCCGACTGGTTCAGATAGATCGCGCCGCGGCCCGGCAGCTTGGTGCCGATGACGGTCGAGAACAGGCTGGCGCCGAGCATGCCATGGGCGATGCGCGTCTTGAACCGGGTGGTGGCGGCATAGACTTCGTCGAGGTGGAGCGGATTGACGTCGCCCGACACTTCGGAAAAGGCAATGACCTCGGCTTCCCCGATCTGCTTGGTCACGCTGGCCGAGGTGCCGATCTCCATATCCTCGATGAATACGCTGACGACTTCGGCCATGCCGAATTTCCTTTTTTGCTGGTCCGGTGCGGCGGGTGCGGCACTCTACGAGAGCGGTTGCGCTGCAACAAGCGGCGGCGCCGGATTAACCGAACGTTCAACTTCGGCCGGTTAAGTCAACCGTGGGTTCCTGGTTCTTCCGGCCTCTCCGCGGCGGGGCCGCAGTCGGAGCGTACGGGTCGATGGTCGACACAACAATGCCGATCCTGGTGGTCGACGACTACAAGACCATGATCCGCATCATCCGCAACCTGCTGAATCAGCTCGGCTTCACCGAGGTCGACGACTCGGTCGACGGGGCCGACGCGCTGGAAAAGCTGCGCGCGAAGCCCTACGGCCTGATCATCGCCGACTGGAACATGGAGCCGATGTCCGGCTACGGCCTGCTGAAGGAGGTTCGCTCGGACCAGGACATGCGCAAGATCCCGTTCATCATGGTCACCGCCGAATCGAAGACCGAGAACGTGATCGCGGCCAAGAACGCCGGCGTCAGCGGCTATATCGTCAAGCCGTTCAACGCCGCGACGTTGAAGACCAAGCTGCAGGCGGTGCTGGGCGACTTCTGAGGCGGAAAAGCCGGCCGGCGGCCCGGCACAGACGCTACCAGGCCAGTTTCGGCATCACCGCGATCGGCCGCGCGCCGGCCTTGGCGCAGGCCCGCTCCGCCGCCGCGACCGAGGGCGCACCGTCGGCGCCCAGCAGGTCGTCGCGGTGGATGCCGGAGGCGATCAGCACCGACGCCATGCCGGCTCGCCCGGCACCGGCGATGTCGGTCTCGATCCCGTCGCCGATCGCCAGCACCGTTTCCGGCGCCACGTCACCCCCGCTGAGCGCGGCCAGCCGTTCGCGGCACATCCGGTAGATCGGCGCGTGCGGCTTGCCGAACAGGTGCGCGTTGCCGCCGCGGGCGCGATAGTCGGCCGCGAGCGCGCCCGCGCACCACAACCGCTGATCGCCCTGCATGACTACGATGTCGGGGTTGGCGCAAACCAGCGGCAGGTCGCGGGCCAGCGCCTGATCCAACAGCGGGGCATAATAGGCCGGGATTTCGGCCCGGTCGTCGACCAGGCCGGTGGCGAGCACGAAATCGGCGTTGTCGACCGAGGCTGCCTCGACCAGCGTCAGGCCCTCGACCAGCGGTCGGTCACGCTCCGGCCCCACGAAATAATAGCGCCGGCCGAACCCGCCATCGGCGATAGCGGCCCGCGTCGCGTCGCCGGACGTGACCACCGCGTCGTAGGTATCGGGATCGAGCCCCAGCTGCGCCAATTGGCGATCGACGCCGTTCGACCGCCGGGGCGAGTTGCTGACCAGCACGACGGGGCGGCCGGTCGCGCGCACCCGCTTCAGGCAGTCGGCCGCCTCGGGAAACACCGCCAGCCCGTCATGCACCACGCCCCAGATGTCGCAGATCACGGCGGCAAAGGGCGGCAGCAGCGGCGACAGGCCGCCGGCGACGGCGATCGGGGGGAGGTCGGACAGGCTCATCGTGTCCCGGTAGCCCAAGCCGCCCAGGCCGTCAAATGCGGTAGCCCGACCAGGGCCAGCGCGAACACGACATAGAACCCCGCCGCCAGCATCAGGGTGAGCCGCGAGATACGCTGGAACCGGAAGCCGATGAACAGCGCGACCACCGCCAGGGTGGTGATGCAGGCGGCGAGGATCAGCGGCGGCTCGAACAGCCACGACGTGAAGAACAGGCCGAGCGCGGTCGGCACCGTCGCCTGGATCATCATGGCGCCGCTGATATTGGCGAGCGCGAGCCGCAGCTTGCCCTGGCGCACCCAGATGACGGCGTTGAGGGTTTCCGGCAACTCGGTGGCGATCGGGGTGAGCAGCAAGGACAGCGTCTGCGGCGGCAGGCTCAGCGCCTCGCCCAGGAATTCGAGCCGGGTAACGAAGATGCGGGAGGCGACAAAGATCACGCCGAGCGCGATCAGCGTCTGCAGGACAGCTAGCGGAAACGGCGGCGTCGCGGCGCGCGGTGCGAACTTCAGCGGCTCCAGGAATTCTTCCTCGTTTTCCGCCTCGCTGCGCACCTCCCGCCAGAAATAGAGCGCATAGGCGGCGAGGAAGGCGATGCCGAGCACCGGCTTGATCGCGAAGACCGTCACCCCCAGCGCAACCTTGGCGACGAAGAGCACCAGGAACCAGCCCTGGTCGCGGCTGAGCTGCCGGGATTGGCGCCGCGCCGCCGCGTCGCGCGGCAGGTGCCGCCCGCTCAGCCACAGCGACACGCCGACCGTGGCATAGGCGATGGTGGACAGCACCAGCGGCCCGCCCAGCGCGGCGCCCACCCCGATCTGCTTCTGCGCGGCGGTGGCGCCGAAGGCAACCGCGACAAAGGTGACGACGCTTTCCGGCAGCGCCGTGCCGAAGGCGGCGAGGATCGTGCCGGTGGCGTGGTGGCCCATATCGAGGCGGCGGCCGACCCACTCCACGCCGTTCACGAAATAGGCGCAGGCGATGTAGATGAGCCCCGCCGCGCCGAGCAGCAGGACGACCGTCAGGATCAGGGACACGGGAGCACGCTCGGGGCCGGACGAGATTGCGCCAACGGCACGGCACCCCCGCCCAACCCGAAGGCGGGTGCCGCGCCATTGGTCTCGCCAAGTCGGAAACCGACCGCGCGCGCCATGGCCGAAGCCAAGCATGTTGACGCGCGCATCCCGGACGGCCCGGGACCGGCTACTCCCCAAAAGCGGGTTTTGGTTAGACGGCGGCCGCGCCGGCGTCAATGCCTTTCGCGGACGCCACAGCCGGAACGGCGCACGGATGGGTCGGAATGGAGCCGCCAGGTGCTGGCGTCCCCGGAAGGATTCGAACCTTCGACCCTCAGATTAGGAATCTGATGCTCTATCCTCTGAGCTACGGGGACCCGCAGGCCGCACGGCCAACCTAGCATATACGGCACGGCGGGGCGGAACCTCAACGCTTCGCGGCGTCGACGCGGGTCAGCGGCACCGGCTGACTCAGCGGGTTGCGCCGTCCATCCGGCAGGCGCGGATCGTAGAGGTCGTGGCGGAAGCGGTAGGTGATGGTGAACGGGCCGTAGGTGACGGCCTCGGCGCCTGTACCGCATGAATAGGTCTGCTGGCAGACGACGGTGCAGGCGCGCCCTTCCGCGCCGAGCGCGGCCAGCAGATCGACGCCGCCCGGTCGGCCGTCGCGGCTGTCCAGCACGAAATGCGCATCGGGAAAGCTGTTGGCGCGGCGCGCGTCGGCCGGGATGCTCCACGGCACAACCGTGCCGAAGGGCAGCCGGACGCCGTTCGCGCGCGCGCCGACGACAAATGTCGCGTGGCCGCCGGTGCCACAGATATTTTCCGGGCGCGGCAGCGGGCAGTCGCTGGCCACGGGATCGACCGTCAACTGTTCGACCAGGCGCGCGCCGGTCCATACACGGTTTCGCGGCAGAGCCTCCATCGTCGCGACGATGCCGCCGCCAGTGCGGCCGCCCTCGGCGAACCATTCCCGTTCGACCGCCACGCGCTGGTCGGCGACCGCGCGGACAGCGAGGCGTTCGGGGCAGGCGGCTGAGGCCAGGGCGCTTACGCCGCCCAGGCCGGCGATTTCGAGTGCGCCGGAAACCGCCAGCCCGAACCGGGTAACACGCCACCACACCGGAGAATGCCGACGATTCATGTGTAAACCGAATTTGATCCATGCCCTGACGAAGCGCGACCGTGCCCTGTGCGCCGAACCATAATGGCGGCCACCAACAGGGCCGGATCGGGGCTTTTCTTGAACCGATCTCGCAAGCGCATTACAAGGCAGGCTGAGCTGCACCGGCAGCTTGCCACGAACCGAGGCGCGCTTGCCCCGATTCCTTCTCAGCGGCCTGATCATGTTTGCCGTCGCGGGCTGCGCCGCGCCGAACGCCGGTACCGGCCCGTCCGCACCGCAGGCGGTCCCCTCGGCCCACGCCGCCGCGCCGGCGGCGCCCGATTCGGCAATGGCCGCCGGCGAGGCGCCGGCGACGCAGCCGTTCCCCGCCTGGCTGGCCCGACTGCGCACGGATGCGCTGGCCCAGGGCATTTCGGCGGCGGTGTTCGACCGGGCCATGGCCGGCGTCACGCCCAATATGAAGCTGCTCGACCTGCAGCGCGTGCAGCCGGAATTCGTCCGGCCGGTATGGGACTACCTGGCGACGGCGGTGTCGCCGCGGCGGATCGCGCGGGGCCAGCACCTGCTGGCCGACAACCGCGCGCTGCTCGACCGGGTGCAGGCGCGCTATGGCGTCGACCCGTCCTACATCGTCGCGATCTGGGGCCTGGAGAGCGATTACGGCAATAATCCCGGCCATTATTCGGTGATCGAATCGCTCGCGACCCTGGCCTGGGGCGGAACCCGGCCCGACGCCTTCCGCGCCTACCTGATCGACGCCCTATGGATCCTGCAGGAAGGCAACGTGCCGCCGTCGCGCATGGTCGGCTCCTGGGCCGGGGCGATGGGCCAGACGCAGTTCATGCCCCCGGCCTTCCGCACCTACGCGGTCGATTTCGACGGCGATGGCCGGCGCGACATCTGGGACGACCTGCCTGACGTGTTCGCCTCCACCGCCCACTACCTGCAAAGCAAGGGATGGCAGCCCGGCCAGGCGTGCTACGAGGAGGTCCGGCTGCCGGCGAACTTCCCCTGGGAGGTCGCCGACCTCGACCAGCGCAAGAGCATCGCCGAATGGCAGGCGATGGGGGTGCGGCCGGCCGCGGGGCGGGAGGCGAACCCGGCAAGTCAGCAGGCGTCGCTCCTGCTGCTCGCCGGCCATAAGGGGCCAGCCTTCCTGGTGTTCGACAATTTCCGCACCGTCATGCGCTACAACAACTCGACCAGCTACGCGCTCGCGATCTGCCATCTCGCCGACCGCCTGCGCGGCGGCGGCCCGATCATGGCGGCGTGGCCGATCGCCGACCGGCCGCTCAGCCGTTCGGAGCGATTCGAGTTGCAGCGCCTGCTGGCGACCCACCACTATCTCGACGGCACGGTCGACGGCATGATCGGGCCGGTCACGCGGACGGCGATCCGACGCTTCCAGAAACAGGCGGGCCTGCCGGCGGACGGCTATCCGACGGTGGAACTGCTGGACCGTCTGCGCACCTGGCCGGCGGGCTGAGGCGCACGCCCGGGCGTGCCGACCGCCGACAGGGGACACAGGGGCGCGCGATGAGCACCGATACATCCGGCGGGCCGAGCGGCACCGCACCCGGCGCGCCGGGGATCGCACCGACCTGGACCAGCAGCGCCAAGGACCTAGTCGGCTGTGGGCTGGGTCCGTCGCGCCTGTGGTTCACGGTTGGCCACGGCATCGTCAACGAGGTTTATTATCCGCGGGTCGACCTGCCGCAAATCCGCGACCTGGGATTCCTGGTCGCGGACGGGAACGGCTTCTGGGTAGAGGTCAAACGGCGCGCCGACTATACGCTGACGCCGGCGGCACCGGGCGTACCGGCGGTCAGGGTGGTGCACCGCCATCCGCGCTTCACCCTGACCTTGCGGATATGTCCGGACCCCCGACGCGAGGTGCTGTTGATCGAAGCGGTGCTCGACGGCGACGACAGCCTGCGCCCCTATGTGCTGCTGGCGCCGCACCTGGGCGCAACCGGCGCCGACAACATGGCGAGCGTCGGGCGCCAGGGCGGCCGTGCGGTCCTGCGCGCTCAGCAAGGTCCGTTCAGCCTCGCTTTGGTCGCCGCCGACCCCGCGCAAAACGAAGCGTTCAGCCGGCTCAGCGCCGGCTATGTCGGGTTCAGCGACGGCTGGCAGGATTTCGCGCATAACGGCCGCATGGCCTGGTCCTATGCCGAGGCCGGCCCGGGCAACGTCGCGCTGATGGGCGAATTGCCGCGCGCGGCGGTGCTGGCGCTCGGCATGGGCGGCACACCGCATGCGGCATCGACGCTGGCGCTGTCGGCCCTGCACGAGCCGTTCGAGCAGGTCTGGGCCGAGCACACGGCCGACTGGCTGGCCTGGCACACGGCCTGTACCAGCCGGCAGAAGGCCACCGAGGGACTGCCGGACAGTCTGCGCGGGCAGGTCCTGATCTCGGCCATGACGCTGCGTTGCCATCTGGACAAGACCTATCCGGGCGCGATGGTGGCCAGCCTGAGCGTGCCCTGGGGCAATACCCGCAACGAACGCGGCGGCTATCACCTGGCGTGGCCGCGCGACCTGGTCGAATGCGCCCTCGCCTTCCTCGCGCTCGGCACCGTCGAGGAGGCCCGCGACACCCTGCGCTATCTGATCGCGACCCAGCAGGAGGACGGCCATTGGCTACAGAACCAATGGCTCGGCGGCGCGCCGTACTGGAACGGCATCCAGCTCGACGAGACCGCCTTCCCGGTGGTGCTGGCCGCCGCGATCAGCGATTCCGGCGGGGTCGACGGCATCGCGCTCGGCGACATGGTACGCCGTGCGCTCGGCTTCCTGATCCGGCGTGGCCCCGCCAGCGACCAGGACCGCTGGGAGGAAAATTCCGGCATCACGACCTTCACCCTGTGCGTGTGCATCGCCGCCCTGGTCGCCGGCGCGGAATTCCTGCCGCTCCGCGCGCGCTGGCTGGCGCTGGCGGTCGCCGATTTCTGGAATGCGCGGATCGAGGAATGGACGGTCGCACGCGACAGCGCGATCGGACGCGCGCACGGCGTCACCGCCCATTTCGTGCGCTTGGCGCCCGAGGACATGCTGACCGATCCCGGCGCGATGGCGACGCCAACGCCGATCCGCAACCGGGCCGACGGCGCCGCACCGCCGGCGGCCGAGCAGATATCCGCCGATTTCCTGCAACTGGTCCGGTTCGGCCTGCGCGCCGCGGACGATCCCGTGATCCGCGACACGCTGGTCCTGGTCGACCGCCTGCTGCGCTATGACGGGCCGACCGGCCCGGCATTCCGCCGCTATCACGGCGACGGCTATGGCGAGCACCACGACGGCGCCCCCTATGACGGGACCGGCCAGGGCCGGCCATGGCCCCTGCTGGCCGGCGAGCGCGGCCACTATGAGCTTGCCGCGGGGCGCGATCCGCTGGCCTACCTGCAGGCGATGGACGCGATGACCGGGCCCGGCGGCATGATCCCGGAACAGATCTGGGACGACGCGCCCATTCCTGCATTGTTCCTGCAGCCGGGCAAGCCGGCCGGCTCGGCCATGCCGCTGGCCTGGGCGCACGCGGAGTTCCTGAAGCTTGCGGTGTCGCGCCAGGCGGGCCGCATCGCCGACCGGCCCCAGGCGCTGGAGCGGCGCTACGGCGGCAAGCGGCCGCGCGAAGCGCGCACGATGTGGACCCCGGCGGCGCCGGTCACGCGGCTCGCGCCCGGCGCCAACCTGATCCTGGCCTTCCCGTGGCCGGTCCGGCTGCGCTGGCGCATCGACGACGGCGCCGAGACCGCGGCCGAGACACATGCCAATCCGCTCGGCCTGTGGACCCGAATGCTGCCGACGCGCAACGCGCCCGAAGGCGCGGCCGTGCATATCGCGTGGGAACGCGCCGACGGTGGCGATGCGCGCGGCGAGGCCTCCCTGACGGTACGCCGCCGCCCCGGATGCGTCCAAACGTCGTCTGGATCGGAATGAAGCCTTAGGTTTTCAGCGTTAGCCTTGGACGACGCACCGGACGGTCCGTATCTTGCGTTGATCCTTGCACCGATGGTCCGGCATCCGACCATGACACACACGGTCGGCGGGAGTGAGCCAGTGACGCGACAACCCTGCATCGGCGTGACCGCCTATCCGCCCAACGAGGCCGGCCGCTATCACCTGGCCGCCGAATATGCCCAGGCGGTGCACCGGGCCGGCGGCGTGCCGATCCTGTTCCCGCCGGTCGGCGACCATGCGCAAGCGTGGCTGGACCGCATCGACGCGCTGATCCTGCCGGGTGGCGGCGACGTCGATCCGCAGCTCTACGGTGCGACACCGCACGTGCGGAGCTATGCCGTCAATCCGACGCGGGACGCGGTGGAGCTGGCCCTGGTGCGCGGCGCATGGCAGCGGCGTCTGCCGATGCTGCTGATCTGCCGGGGCATGCAGGTTCTGAACGTGGCGCTAGGCGGCACCTTGCATCAGCACGTACCCGACCGTTACGGCGAGGCGGTCACGCATCGCGGCCTGGAGCGGACGGCCGTGCCGCATTCCGTCGGCATCGTGCCGGGCACGCGGCTGCACCGTATCGTCGGCAAGACCGAGATCACCGTCTCGTCGCTGCACCATCAGGCGGTCGACGCGCTGGCGCCCGGCCTCGCGCCCAGCGCCCATGCCGCGGACGGACTGATCGAGGCATGCGAGGCGACCGACCGCTGGGTAATCGCCGTGCAATGGCACCCCGAGGCCACGGCGGAGCAGGATGGCGACCAGCGGACGTTGTTCGACGCGCTGGTCACCGAGGCCTCCACTCGGCTACGCAGGGCCGCCGCCGAGTAAAATACCGTCATTGCGAGGAGTGTCTGCGACGAAGCAATCCAGGCTGAGTCTCAGCAAGGGTGGATTGCCTCGCTCCGCTCGCAATGACGAAGATTATCCGCAGAAGTAGTTGCGCGGATTGTCGACCATCAGCTTCTGGATGGTGGCTTCTTCCACACCGTGGTCCTTGAGCCACGGAATGATGTTCTTGCAGACGTGGGTGTAGTTCCAGTTCGGCGACGCCTTGATCATGTTGCCGATGGCATCGCCCTGCTTGCCGCGCCAGCAATTGACGTGATCCTGCGACAGCATGATGCGGTCGTAGCCGACGGTCAGCAGGCCGATCAGGCAGGCCAGCCGCAGCTTGTCCGACGCGATCGCCTCGAGCCCGAAGCGGTCGAAGCCGAGCCAGGCGCCGCGGTCCAGGATGTCGAAGTGATACTTCATGTCGCCCAGGCCGTCGGCGTGGCCGATCAGGACGCGGTTGAAGTCCACGCCCTCGGCGTCGAACACGTCCAGCACCTCGCGCCCATAGGGCTCGTGCTCGCTGTTGTGCACCAGGATCGGTGCGCCGGTCGCCTTGTGCGCCTTGGCCGCGGCGATCAGGGTCTTGTGCTCCTGTACCGAGACGCCGGCGCCGGGCGGCGAGACGCCAGGAATGCCGCCGGTCGCGACCTTGATGATGCCGGCCTTGATGCCGGTGTCGCCGATACCCTTGGTCAGCTCCTGCTCATAGATTTCGGCGATGCCGTCGACGTCCATCAGGCGGAAATGGACCGGGATGCCCAGCGCCTCGTTATAGAGGCCGGTCGCCATGACGACATGCAGGCCCGACTGGTCGGAGACCTCGGCGGCGAAGACCGGGTCGCGTCCGAGCTCCATCGGGCAGGGATCGACGAAGCCGCGGACGCCGAGATCCCTCAGTTCGCGCAGCTTGGCCGCGCAGTCGGCGACGGCCGCCTTGCGGTCGAACGGATGGGGGTCGTACTCGAACCCTGGCAGGCCGGCCGCAAGGTGCTCGTGGATCAGGGTGAAGCCCAGATCCTCCGGCTTGCAGATTCCGGTCACGGTATTGATGGTCGCCATCGCCAATTCTCCTCCCGGCATTGAAGGCTTTGTGGTGGCGGCGATCCTAGCCGCAGCCCAAGGGCGCGTCCACGGTACGGCACGCGCCTCGGGCATCGTCGCATCGGCGTGGACAGGCGCGGCCCGGAGGCTTATGTCAGACGCCATGGCCGACGACGCGCCCGTAAAGTTGTACTGGGAAGACATCCGGCCCGGCCTGTCGATCGAAACGCCGGACTACGGCGCCAGCGCCGACGAGATGCTGCGCTTCGCCCGCACCTTCAACCCGCAGCCGATCCACGCCGATCCCGAAATGGCCGGCGAGATGCTGTATGGCGGGCTGATCGCCAGCGGCTGGCACACCTGCGCGCTGACCATGCGCGCGCTGGTCGACGGCTTCCTGAGCCGGACCGCCTCGCTCGGCTCGCCCGGAGTCGAGGTCATCCGTTGGCTGAAGCCGAATCGGCCGGGCGACCGCCTGAGGCTCAAGCTGACCTGCATAGCGGCCGAACCGTCGAAGAGCCGGCCGGACATGGGCCGCTGCCGCTTCCGCCACACGGTGGTGAACCAGGACGAGGCCGCCGTCATGGAAATGGAGGGCTGGCTTCTGTTCGCGCGCCGCCCCTCCGCCGCAACCGAGACCAAGGATTAAGCATGCCGACACGCTGGTTCGAGGACGTGCCGATCGGCCGTGTTCTGGAATACGGCTCCTACACCGTCACGGAGCAGGAGATCATCGAATTCGCACAGGCCTTTGACCCGCAGCCGTTCCACATCGACCCCGAGGCGGCGAAGCAATCGCCCTTTGGCGGGCTGATCGCCAGCGGCTGGCACACCTGCGCGCTGTGGATGAAGATGAGCGTGCCGGTGATGATCGGCGAGAACAACAAGGCGGCCGTCGGCTCGCCCGGCGTGCTGGAACTTCGCTGGATCAAGCCGGTGCGGCCGGGCGACACGTTGCGCGTGCGCTCCACCGTCGTCGAAAAGGTGGACCTGAAATCCCGCCCCGACCGCGGCATCATCCGTAGCCGGAACGAAGTGTTCAACCAGAAGGACGAGCTGGTCATGAGCCTGATCGGCCAGGCCCTGACCCTGAAGCGCCAGGCAACGGCGATGGAAGCGGCGAAATGAGCCATCGCGGGCGCATGATCGCGGTGGAAAGCGGCGACGGCACGCAGATCGGCTGCTATCACGTCGGGGCGCAAGGGCCGCGCAAGGGCGGCCTCGTGCTGGTGATGGAGATTTTCGGCGTCACCGACCACATCAAGGATCGCTGCGACGCCTTTGCCGCCGACGGCTTCGAGGTGCTGTCGCCCCAGCTCTACGACCGTATCGAACGCGACTTCACGACCGGCTACAGCCAGGGCGACGTGCAGCGCGCCGTCGCGATGCGCGCGCGCAACAGCTACGACAACACCGCGCTTGACGTCCAGGCCTGCATCGACGCGCTGGCGCCGCGCGGCAAGGTGTTCTGCACCGGCTATTGCTACGGCGGCAGCGTCACCTGGGTCGCCGCCTGCCGCTGCACCGGCCTGGCGGCGGCGTCCGGCTATTACGGCGGCGCGATCAAGGACTTCCTGGACGAGACGCCGCGCTGTCCGACCATCCTGCACTTCGGCGAAAAGGACCCCGGCATCCCGCTGAGCGACGTGGGGCGCATCCGCGCCGCCCACCCCGAGGTCGAGGTCTTCGCCTATGCCGGCGCGAACCACGGCTTCCAGTCGGACCGGCCGGATCACCACCACCCGGACGCGGCGCGGCTGGCGTATCGGCGCACCCTGGATTTGTTCGCGGCGGCGTAGATCGCGCCGATCCGTTTGCCCGTCAGCCGAAGGGGTCGGGATAGCGCGGCACCGTCACGTCGCGGTGGATCGACGCGCTCATCAACAGACCGAACCCGACCATCAGGGTCATCATCGCCGTCCCGCCATAGGACATGAACGGCAGCGGAATGCCGACGACCGGGATCAGGCCCATGACCATCGCGGTGTTGATGAAGACGTAAAGAAAGAACGTGATGCAGATGCTCATCGCCAGAAGGCGGCCGAACTGGCTGCGGATCTGGAGCGCCGTGAACAGCGCGTAGCCCAGGATCAGGAAATAGAGCGCGAGCACGGTCAGGCTGCCGACCAGGCCGAATTCCTCGCCCAGCGTGGTAAAGATGAAATCCGTCTGCTTTTCCGGCAGGAAATTGAGATGGCTCTGCGTCCCGGCGAGGAAGCCTTTGCCGAATATCCCGCCGGAGCCTAGCGCGATCTTCGATTGCAGGATGTGATAGCCGGCGCCCAGCGGATCGCGCGCCGGGTCCATGAAGGTCAGGATGCGGTCGCGCTGATAGTCGTGCAGCATGCCCCAGCCGAGTGGGATCGCGGCCAGCCCGAGTGCGAGCAGCACGGCGAAATAGCGCCAGTTCACTCCAGCGACGAAGAAGAGGGCGCTGCCGCCCAGAATCAACAGCGCGGCGGTGCCGAGGTCGGGCTGCTGCATCACCAGGGCCGACGGCGCCAGTATCAGCAGGGCCGGCGGCAGCAGCAGCAGCGGGCGTGACACCTCGTCCGGCTTCAGCGCGTGGAAATAGCGCGCCAGCGCCAGGCCCAGCGCGATCTTCATCACCTCGGACGGCTGGAGCTGGATCGGGCCGAGGTCGATCCAGCGCTGCGCGCCCATGCCGAAGGTGCCGATGAACTCCACCGCCGCGACCAGCGTCAGCGCGACGAAATAGGCCGGATAGGCGATGCGCAGCCAGACGCGCAGGTCGGTCAGCGCCACACCGATCATGATCGTTAAGCCGATCGCGAAGCGCAGCATCTGCTTGTCGGCCCACGGATAGAAGTGGCCCTCGCCGACCGAATAGAGCATGGCGAAGCCGATGCAGGCGACGGCGCCGATCAGCGCGACCAGCGGCCAGTCGAGCAGGAGCAGCTTGTGCCGGATGCTGAGGCTTTCGCTGGCGGAATCGGACAGTCCCATCAGGCCGGCTTCGCCCCCGGTACATAGCCGGCCAGCCGCATCGGGTCTCGGCTCAGCGCCTGTTGCAGGATGTCGCGCGCGATCGGCGCCGCGGTGCTCGAACCGCTGCCGCCGTGCTCGACCAGGACCGCGGTGGCATAGCGCGGCGTATCGACCGGGGCATAGGCGATGAACAGCGCGTGGTCGCGCTCCTTCCAGGGCAGGTTCTCGTTCTTGATCACCCCGGTCAGGCGTTCCGTGCGAGTGATGCGGCGGACCTGCGAGGTGCCGGTCTTGCCCGCCATGGTCATGCCGTCGAAGTCGAGCCGGTACTTGTAGGCTGTGCCGTGCAAGCTGTTGACTACGGCGTCCATGCCGTCGCGCACGGCGTCGAGCGAGGCGCGCGAGATGCCGAGCAACGGGGTGGCGCGCCGCGGTCGCCGGCCGCCGAGAAAGCGCACCAGCGTCGGCCGGACGGCGGCGGACCCGTTGGCGACGCGGGCGGCCAGCGTCGCGAGCTGGAGCGGCGTCGACAGCATGAAGCCCTGGCCGATGCCGGCGATCAGGGTCTCGCCCTGCTGCCAGGGGGTGTGGAAATGCGTCTCCTTCCAGGCGCGGGTCGGCACCAGGCCCGGCTTCTCGTTTGGCAATTCGATGCCGAGCTTGGCGCCGAAGCCGAGGCGGTTCGCCATCGCCGCCAGCTGGTCGATGCCGAGCCGACGCGAGACCTCGTAGAAATAGCAGTCGCACGACTGCGCCAGCGCCATCCGCAGGTTGACCCAGCCGTGGCCGCCCCGCTTCCAGCAATGGAAGACGTGCGAGCCGAGCTTCGTGGAGCCATTGCAGAACACGGTCATGTCCGGCGCGATGACCCCGGCTTCGAGTCCGGCCAGCGCCACCACCGGCTTGAAGGTGGAGCCGGGCGGGTACTGGCCGGCTGCCGCCTTGTCGACCAGCGGGCTCATCGGGTCGTTGGCCAGCGCCTGCCATTCGCGGGTCGAGAGGCCCAGTGTGAACAGGTTCGGGTCGTAGCTGGGCGCCGAGGCGAGCGCCAGCACCTCGCCGTCGTCCACGTCGAGCACGATCGCCGCCGCGCTCTGGCCGGCCAGCCGGCCCATCACGTAGCGCTGGACGTCGAGGTCGAGGGTCAGCACCGCCTCGGCGCCGGGCTGGCCCTCGTCGCGGGCGAGCTCGCGGATCGTGCGGCCGTAGGCGTTGACCTCGACCTGACTGTCGCCCGCCTTGCCGCGCAACTGCCGGTCGAGCGCCTTCTCGACGCCGGCCTTGCCGATGCGGAACCCGGGCAGGCGCAGGAGCGGATCGTCGCCCAGCTCCTTCTCCGACACCGCACCGACATAGCCGATCGCATGGACCACGATCGCGCCATGCGGATAAAAGCGGAGATGGCCGACCTCCGGCTGGACGCCGGGCAGGTCGGGGCTGTTCACGTTGACGCTAGCG
>JBDZUN010000268.1:0-4376 GCA_040255145.1 Hyphomicrobiales bacterium | reverse complement strand
AGGATGTCGCCAATGTCGAAATCTACGTCCGCAACATCCGCGACGGGCTGATCGCGGCCGACCCGGCCGGCAAGGCCGCCTATGCCGCCGCCGCGGACCGCTATCTCGCCATCCTCGCCGCGCTCGACCAGGATATCCGCGCCGGCATCGCGACGATCCCGCCGGCGCGGCGCAAGGTCATCACCACCCACGACGCCTTCGGCTATTACCAGCGCGCCTACGGCATCCGGTTCATCGCGCCCGAAGGCGTCTCGACCGAGACCGAGGCGTCGCCGCGCGACGTCGCGCGCATCATCGGCCAGATCAAGACGGAGCACATCCCGGCGGTGTTCCTGGAGAACATCTCGGACAACCGCCTGACCACGCAGATCGCCCGCGAGACCGGCGCGCGCATCGGCGGCGAGGTCTATTCCGACGCGCTGTCCGGGCCGGACGGGCCGGCCGCCACCTATGTCGCGATGATGCGGCACAATCTGGCCGCGTTCGTCGGCGCCCTCGCGCCCACCCCCGCCGGTCAGTCCGACACCGTCTCCGCCGCGCCGAACAGCCGGGCGAGCAGCACGCGCTGAACCGCCGCGCGGTTCACGATCGACCGGATCGCGAGGTTACGCGCCGCCAGGGCCAGCGGATTGCGGATTTGCGCCATCCGCACCAGGCCCTCGCTCATGCGGATCGAGGCGCGGCCGGCCGGGTGCCGTTCGGCGCTATAGCCGTCGAGCGCGTCGGCCGCCAGCCGGCGCGCGAAGACGCAGGCGTCGGCCATGCCGACATTCATGCCGCGACCGCCGGCCGGGGAATGCGCATGCGCCGCATCGCCGGCCAGGAACACGGCATCCTTGCGGTAATCCGGCACCTGGCGGATCGGAATGTGGAAGCGGTCGGTGCGCAGGACGCGCGTGACGCGGTATTGGCCGGGAATATGGCCGAGCGCGTCTTCCGTGTTCGATACCGCGCGGAAGCGCCCCGGCCCGATCGGCACGATGAAGCCGACATCGCCGCCCCGGTGCAGGAACAGGTTGGCGGCGTCGCGGGCATAGGGCCAGTCTTCGATCTCGGTATCCGACACGCCCCATACCCGCCGGTGGTCGTAGCCCTCGAACGGCAGGCCGACCGCCTCGCGCACCGTACTGTGCACGCCGTCGGCGCCCAGCACGATGTCGAACGGCGCCTCCTCGACCTCGCCATCGCGCTCCAGCCGCGCCACGACCGGGCCGGCGGAGCGGTCGAGCGCAACCAGCGCGGTGCGCCGCTCCATCCGGCCGCCCAGCGCCTCGAGTCGCTCGCTCAGGATGCGCTCCGTCTCGCTTTGCGGCAGCGCCAGCATGAAGTTGAAGCGATGCGCCAGCCGGTCGATGCGCAGCGTGGCCAGCCGCCGGCCATCGGCCCACAGATGAGCCGCGCGCACCTTGATCCCGGCCGCGATCAGGCGTTCGGTGACGCCCGACGGTTCGAGCAGCGTCAGGCTTTCGGCATTGATGCCGACCGCCTTCGAGAGCTGGGTCGGGCCGTCGTTGCGGTCGACGATCCGCGCCGGCAACCCGCGCCGGGCCAGTTCGACCGCCGCGGTGAGGCCGGTGGGGCCGGCACCCACGACCAGGATACGCATGGCACGGTCCTCCCCCCGTCTTTGCGGCCGGCCCGGACGAAACCGCCCGGCACGGTCCGGTTACGGGGCCGGCAGCGGCGCCGACTGGATCGAGCCTGGGCGGCCAGGGTTACTATATGCGCCGCTATACGAACCGCGGCCATAATCCGAACTGGCGCCATAGGGCGGCGCGCTCGCGGGCGGCGCACCGTAGCCCTGACCACCGCCATAACCGCTCTCGTTGCCGCTGCTTCCATAGCCTGGGCCCGCGGCCGGATGATAGCCGCCGCCGACCAGCGCGTTGGCCATCGAATTGCGAATGAATTGCTGCAGCGCGCGGTCGACGTCGCCCATCAGGCCGGCGCTAAGATCGTAGAGCTGCTGGTTACGCTCATTGACCGTGGCGCGTTTCGACACCGCGATGGAACGGGTGGACGACGCTTCCGCGAAGCTGTTGGTCCCGTAGCCGGGCTGGTACTCCAGCCGCACCCGCAGGCTGCCCTGATAGCGGCGGTCCGGCTCGTTGGAGACCGTGCCTTCGCCGCCTGGGCTGGTCGGCAGCGCCGTCTCGACGATGCTGGCGTCGATGATATGGACGCGGAGCACGCCGCTCTGGCCGGCCGCGACAAGGCGCTGGCTGGCCCATTGGCGCACGGCGGTGGCCGGCGCCAGCGGCGCCTGGGTCTCGACATGGGGCGCCGACATCGGCGGCACGTAGTCGTCGATGACCTCGATCCGCGCGACGTTGAACGCCAGATTGTTCTGGGTATCGGTGAATTGCAGCGGCGGATAGGCCGGTGGCGGCGGTGGCGAGGCGCAGCCGGCCAGGACCAGCAGGCCGATCAGGCTGAAACCGAGCGCGAAGCGCTTCATCGCGGGAACCTTTCTGTCGTGACCGCGAGGGCCACCGTCATTGCCGGACGGCGCCGCCGGGCAGCGCCAACGCATCGACCTCGAACGCGTATTCGGAATCGCAGAACTGGCAGCGCGCGACGATCCGGCCGCTATCTTCCTCGACCATTTCCTCCAGCGTTTCGCGCGGGTACTGGAGCAGAACGGCCTCGACCCGCTCCCGGCTGCATCGGCAGCCGAACGCGATGTCGCGCGGGGAAAAGGCGCGCACGCCGTCTTCGTGATAGAGACGATAGAGCAGCCGCTCGGGCGAGATCGTCGGGTCGGTCAGTTCGTCCGCCTCGACCGTCTCGAGCAGCAGGCGTGCGCGGTTCCAGGAATCGCGCTCCTGCCCACCGCCGGAATCGCCCTCCGAATCGGCCCACGCGTCGTCGTCCCAGCGCTGTTCGGCGCGCATGGCGGCGCCGGCATCGGGCAGATGCTGGACCATGATGCCGCCGGCGCGCCAGCTTTCCTGGCGTTCGCCGCCGGGCTCGCGCAGCACGATGCGGCCAACGGCCAGGCGGATGGTGGTCGCGATCTGTTCGGACTGCTGGAAATATGCCTCGGCACAATCGACCAGCGTATCGCCGGTCAGCGCAACGATGCCCTGATAGCGTTCGGTGTCCGGGCCCTGGTCGATGGTCATGGCCAGATAACCCTCGCCGAGCAGGCGCGGGATCGAATACCGCGCGGACTCGTCGGCGGCGGCGACCGCGTCGCGGTCGAACGAGGCATAGCCGCGCACCTCGCCGGGCGAGACGTAATCGGCGACCAGAAGCCGCACCGGGCCGTCGCCCTTGGTCTGCAGGGTGAAGGTGCCCTCGAATTTCAGCGCGCTGCCCAGCATCGCGGCGAGCACCAGCGCCTCGCCCAGCAATTGGGAGACCGGGCCGGGATAGTCGTGCTGCTTCAGGACGGTGTCGACCACCGGTCCCAGGCGCACGACCCGGCCGCGGACATCCATTCCCTCGATCTGAAACGGCAGGATGAGGTCGTCTTGGGTCGTTTCTCGCATCAATCCAAACGATCCAGGCACCAGGCAAGGACGCCCTTCTGGGCATGCAGGCGGTTTTCCGCGCCGTCGAACACGACCGAGGCGGGACCGTCGATGACGCCGGCGGTCACTTCCTCGCCGCGATGCGCGGGCAGGCAATGCATGAATATGGCGTCTTTTTTCGCCAGTGCCATAAGCCGCTCGTCGACCCGATAAGGCGCGAGCAGGTTGTGGCGGCGCTCGCGGTCCTTGTCACCCATCGAGACCCAGGTGTCGGTGACGACGCAATCGGCGTCGCGCACCGCCTCTTCCGCATCGGTCGTGACCGTGACCTCGCCGCCCGCCGCCCGCGTGCGCACCAGCAGGTCGGGGTCCGGCGACAATTCGGGCGGACAGCCGAGGCGCAGTGCGAACCCGAACTGCGCAGCGGCCTGGATCCAGGAATTGGCGACGTTGTTGGCATCGCCCGCCCAGGCGACGGTGCGCCCGGCGATCGACCCGCGATGCTCCTCGAAGGTCAGCACGTCGGCCATGACCTGGCAGGGATGCGAGCGGTCGGTCAGGCCGTTGATGACCGGCACGCTGGCGTGGGCCGCAAGCTCCAGCAGGATCGGATGACACGTCGCCCGGATCATGATCGCGTCGACATAGCGCGACAGGACCTTTGCGGTGTCCGCCATGCTCTCGCCGCGGCCGAGCTGCATGTCGGCGCCGTTGAGGAACAGTGTCTCGCCTCCCAGCTGGCGCATCGCGACGTCGAACGACACCCGCGTGCGCGTCGAGGGCCGCTCGAACACCATGGCCAGCAGCCGGCCGCGCAGCGGACGATTGGTGTCCGGCTCGACCTGTCCCTTGCCGTTGCGTGCGGCCTTCATCGCGCGCGACCGGTCGATCATGCGGCGC
>JBDZUN010000267.1:0-4386 GCA_040255145.1 Hyphomicrobiales bacterium | reverse complement strand
CCGTCCAGGCGCGGCGCAGCTTCGCCATGTAGTAGGCGCGGGCCTCGATCGACGGGGCGGCCAGCCGCCGATCGACGACGCCCCAGCGCAGCTCGCGCGTGACGGCATCCCAGGTGCCGGGCATGAACTGCGCGATGCCCGTGGCGCCGACCGGCGAGACGGCCTCCGGCTCCAGCCGCGATTCCTGGTAGAGCTGCGCCTTCCACATTTTCCACGGCACGCCGGGCAGCCAGGTCGACGCGGCGCGCTGGATCTGCCGGTCGTACTTGTCCGACCGCAGTGGTGCGGCCTCGGCCGGCGAGCAGGCCGACAGCACCAGGCCGATCAGCAGCATGACGCCGAAGAAGCGCAGGCCGTGATAGATCGCCAGCCCGATGCCCGTCTTCGACATCTTGGGCCACACGTTGGTGCGGAAGTTGATCTCGAGACTCTTGTCGAGATAGCGCAGAAACATCCACCCGAGCGCGATCGCCACCACGGCGAACGCGAGCTTGACGGCCAGCGATACAATCAGAATGTCCTGCATCGGACTCTCCTTTCTTCACCCTCTCCCCCGCGGGGAGAGGGCTGGGGTGAGGGGGATTCGGAACAACAAGCCCTTCATCCTTCGACAGGCTCAGGATGAGGATTTTTACAGGCGGATCAGGGCCGATACGGCGACAGTGGTTTGTCGGCCTTCTGGTCGAGCTTGGTTTCGATGCGATCGAGCGTCGACTGCAGCGAGCGCAGCTTGTCGTTCAGCACGATCTCGCCGCGCTCCATCTCGCGCTGCATGGCGGCGATGCGCTCTTGCTGCTCGGTCTGGGTCTTCTCGACCCGCACGCCCCAGATGAACAAGGGCACCAGAATCGCGCCGAGCTGGATCAGATGACCCAGCGTGATGGTCGGATCGAAACGGACGTGCCGTTTCTCATGCTGCATCGGATCGCTCATCGTCCCCTCCCTGGTCAGACCGGCGACTGGAACCAGCCGGCGGCCTCGAGCTGCTGGTGCGTCAAGGCCTCCGCCAGCGCCGCCGGCGGAATGAGATTCTTCACCGGCACGGTGCCGCCCGCGTTGGCGACGATGTAGGCCGCGAGCAGGGCGCGCATCTGCTCGTCCGTGACGTCCTGCACGATCTCCAGCAGAACCGTCGGGTCCGCGTCCTTGTGGCAATGCACGCGCTGCGTCGGATCGAGCGCCAGCACCACGGCCCCGGTCTGCGGATACACCAGCCAGCCGAAAGCATGGGTGGTGCGATAATCCTCCGGCCGATGCCCGACCGGCCGGCTCAGCCGGTAGACGCCCCGGCTCAGCCGGTCGGCCACGTCGACCGAGGCGACGGGGATATAGACGGTTGCGTCGGTCATGGCGCTTCGCTCCCGGACCTTAGACCGCAATCCCGAACGCGCCGGCGAGCGCGTCGATCGCCGCATCCTGCGCCGTCGTGTCGTCGGCCGCGCCGAACATCGCCAGATACGACAGGCGAAAGTTCCCGTTGGTCCCGCCGCCGGACAGATCGCCCTTCAGGCCAAGACAGAGCCCGGCGGTGATCCCGGCGCTTCCGGGATTGACTCCGGTAATGGCGGCATTCTTGGCGCGGCGCAACGCGCTCGACGCGCCATTGAACAACGCCATGGCGGTGTGCCACGTCGTCAAGGCGAAGCTCTCGGACAGCGTCGTGGCGGCCTGGGCGTAGATGATCATGGCCGGCGTCGTGCCAAACTGCATGAAAATGTTCTGGTTGCCGGTGCCGATGCCATCGAACACCGTATCGAACGCACTCCAAAAGAGCGGATTGAACCCGCAATAGTAGGTCGCCGGCTGCGCGCGCGAGAACGACGGCGTCGTCATCCGGTCGTTCGATCCGTCGAAGGTCAGTGCCCAGTTGCCGTCCGGCCCATCGGCCGACACCAGCGGCTGGTTCGCGGCCGTGCCTTCGCTGAAATGCCGGTCGTTGCCGGACTGATCGTAGAGCGTGACGGCGAACAGCGAGCCGCCGCCCTTGAAGCTGTTGGCCGTCGCCGCGTCGAACGAACCGTCTGCCGCAAAGCCGATGTCCATTTCGGCATCGTCGGTCGAGCGCCGCACACGCACCGCCGGGCCCTCGTAGGCGGAGTAGAGCTTGCGCAGACCCCACGCGCCGAAAGCGCCGGCGCGATAGTCGAGCGGCCCGACATAGGGCGCCGGCCCACCCCCCCGCCCGCGCGGAAACCCGATGCCGATGCCCAGCCCGAGCTGCATGGCTACCAGAGCGCCACGATGCCGGTGCAGGTCGTCGACCCGTGCACGATCGTAACCTGGCAGGGGATCCACATGCCGCCGGGAACATTCGGCAACGTGAGTTCCTGCCCATCCATCATGGTGACGGTCAGATCGCCATCGCCGCCGATCCACAGCGCGCGGCTGGTGCGGCTCAGCGTCACGTCGACGCCGGGGCTCTCGATCGAGACCTCCTCGCCGCCGCGGGCCGGCGAGGTCAGGCCCGGCGTGCGGGCCTCGAAACTAGGAACTGCCATTGCCATCCTCCAGCCAGTCGCGCAGATCCCTGCGCGGATAGTTCTTCAACGCGCTCGGGCTGACGACGCAGACCCGCGCCCCCAGGGCGGCCAGCGCCGGCGCGGCGTCGTCGAGCCGCTGCCGCCATTCCGCCAGCGTCTTCGCCGTCGGGTTGTTCAGCCCCGCCGGATGCGGGCCGTGCCAGTGCAGGCCGCGCTCGCAGGCCAGGTCGTAGCCCGCCAGGGCGATGTCGCGGGCGCCGAACTGCAGCGCCACGTTGACCGCCTGGAAGCCGGAATTGCCGCCGCTGCCGATCTCCCCGGGAACCTCCATCAGGATCCGGTGCAGATGGCGCAGCGTGAACAGATGCACCTCGCGATGCTTTACCGCCGTGTCGGAATCCTGAGTCAGTCGCAGCCCAGCGAAGCCGGCCTGGTCGAGTTCCGCCGAGCGCGTCTGCCACCACGCCCCGTCCGCCGCGTAGAGCGCGGCTGCCCAGCGGCAGCGCCGCCAGGATTCGTTGATGGCGAGGACTTCGCAGCGCCCGTGTGCCGGCTCGAGGTCGAGCCCGGCGAGGCCGGGGCCGCTGGCGAGGATGAGGCATTTGCGACCGGACCAGTCGCGCCACCAGAACGGGTGCGGTCCAAAGGGCCGGCCACCCCGCCGACATGCACGGCGATGCCGTTATTCGCCATCTCGCGCCCGCGCCCGGATTCGACGCGGAACACCTGGCCTTCGCGCACCATGCCGACGGCGCGGTCCCTGAAGCAGGTCAGCGCCTTCATCTCGACTTGCATGTCGCCTCCGACATTTACGCAGCACCGAGCAAAACCGCCGGGGCAGTCGCCCGCCCCGGCGTCGCGTTCTCCCGTTGCGGGATCGACTAGGTCTCGTAGCCCAGATCGCCCTTGATGAAGGCTTCCGGCCGGTAGACGGCCAGCGCCAGCGCCTCTTCGCACAGGATGGTCACCATGTTCTTGACGAAGTTGTCGCCGTCCTCGTTCGAGACCACGACCGACACGGTCTCGCGATCGAAGATCTGCGCGCCCATCTGGAAGGCGCCGGTCAGGAACTTGTCGGGCGGCATCGCCTGCGTCTCGACCACCGGCCGGTTCCACAGGCGCGGGCCCGTGGCCGACCAGGGGCCGCCGGCGATGTAGCGATTCTCGCCGTCCTTGGTCAGCTCGACGCGCGCCCAGTCGATCGGGTTGAGCACGATGCCGTCGACCGGATACTCCGCCAGCGTCGCCTGCAGGATGGCGAGGCGGATCGTGTCGGGCACCGACTGCGCGGTCACCGAGAAGGCGGCCGAGAACGCCGTCGCCTGGGTATAGACGCCGTTGAGGTTGCCGGTCGTGCCCGACCCCATCAGCAGTTCGCCTTCCTCGGCATAGGCCAGGCCGTAGCGGAGGCGGCCGTCGACATGGCTGCGCAGCATCTTGGCGTCGCGCAGGATCTGCTTCGACGCCTTGACCCAGTGGGCGATGGTCGCCACCGAGGTGCTGGCCAGGTCGAACTTCATCGTCGATTCCGGCTTCTGCGCCCCTTCCGTCACCACGCGGGCGGCGTTGGTGAAGCCGGTTTCCTTGGTGTATTCGATGGCGTTCGACTCGGTGCTGCCGGGCATGATCAGATTGCGGATGGTCATGCGCCGCTGCGGCGGCATGACGATGCCGGCGACGCGGTCGGGCTGCACCAGGTCGCCGGCGGCGCCGTCGGTGTCGGTGGTGACGCTGGTCAGGGCCGCGTTGACGCTGAGCAGGGAACGATCGACGTTGACCTGCACCTTGGTCTTGCCGGCCTTGTTCGCCATGGCCTTGACTTCGTCGTCGGCGATGATGGTCTCGCCCAGCGACTTCGGCCGCGCGGCGCCGCCGCCGCCGGCGCGCGCCAGCTTCTGCTCGACGT